>NZ_JBMMMZ010000005.1:64613-470413 GCF_049725035.1 Streptomyces sp. XH2 | reverse complement strand
ATTCACCCCCGGGGAGGGGGGGGGCCCCCCCGCACCCCGGGGCCGCCCCCGCCCTTCGCGTCGTCCATGGACGGCACCGGTGGCCGCTGGCCGGTTTCCCGCCTTGGAGGTCCTGTGAAGAGCGTGGAGAATCCGCACCGTTACGCCATGCATCTCAAGTCACATCAGTGAGGAGAAGCCATGCGTTCGGTGAAGACGGTCCTCGCTCTGGGCGTTGCGGCGCTGGCCGCGGCGGGAGGCCTCGCCACCCCCGCGGCGGCAGCCGCGCCCGCCGCCGACTCCGGCGGCAAGGCCATGACCTGGACCTTTATGGCGGACGGCCCCGGCGGAACCGTCCAGGTCGGCGGCGGCCCCCTGAGCAACCCGTATCAGGGCGACACCGCCACGACCACGGCCCTGCCCGTGCTCTGCCTCAGGATCGACGGCCGGCCCGCCCCCGCCGGCATCACCCCCGGCTTCTACGCGGGCTGGGCCCGGGGCGCGGTCGCGGCCACCAACCCGATCCGAGGCACCCGCCTGACCAGCCGCGCGGCCGGCGACGGCGTCTGCGCGAACACCTTCGGCACGGGCTGGCGCATGGCCGAGTTCCACGACGGCAGATACGGTCCCGACCTGGAGAGCTCGGGCGGCTGGAGCTTCTGGGCCTACGGCGACGTTCCGGCCGGCACCCGCTTCTGGACGGCCATCAACGACCAGCCGGCCAACCCCTGGAACAACTGACCGCCCCTCGCCTGCGTCCTTCCCGAGTGCGTGAGACACGTGAGAGACGACGAGTCAGGTGAGAGACGACGAGTCACGTGAGGGACGTACGAGCCACGTGAGGGACGTACGAGCTACGTGAGTGCTTGAGGGACACGTGAGTACGCGCGTGAGTACGCGTGCTCAGGCATGTCCCGCGCGGATCACGGACGCTGGGACCATGACGACGCCTCACCCCCACCTCACCCTTCCGCCCGCGCCCCCGGCCCCTTCCCCGTCCGGCCGGGGGCACGGCAACCGGCGGACGGTGGTGGCCGGTGCCGTGGCGGCCCTGGTCCTGCTGCTGGTCGCCGGGATCGCCGCCGGCTGGTGGCTGACGCGCGACGAGGACACGGCGCCGTTCGCCGGCCGGCCCCGGGTCACCGACGCCGCCGCCGGACTCTCCTACGCGATACCCGAGGGGTGGGAGCACGAAGGGCAGAAGAAGCTGATCGGCGCCTTCACCTCGTCGGTCACCAAGAAGCAGGCCGGCGGTGAGGGCGGCAGCACCGTGCTCGCCGGCCGCGCCGGAGCGGTCCCGCAGCCCGCCCTGCAGCGGCAGACGGAGCGGGCGGCCCGCTCGAACGCCGAGTTCTTCTACCCGGACGGGAGCTCCGAACTCGAGGAGTCCCGGCCGACGACGGTCGACGGCCGCCCCGCCCACACGGTGGCGCTGAGGGTCAGCGACGGCAAGCAGGGCACGGGCACCCCGGGGCACCTCCGGCTGACCCTCGTCTCCGTGGACGACAGCCGCTCGGCGTTCCTCCTCGGTGTCGCGCAGCCGGGCGGGCCGGAGGAGAACCAGGAGGTTGACAAGGTGATGGAGAGCGCCACGCTGGAGCCTCAGTCGACGCCGCGGAGGTAGATGCGGCTGGTGCCCTCGCCGGCCCGCGCGACCGCGACGTCGAGGGAGTTCAGGTCGCCCTGGCAGGGAGCGCACACCTGGCCTTCGCGTACGCCGGGCAGGGACTCCGGCTCCGGAAGTCCCAGATGCGCGAACGGCGTCGTCGGCTTCACCGCTCCGGCAACCGGCTCCTGCCGCGTCCGCAGCGGCCGTTCCGGGGCCAGCTGCGCGACGAAGCCGTCGACGTCGCTGCTGGGCAGGGCGAAGGCCAGGAGCAGCCCGTCGTCCTGGAACCCCTTCTGATGGGCGGCCTTGACCTCGGTCGCCGTGGCCGGGACCGCCACGTGCAACTGCTGCGCCACCGCCGGCGGCGCGGCCCCGTCCAGCCAGTACGGCACCTGCCGGACCGGAGACCGGGGCGCATCCCGCGCGCCGTCATGCGCCGTCGCCCCGCCGCATCCCGCCACCAGCCCCGCGACCACGGCCACACCACAGGCCGGAACGCCGCACCGCTCCCACCGCCGTGTCTCCTTCACCGGGCGTCTCCGTTGCGGCCGATGCCCGTACGCGTCCCGTCCCGTCCCGGGGCCTTCGGGCCGGGCCGGGCCCCCTTCGGCCCCCGATCGTGGTGTTGCACGCAACTGCTGCCTCTCATGCCGAACTCTCCGGCCAGTTGTAGCGGTCCCAGACGTTCGCTTGGTAATCGATGCCGGTCTCCGAGTTGCCGCCGGGGCCGGGTACGGCCGTGACCACACCCGCCGTGCACACGGCCTCAAGACCCGGGTCAGGAGGTGCGCCGCAGTCCCAGACGGGGCTCCCGCGCCAGGTACAGGCCCGCGACGGCGCGGTCCGGGGTCGTGGGCCAGGGCGTCATGCGGCCGGTGCCGTGCCCGCCGAGACCGGCGGCGGAGTGACCGGGCAGCGGCGTTTGCAGCCGGTCCAGCAGCAAGGCGGCGGCGGTGGCGCTGTGCTCCGCGTCGCGGAGGTCCTCGACGCCGCTGATGATGTTCAGGAACGACTCGTGGAGCCGGAGGTGCTGCTGGTCGCGGTGGCTGAGGGCCTGGGCGCGGCGGAAGTACGCGTCACGGCCCCTGTGGACGTCGTAGAAGGCGCCGACGAGGATGAGCAGCCGTTCGTAAGCGTGCCGGTAGGCGCCCTGGTAGAAGGCCTGCGCCTCGGCCTCGGCGGCCTCACCGCGCCGTACGGTGGCGATGGCCGCGGCGGCGAGCAGCCCGCTGTACATGGCCAGGTGCACGCCGGTGGACAGCAGCGGGTCGAGGAAGCAGGCCGCGTCACCGGCCAGGTAGTAGCCCGGCCCGCAGAACCGCTCGGCGGTGTAGGAGTAGTCGCTCTCCACCTTGAGGGGCGAGACGAGTGCGGCGCCGCCGAGCAGCCCGCGCAGGGCGGGGACGGCGCGCAGGCGGGAGGCGTAGACGGCCTCGGTACCGCCCAGGGCCTGCCGGGCGGCGGAGAAGGAACGCTTGTCCGTGACCAGGCCGACGCTGAGGGTTCCGTCGTGGAGGGGAATCGCCCAGAACCAGCCGTGGTCGGGGAGGGAGAAGACGCAGATCGCCCCGTCGGGGGCGGCCGCGACCGGGGCGGCGCCCCGCCAGTACCCCCACGTGGCCACATTGCGGAAGACGTCGTGGAAGCGCCGGGTGCGCAACTGCCGCGCCGCGAGCACTCCGGCCCGGCCGGAGGCGTCCACGAGGTGCTCGAAGGCGATCCGGCCGCCTTCGGCTCGCTTGCCGCCGCCGCTGCCGGCGCCGTGGTCGCCGTCGCGCGAGGCGTACGCGGCTTCCACCGGGCGCCCTTCGCCGAAGGTGATCCCGCGGACGCTCACGCCCTCGCGGACGACGGCGCCGGCCTGCCGCGCGTGCTCCAGCAGCACCTGGTCGAAGGCCGAGCGGACGACTTGGAAGCTGTAGCCGGGGCCGGGGCCGGGGCCGGGGCTGGTGCTGGTGCCGACCCCGGTGCCGACCCCGGTGCCGGCTCCGGTTTCCCCGCCGAGACCGGCGAAGCGCAGCGCCCACCGCTGGCCGCCCCAGTCGTAGTACGCCCCCGACTTCCGGACGAAACCCTGCCGCTCGACTGCCTGCCGCGCACCCAGGAGGTCCAGCACCGGCAGCAGCGACGGCAGGAGCGACTCGCCGATGTGGTAGCGGGGGAAACGCTCGCGCTCCAGCAGCGTCACGTCCAGGCCCTCGCGGGCCAGGAGCGCCGCCGTCGTACTGCCGGCAGGACCACCGCCCACCACGAGGACTTCCGTTCGGTCGGCCGCTCGCTCGGACACCCGGCCCCCTTCAGACTTCGGAGACGAAGGCAGTACCCCTGCTGCAAGCGAACCGCAGTCGCCTACCGGCCGGACAGTCCGTCCTTCGCCATTCGGCGCGGCGGGGACCTCCGGGTGATGAGGCGTCATTGACAGTGCCCGGCCGTCCGGCAAGGTGGTCACCGCGCGTTCTTCCACCGGCGGCCGATCGCCACCCGTGCGTGCGGGGGCGCAACGGGCGTGGTGCAGGATGTCCTCTCGCGATGATCCACTTCTGTGGCCTCGCCCGCACTCACGATCCGTCAGGACAGACAGGTACAAGGTGACGAACCACTACTCCGTGCCACCGGCAGCCGGCGACGCCGTCGCTCCGTTCTCCGCAACGGTGAGGGGACACCGATGAACCGCGACCTCACCTTGCACGACTTCATCGTCGCCGGCATCGCGGTGGCCGCCGGCGTGGCCGTCGCCCTCCTGCTGCGCGTGCTCCTGCGCTGGCTCGGCAAGCAGGCGGCCCGGACCGCGTGGGAGGGCGACGACATCATCGTCGACGTCCTGCGCACCGTCGCCCCGTGGGCCGCGGTGGCGGGCGGTGTGGCGTCCGCGGCGGCGGCCCTCCCGCTGACCAGCCAGGTCGGACACGTCGTCAACCAGACGCTCATCGCCTTCGTCATGCTGACCGCGACGTTCACCGCGGCCCGGGTGATCAGCGGCCTCGTGCGGTCCGTCGCGCAGTCGAGGTCCGGCGTCGCCGCTTCCGCCACGATATTCGTCAACATCACCCGCATCGCGATCCTGGCGATGGGCTTCCTCATCATCCTGGAAACCCTCGGCATATCCATCGCCCCGCTGCTCACCGCCCTCGGTGTGGGCGGTCTCGCGATCGCCCTCGCCCTGAAGGACACGCTGGCCAACCTGTTCGCGGGCGTCCACATCCTCGTCTCGAAGACGGTCCAGCCCGGTGACTACATCCGGCTGAGCAGCGGCGAGGAGGGCTACGTCCGCGACATCAACTGGCGCATCACCGTCGTGGAGCAGCTCAACAACAACCTCGTCATCATCCCGAACGCCAAGCTCGCCGGCACGAACATGACCAACTTCAGCCGGCCCGAGCAGAAGATGTCCGTCACGGTGCAGGTGGGCGTCGGCTACGACAGCGACCTGGAGCGCGTCGAGCGGATCACCAACGAGGTCGTCGAGAACGTGATGAAGGACGTCACGGGCGCCGACCCCGACCACGAGCCCGCCGTCCGGTTCCACACCTTCGGCGACTCCCGGATCGGCTTCACGGTGATCCTCGGAGTCGGTGAGTACAGCGACAAGTACCGCATCAAGCACGAGTTCATCAAGCGCCTGCACCAGCGGTACCGCGAGGAGGGCATCCGGATCCCCGCCCCCGCGCGGACCGTCTCCCTGCAGCAGACGGGCGCGGAAGCCGTGATCCCCCACCCCCGCGAATCCCTCGACGCCGCGGGCTGAGCGGGCCGCAGCCGTGGAACGGATGCCGCCGGGCGAACGGGTGCCACTGGGCAGCGGCCGGACCTGGATCACCCGGCTCGCCTTCGGACCGGCCGGGGTGGGGAACCTCTTCACCGCCGTGCCCGACGAGGAAGCCGCCGAGGCGGTCGGCGCGGCGCGGGAGGCGGGCATCCGTTCCTCCGACACCGCTCAGCACTACGGGCTCGGGCTGTCCGAACGCCGCCGGGGCGCGACGCTGCGGGGCGGCCGCACGGCGGGTCCACCGTCTCCACGAAGCTCGGGCGGCTCATGGAGCCTGGGCGTGCTGCTTCCGGCGGGGAGTTGGCCGCCGGCTTCGCGGTGCCGTCCACCCACCGCAGGGCCTGGACTTCAGCGCCGACGACGCGCCCGAGCCGCCGCGGTCAGCCGGCGCCGCCCTCCGCCGGGGGACGGGCCCCCGGCCGTGTGACCGCCTCCGCGCCGGCCCGGCAGCCCCGCCGCGCGGCTGCGGCCGGGTCCTCGCCCGACAGCCGGGCGGCGAGGAAGGCCCCGGTGAAGGCGTCGCCCGCACCCGTGGTGTCCACGGCCGTGGCCGGCTCGCCCGGCACCCGGGCGGTGACGGCCCCCGAGGCGGCGACCAGCGCGCCCCGGGCGCCCTGCGTGGCGACCACGAGCGGGAACTGCCGGCTCAGCTTGGCCGCCGCGTCGGCCGGGTCGGGCAGGCCGGTGAGGAGCGCCGCCTCGTCGTGGTTGGGCAGCAGGACGTCCGCTCCCGCTACGGCCTCCAGGAAGCGGTCCACTCCCAGGTGGGCGATGAAACCCGCGGAGGCCGGGTCGACGCTGACCGGCACGGAGCGGGCGAGGGCGGCGTCCATCGCGGTCCGGGCGGCGCTGCGGCTCGGCTCGGCGAAGAAGAGGTAGCCGGAGAGGTGGAGATGGCCGGCTCCGGCGAGGAGGCCGTCGTCCCAGTCGGCGGGCGACAGCCGTACGACGGCACCGCTGTCGGTGAGGAACGTCCGCTCGCCGTCCGCGCCGACCAGGCAGACGACCGTACCGGTGGGGACCTCGGGATCGACCACCAGATGCGGCCGGACCCCGGCGTCGCGCAGCGCGCGCTCGTGCCCGGCCGCCGCGTCCGCGCCCACCCGGGCCAGGAGGCGGACGTCCGGCGTGCCCGAACGGGCCGCCCAGCAGGCCACGTTGGCGCCCGCGCCGCCGGGGAGGATCGCGATGGCGGCGGCCGTGTCGGTCGCGGGGGCGAGGGGGGTGCGGTGACGGGCGACGACGTCGGTCACCACGTCACCGACGACGAGCAGCGCCCCGGCCCGGACGCCCGTCACGAGGCGTACGCCACGGCGATCTCGGCCGCCAGCCGCGCATTGCCCCGCACCGCGGCCACGTTGGCCTCCAGGGACGCGCCGCCGGTGTGCCGGACGAGGTGGTCGAGGAGGAACGGCGTGACCGCCTGCCCGGTGACGCCCTCCCGCGCACACGCCGCCAGCGCCTCGGCGAGCACCCGGTCGTGCAGGGCCGGGTCGAGCTGCTGAGCCACGGGAACCGGGTTCGCGACGATCAGGGCCGACTCCGGGCCGCCGAGCGCGTCCTGCGCGCGCAGCACGCGGGCCACCTCCGCCGCGGACCCGGCCGTCCAGTCGACCGGCTCGCCGGAACCGCTGAGGTAGAAGCCGGGGAATTCCGCCGTCCGGTACCCCACCACCCCGACGCCCAGCGTCTCCAGGCGCTGCAGCGTCGCCGGCACGTCCAGGACCGACTTCACCCCCGCACAGACCACCGCGATCCGCACCCGCGCCAGCAGGCGCAGGTCCGCCGACTCGTCCTGGGTCTGCGCCCACTCGCGGTGGACGCCGCCCAGGCCGCCCGTCGCGAAGACCCGGATCCCGGCCCGGGCCGCCAGAAAGGCCGTCGCGGACACGGTCGTCGCCCCGCTCGCCCCCGCCGCGACGGCCGGCGCCAGGTCCCGGTGCCCCAGCTTGCGGACGCCGTCCTCACCCGCCACGCGCGCTAGCTGCGCCTTGTCCAGCCCCGCGTAAGGCCGTCCGTCCAGCACGGCGACGGTCGCGGGGACGGCGCCGCCCTCCCGTACGAGCTCCTCCAGTTCCTCCGCCACCTGCAGGTTCCGCGGCCGGGGCAGGCCGTGAGCGATGATCGTCGACTCCAGGGCGACCACCGGCCCGCCGCGCTCCAGCGCCTCCCGCACCTCGTCCGATACGACCGGCCACCGCGGCTGCCCGTCCGGCACCACCGGCCACCGCGGCTGCTCGCCCGACACCTCTGACATCGAAGGCCCCTCCCGTCGCGCCGGACACGGCGTTGCTCACCGGATCCCTGACGCACTCTGACGCACCCTGATGCACAGAGCCGTTCCCCGGCCCATGGCTTCGCAAGCCTGGGAGCACGACGGGTTGACCGGGCCGGGCCGGCCGGCCCGGCTTCCCTCAGTGGCGGCACCCGAGCCCCGGCCGGGCAGGCGGCCCGGCCCCCTCACCCGGACCTCCCGGAAGGCCTCAGGACCGCTTGACCGTGATGGCGCCGCTGCCGGTGCTCAGGTCGAGCCGGTGCGTGCCGGAGGGGTCGTCGTGGACGGCGAGGTCCTTGCCGCCGCTGTCGCTCTCGGCGGTCACGCGGTACCGCCCGTCGGGCGTGGTCAGAGTGAGGGCCCCGCTCCCGGCCTCGGCACGGACGTCCTGCGGCGCGGCCATGGTGAGGTCGATGGCCCCGCTGGAGGTCTTGGCGACGACGGGGCCGCTCTTGAGCCCTTGCCCGGAGATCGCGCCGCTGCCGGCCTGCACTTCGACCGGGCCGTTGACGTCGTCCAGGTCGATGGCGCCGGAACCGGTCCGCACCTTCACCGCGCCCGACTTGGACACGCTGACCGCGCCGCTCCCCGTCCGGCCGGTCACCGGTATGCCCGCCGGCAGGTCGACGGTGTAGGCCACCGAGCAGTCGTCGCCGCAGCCGCCGAGCACCAGGACACCGTTCTCGACGCGGTGCGTGGCACCCTCGGGGCGGTCTCCGCCGTACTCGACGTAGCGGTGCAGACCCACCGTGGTGGTGCCCTCCTTGCCGCGCAGCGTGACGCCGCCGGAGCCGGTGTCGAGCCGTACGGAGGTGATCTTCTGCTCGACGGTCGTGTCGTCGTTGAAGCTCTTCCGCAGCATGCCGCACGCGCTGATCCCGCCCGCGACGAGGGCGGCCGTCGTGACGGCAGTGAGCAGACGGAGGCGCGCACGCATGAAGGTATCCACCGTTCGTGATGAGAGGTCAGAAAATGATGAGACATCAGTGAATGCAGTGCGCTCCTGTGGAGGGAGGTGCCTGCTGAGACGAGGCTATGCACCGGCCCGGACCCCCACCATGGGGTAAACCCCCGGGCCGGGGAGCGGGCGATCAGCAGCAGGGCCGGCGGCGCCCGGTCAGCCCGGCAGGCCGGACACCCTGAGGATCACGAAGCAGCAAGCGCGAGCACCGCGTGGATGACGAACGCGCCCCGGGCGTCCTCGTCCCGGTCACCGGGCCCACCTCATCCCGGCCTCCTCGTCCCTCCTCTCCGGCCTCGTCGCGACGGCGGCCCGCGCCGGAGGGACAGCGGGAGCGGGGGGGGCATCTGGTCGTGCCCGCAGCCGGAAGCCATCATGGGAGCCCGCCGTCGCACTGGCCACCGGGAGGGGAACGCCCATGCAGGACGTGAGGGGCGCAAGGGACGCGAGGGACGCACAGCACCGGAGCCACGACTACATCGTGGTGGGGGCGGGCTCGGCCGGTTGCGTACTGGCCGCGAGGCTGAGCGAGGACCCCGGCGTCCGCGTCCTGCTGGTGGAGGCGGGCCCGCCCGACGACGCCGCGGAGATCCACGTCCCGGCGGCGTTCGCGAAGCTGTTCCGGACCAAGTACGACTGGGACTACACGTCGGAGCCCGAGCCCGGCCTGGGCGGCCGCCGCTGTTTCCTGCCGCGCGGGAAGACCTTCGGCGGTTCGTCGTCCATGAACGCGATGATCTACATCCGCGGCAACCACCGGGACTACGACGCCTGGTCGGACGCCGGCGCCAAGGGGTGGAGCTGGGACGAGGTCCTCCCGTACTTCCTCCGCGCGGAGGACCACCACGGCGGCGCCTCCGCCTGGCACGCCGCCGGCGGCCCGCTCACCGTCAGCCGGGGCCGCTCCCGCCACCCGCTCATGACGGCGTACGTGGAGGCCGCGCAGGAGGCGGGCCACCCGTTCACCCCGGACTTCAACGGCCCCGAGCAGGACGGCTTCGGCTACTACGAACTCACCCAGCGGAACGGCCTCCGGTGCAGCACGGCCGACGCCTACCTGCGCCCCGCCCTGGAGCGGCCGAACCTGACGGTGCTCTCCGGAGCCCAGTGCACCCGGCTGCTCTTCTCCGGCGACCGGGCCGTCGGCGTCGAGGCCGAACGCCACGGGGAGCTGGTGGAACTGCACGCCGAACGGGAGGTCGTCCTCTGCGCGGGCGCGTACAACTCCCCGCAGCTGCTGATGCTCTCGGGGATCGGCATCGCCGCGGAGCTCGAAGCGCACGGCATCACTCCGCGCGCCGACCTCCCCGTGGGCGAGAACCTCCAGGACCACCCGCACCTGCCCCTCATCCACCTCACCGACACCGAGTCGCTGATGACGGCGGCGACCCCGGAGAACCTCGCCCTCCTGGAGGCCGAGGGCCGCGGGCCGCTCACCTCGAACGCGGGGGAGGCGGGCGGGTTCGTCCGCACGCTGGCCGGGCTGGAAGCGCCGGACGTGCAGATCCACGCGCTGCCGGTCATGTTCCACCAGGAGGGCCTCGGCGTTCCGGCCGCCCACGCCTTCCACCACGGTGCGGTCCTGCTGGACACGGCCGGCCGGGGAAAGGTCTCCCTCCGCTCGGCCCTGCCCAGCGCCAAGCCGCGCATCGTGCACAACTACCTGTCCACGGAGGAGGACCGCGCGGCCGCGGTGCGCGCCCTGCGCGTCCTGCTCGACATCGCGGGCCGGCCCGCGCTGCGGGCGCACCGGCGGTCCGACTTCCTCGCGCCGCGCTCGGACAGCGACCGGGACCTCCTCGACCACGCCCGGCGGGAACTGCACACGCTCTACCACCCGGCGGGCACCTGCGCCATGGGGCCGGTCGTCGACAACGAGCTGAGGGTGCACGGGGTGCGGGGCCTGCGGGTGGCCGACGCCTCGGTCATGCCGACCCTGGTGCGCGGCAACACCAACGCACCCACCATCATGATCGCGGAGAAGGCCGCGGACCTGGTCCGGGGCGCGTAGCCCGGCGCCGGCCGGCGGCAGCAGTGGGGGAAACGTGAGCATCGCGCTGTTCGCGCTCGGGGGCACCATATCGGTGTCGGGGCGCGCCAAGGGGGAACGGCTGACCGGGGCCGAGATCACCGCGGCCGTACCCGGACTGGACGAGCTCGGCGTGCCCCTGGACGTACGGGACGTCCACGCCGTCCCCAGCGGAAGCCTGACCTTCGCGCAGGTGCTCGACGTCGTCGGCGCCGCCTCGCGGGCCGTGGCGGACGGGGCCGTCGGCGCCGTCGTCACGCAGGGCACCGACACGCTGGAGGAGACCGCGTTCCTCGCCGACCTCGTGTGGCCGCACGACGCGCCGTTCGTCCTGACCGGGGCGATGCGGCAGCCGGGGATGGCCGGCGCCGACGGCCCGGCCAACGTGCTCGCGGCCGCACGCGTCGCCGTTTCCCCCGCGGCGCGCGGGCTCGGCGCGCTCGTCGCCTTCAACGACGAGGTGCACGCGGCGCGATGGGTGCGCAAGGCCCACAGCACGAGCACGGCGGCCTTCGTGTCACCGAACGCGGGCCCGGCGGGCCGCGTCGTCGAAGGAGAGGTGCGGGTCCTGGCGCCGCCGCCGCGCCGCGCCGTCCTGCCGGCGGGCATCGGCAGAGCACGGCTCGACGCCGCCCGCGTGGCTCTGCACTGCGTCACGCTCGACGACGACCCCGGCCGGCTCGAAGGGCTCGCCGCGACGTACCGGGGCCTGGTGGTCGCCGGATTCGGGGCCGGGCACGTGCCCGCCTCCCTCGCGCCCGTGCTGGGTGCCCTCGCCGACCGCATCCCGGTCGTCCTCACCTCCCGCACCGGCAGCGGCCCGGTGCTCCGGCACACCTACAGCGCGCCCGGCTCCGAGACCGACCTCCAGCAGCGCGGACTGATCAACGGCGGACTGCTCGACCCGTACAAGGCGAGGGTGCTGCTGCGGCTGCTGCTCGCGGCGGGCGCGGGACACGACGAGATCGCCGCGGCGTTCGCCGAGCACGGCTAGGGCGTGTCCGATGGGGTCAGCCCGGTGGCGGCTGGCCGGCGCTACCAGGCGGGACGGATCGGCCCGGTGGGCGCGAGTCCCGTCAGGTCTGCGACGAGGGCGGCGAAGCGGCGTTCGCCGAGCGCCTCGCGCCAGGGGGCGACGGCCGCCCTGGCTGCTTCGTCGGCGGCTCGGGTGGCCGCCCGGCCGCGATCGGTGAGTGCCAGGAGCCTGGCCCGGGCGTCGTGCGGATGCGGGCGGCGTTCCACATACCCCTTGCGGACCAGCTCCTCGACCAGCTGGGCGGCGGCCTGTTTGCTCATGTCCAGGTGTTCGGCCAGGTCGGCGGTGGTGGCGTCGCGGCACGAGATGCGGGCGAAGGCAAAGCCGTGCGCGGGACGCAGATCGGCGAACCCCTGCTCGCGGACCCGAGTGTTGATCTCCTGAACCAGCTGCCCGGACAGGGCCAGCACGAGGGCGGAGAAGGCCAGGGCGTCATCCATGCCTTGACTATAACCGGACAAGGGGCTTGTCTATATGGACAAGGAACTTGTCCACTTCGAGATTCCCGGAGAATTCCATGCCCTTCGTTCGTGGAGACCAGGCCGTGGTCCACGAGATCCACGGCGCCCGCTTCGCCTCCTATGTCCGCCCGGCCACCGGAAGCCGCGATCTGGCGGCATGGCGTGGCGAGATCCCGGCCGGCACGGTGACCCCGGAGCATGTCATCAGCGCCGAGGAGATCTTCTACGTCCTGTCCGGCAGGATCCGTCTTGCCATCGAGGGCGAGACCGCCGAACTGGGTGTCGGCGATGCCGCGTTGGCCCCGGCAGGCGCCACCCTCGCCCTGACCAATCCGACCGACGAGCCCGCCCACTTCTGGGTCACCACCCGGGTCGGCCTCAGCGCGGTGCTGCCCGACGGCAGCACCATCACGCCGCCCTGGGCCAACTAGGGTGCGGATTGAGCGTCAGGCACGTTGACACGTAGCTCGCGGTGCCCATGCCTTACAGGTATCTGTGGGGTGTTCAGGCACGTAGGGCATGTGGGCACCGGCCGCTGCTTTCGGCTCCCACGAACCGAAAGCAGCGGAGCCGGACGTCCTGAAGTGCGCTGCCATGGTGGGGACGGCGGGCGGGATCTACGGGGCGGTCTTCGGCTGGGCCTTGAGGAAGGCGCGCGCGCCTTCAAGGACCGGGTCGGAGGAGCTGGGGACCCGCACCGGGAGCGTGAGCGTCTCGCCGAGTATCTGGGCCGCGCCGCGCGGGTGGGGCCCTGTGAGCACCAGTCCGTTGCTGCCCATGATGTCCCCGGCCAGCTCCGGCGGAGTCTCCTCAAGCACTTCGACGGCCAGATCGACCAGGCGCGCATAGGCGGACCTGAGGGCCTCACGGATCTCCTCCGGCTTGACCTGGATGTCCTTCGGCAGGCCGGTCACCGCGTCCTTGCCGTGCACCGTCAGCGGCCGCTCGTCCGCGTAGGGCGCCAGTGAGCCGGTCTCGGTGCGAATCCGGCGTGCGGTCGCGGCTGCGATCTGCGCGCCGTGCTGGGCACGAACATACTTCGTGATCTCCCCGTCCAGGGACTCCGTGCCCAGGCGCAGCGACTTGGACAGCACGACGCTGCCCGCGTCGATCACGGCGATGTCCGTGGTCCTGCCGCGCAGGAGAACGACCAGCAGTCCCCGGGCCCGGTCTACTTCCTTACCCGCCCCGCGCGCCGCAGCGAGGGCCTCGTCCATCCCCCAGACCGTGATCCCGGGCCACTGGCGACGGACCACCCCCCGAAGGCTTTCCCGCTCCAGTTCCGTCACTTCCTGCGCGGCGACCAGGACGAGCCCGGCCGGCGCGGGCACAGCCGCTATGCCCGGCACCGCGGCCAGCGAGCGCGCCACCTCTTGCAGCCCGTACGAGGACCAGCCCTCGCGCGGGGCCGGGCGGCGCAGCACCTCGCCCACTCCGTCCCCGTACAGCCGGAACTCCTCACTCCCGGCGATCAGCACCGCACCGGCGTTCCCACCCGGCAGCAGACCGCTCACCCGCCCCACCCCTTGCTCAGCCGGCCCCACGCCCTGCTGCACGGCGGCACAGCACATGAGCATCTCCCGGGAGTCGGCCACCAACAGCACCAGATCCGGCCAATGATCATCCGAAAAGGCCCGGCGTCCGCGGACAGTCACCCGGCGGCACCGCCCTGCTGCTCCCGCCCTCCAGCTCGGCCCGTGCAGCCGTCCGGCAACGAGCCGTGCTGCCGAGCCCCAGCCCGCCACGGCCGAACGGGAGTCCAGGAAGGCCTTGCGCCCAAAGCACCGTCCTGGACCACTACAAGCCACACATGCCTAGGGCGTGTCCGGTGGGTCGTGTGTGCAGCTCGATGGTGACAGTTGCGGCAGCGCTGACTGTGGAGCCGGTTCCTCCTCCGGGGGTACGAGGTGGTACGTGGCGAGTTGGCCAGAAGGAATATCGACGAATCCCCCCACGCATTGTCATGCTCTTTTCGGCCGTGTGGCTCCTGCTGCCGGGCCGTCCCCTGTACGTGCGGAGTGGATCTTCCAACCTGAAGACGTCAGTGAAGGGATCTCCCATGCGCAACAGACTTGCCGCGGTCAGCCTCGCTCTGGCTCTGGGTATCGGCGGCGTTGCCGTGGCCCCTGGCGCTGGCGCCGCCACCGTGCACTCCACTCCGCGACCAGTGGCCGTCGCGGCGCCCGGCTTCTATGCCGGTGGTACGTGGGAGCTCTATCAGAGCAACGGGCCTACGGTCACACTCAACCTGACTCAGGACGGCAGCGGGCACCTTTACGGGAGCGGATACTACGGCGGCACTTCCGGGACGGTCGAGTACGGCGCAGTGGTGGACGGCACGAGCATCTACTTCACCATTGGGTGGTCGAACGGCGCCAGAGGCCGTTACACCGGTTCCCTCGGCTCCGACAGGCGGCTATCCGGCCTTACGTATGACCTGAACAACCCTTCAGCCCAGGCATCCTGGTCCACTACCCGCGTCTTCTACTGAGGCATCCGTCGTAGGTCTCTGCTTGGCGCTTCATGCGCGAAGCCACAGGCGGAGCGCGGCAACGGTCACCGTGCCGTGGAAGATATACGCCCGCTTGTCGAAGCGGGTCGCCACAGCCCGGAAGCCCTTGAGGGCATTGATCGTTCGTTCGACTTCGTTGCGGCGCTTGTACATCGCACGGTCGAAGCCGGTGGGCCGACCGCCCGCGCTGCCGCGGCGTTGACGGTTGGCCCTCTGGTTGGCCGGTTCCGGGATGGTGTGCTTGATCTGCCGACGCCGTAGGTAACGCCGGTTGCGACGAGAACTGTAGGCCCTATCCGCACCCAGATGATCGGGCCGCGTGCGCGGTTGTCCACCACCGATTCCGGGGACCCGGACGTGGTCGAGGACGGGGATCAGCTGTGGGGCATCGCCCCACTGGCCCGGTGTGATGACGAACGCAAGGGGACGCCGCCCCCCTTCGCTCGCCAGATGAATCTTGCACGTCAGCCCGCCCCGGGAGCGGCCCAATCCCTTAGTTCTGTGGGTGCAGAGGCTGTAGCAGTGCGAGGATGCTGGTGTGCCTTCTGGGCCTCTTCCTGTTGTGTCCGAAGCTCCCGTTCCGCCGCTGACGCGGCCGCAGTTGGCTGAGGCCCGGCGTATGCGGGCGGTCGAGTTGTTCGAGCAGGGACGCTCTGATGCCGAGGTCGCACGGATGGTGGGGATCCACCCCGAGAGCGTGCGCCGGTGGAAGCGTATGTGGGAGGAGGGCGGGGCTCAGTCGCTGCGGCGGCGTCCGGCCACCGGTCGGCCGCCCAAGCTGGATGACACCCAAGTCGAGGCGGTTCGGACCGCATTGGAGCAGGGTGCCCAGGCGCACGGGTTCGAGGCCGATCTGTGGACCCTGGAGCGGGCAGGCGTCGTGATTGAACGACTGACCGGGGTGAAGCTGGCGCGCGCATCGGTATGGCGGCTGCTGACCGGGCGGTTGGGATGGAGCCTGCAGCGACCCAAGCGCCGGGCGGTCGAGCGGGACGATTCCGAGATCGCCCGGTGGGTCGCCCAGGAGTGGCCGCGCATCAAAAAGGGCGGTGAAGAAACGTGCCTGGATCGTGTTCTTCGACGAATCGGGCGTGTCCTTGCTGCCCCAGATCCGCCGCACCTACGCGCCCTGCGGCCGCACTCCCGTCCTGCGGCACCGGCTGAACTGGAAACGCGTCTCGATGGCCGCAGCCCCGGGCTACTACGCCGCCGACGCCGCCCGCGGTCCGCGGCTGTGCTTCCACCTCAAGCCCGGCAGCTACGACACCGCCTCCCTGATCGAGGTGCTGGAACAGGTCAGAACCTTCTGGGACGGACTGTCCGCGTACTGGAGCCGGGGCACGCGAGCCTGGGCGGCCGAACAGGACTGGCTCACCCTGGAACGGCTGCCCGCCTATGCACCCGAGCTCAACCCCGTGGAACTGCTGTGGTCAGCCATCAAGACCCGCGAGCTCGCCAACCTCGCCGGCGATCACCTCGCTGATGTCGCCGACGCCACCGAACGCGGCATCCACCGCGTCTGCTCCAACGCACAACTCCCCTGGTCCTTTCTCACCCACACCGGACTAACCATTCACCCCAAACCACCACAAAACTAACGAAAACCTCAGTAGGGCTGTGACCGGGAAGGTTCGCCGGGTCGGTGAAGGGTCTTTGGGTTGGTGGCTGATGGATGGATGCCGCTACTGGAATCGGGAGACGTAGTGGCGTTGCCAGGGTGTTTCCACGGCGCGTGGAGCGTAATGCTCCCGGACGTAGGCGACCGCGTGCTGGCTGGGTACTCCGTCGAGCACGGCGAGGCAGGCCAGGGCGGTGCCGGTTCTTCCGTGTCCGCCGGCACAGGCGATCTCGACGCGTTCGGTCTCGGCGCGTGCCCATGCCTCGCGTAGTGCGTCGGCGGTCGCCGCACGGTCGGAAGGCAGCCAGAAGTCGGGCCAGCGGAGCCATCGGCTCTCCCAGACGACGGGTGGCGGCTGGTGGCCCAGCAAATAGAGCGCAAAGGTGGGCCGTGGGCCCTTCGGCAGCGGCCGGCGCAGTCCCCGGCCGCGGATGAGTCGGCCCGAGGGCAGTCGAAGTACGCCTGCCGTCGTGGGCTCCCATATCGCGGTCACGTGGCGAGCGTAGACCTCCCGTCGGTGGGTGGTCAGCCGGCCTTCGGCTGTCGGCCGTCCCAGCAGATGCCCTTCTCGCTGCGGATGCGGGCGCGCTCCTTGCGCTGGGCGGCCAGCACGTCGGGGTGGCGGGCATTGGCGTTGCGCCAGCGCAGGTAGGCGTGCAGCGCGCGGGTCTGGACCGTGTGGTTGGGGTGGTGGGAGTGGGCGGCGGTGAACTGCCGCAGCGGTCCGAAGTGCGCCTCGATCGGGTTGGCCCAGGAGGCGTTGGTCGGGGTGAAGCACAGGAGGTGGACGTTGTTGTTGCTCGCCCAGCGGCGGATCTTCTTGCCGTTGTGTGCGGAGAGGTTGTCCAGGATCGCGTAGACAGGGGCGCCGTCGGGGCGGGCGGCCCGGATGGACCGGAGCGCGGCGAAGGTGTTGGGGCAGTGCCCTTGCGGCGCCGGTTGACGCCCCACAACGTGTCGTCGCCGACGGAGTAGCAGCCATGGAAGCAGGTCACACCGTAGGGGCGGTGATAAGTCGCGGGGAGCCGGTCGGGCCTGCCCTGCTCGGCCCAGCAGCTGCCGGCGGTGGGTCGGATTCCGAGCGGCCGAACTCGTCGAACGCGAACGTCCGGTCAGGGAAGCGTTCCAGGACGTCCTCGGTCCGGTCGAGTCTGGCGTCGTGCTCCGGGGTGGTGGACTCCTTCCACGTCTTGGTGCGCTGGAAGGTGACGCCGCGTCGAGCGAGCAGGCAGCGCAGGGCCTCGCGACCGATGTGGATCACCCGGCCGTGTACCCGCCGCAGGTAGGCGGCGAGTTCGCGGATCGACCAGCGAGTGAAGGGCTGCCCGAGCTTTGCCGGGTGTGTGGTGGCCGTCTGGACGACGAAGTCCTCGTCGTCAGGGCTGAGCAGGCGGGGACGGCCTCCCGCCCAGCGAGGGTCCAGGCAGGCCAGACCGATCTCGTTGAACCGGTGGATCACGTCCGAACAGTGCCCTCGTCGGCCTGGACCAGCCGAGCGATCACCGGTACGCGGTTGCCACCGGCCGAGGCCAGCATCATCGCCCGCCGATAGCGCACCGAGCTGGTGCTGCCCCGACGCACGATCCGCTGTAACTGCTGGCCCTCCTGATCGGTCAGCCTCCGCACCTTGACCGGCTCCGCCACCACGCCTCCCCAAACCGGATCAGATGTCCGCCCACATCCAACCGGCACCACCACCAACCCGGCGAACGTTGTCGGTCACAGCACTAGCGACCGGCGGCGGGGGAGGGGAGCGCAAGGCGCTCCCGGAACTCGGCCTGATCTTGCCGGTGCACCGGCCAATTCCCGCCAAGGGCAGCCGGAACATGATCATTTGGTCCGGGGGAGGGCGTAGGGTGGTCGCCATGCGTTCGACAGTGCTTGCGCCTCCCGCCGCCTGACGCGGGCCGCCACCTCTCCTCAGCGCGCCGGGCCCTTCGAGGCCGACGCGCTTTGTGGGTGTGCCCGCGCACGGGAGTCCCCTGACCATCCGCTCCGTCTGGAGAACGCACTGTGTCCGAATCCGTGTCCGCAACATCCATAGAGCCGTCGTCGGAGCCGTCGTCCCTGACCGGCGATCCCGGCGCGAAGGCGTCGCGTTCCGTGGGGCGCGGTCTCATCTACCTGGCCATTGCAGGCACCACCTGGGGAACGACCGGCGCCGCCGTGGACATCATCTACCGGTCCAGCGACCTGGGCCCCATGGCGGTGTCCTTCTGGCGGTACGTCAGCGGCCTGGCACTGCTGCTCGCCGCCCGTGCCTTCCTCCCCAAGCGGCCCGCCCCCTCCTCCGCACCCCGCGTCCCACAGCCCCGGCTGCGGGGGCAGCGGCTGCTGCTCCTGATCGGCACGGGCATCGGCCTGGCCGTCTTCCAGACCGCCTACTTCGGGGCGGTGCAGGAGACCGGGCTGGCCGTGGGCACCATCGTCACGCTCGGAGCCGGGCCCGTCTTCACCGCGATCGGCGGGCGGCTGCTGCTGAACGAGCGGATAGGCAGGGGCGGGGTCCTCGCCGTGTGCG
The DNA here is from genome assembly GCF_049725035.1 of Streptomyces sp. XH2. Taxonomy (NCBI): domain Bacteria; kingdom Bacillati; phylum Actinomycetota; class Actinomycetes; order Kitasatosporales; family Streptomycetaceae; genus Streptomyces; species Streptomyces sp. XH2. Next base: position 451,646 of record NZ_JBMMMZ010000005.1, on the reverse strand, counting down.
GGGCCCTGGCCGGCCTGGCCGTGCTCGTCCTGGGCGACCAAGCGGGCACCGTCGACCCCCTCGGGGTGGGCCTGGCGCTGCTGTCCGCCGCCGGATACGCCGTGGCCACGCTTCTGGCCCGCTGGACGGGCCGCCGCGGCGGCGGGGGCGAGGACCCCTACAGCCTGACGATGTGGTCCTTCGGCATCGGTGCGGCGGTCCTGCTGCCCCTCGCCTGGGCCGAGGGCATCATCCCGCACACCGACCACCTCGGGCGCGTCCTGCTGCTCATGGCCTACGTCGCCGCCGTCACCACCGCCCTCGCCTACCCCCTCTACTTCGCCGGCGTCGCGGCCGTCCGCGCGACGACAGCGGCGGTGGTGATGCTGATCGAGCCGGTCAGCGCCGCCATCCTCGCCGTGACGCTCCTCGGCGAACACCTCACCGCGGCCACCATCGCCGGCACGCTCCTCCTGCTTACCGCAGTCGCCGGCCTCGCCGTGGCCGAATCCCGCCTCCCGGAGCCGGCGACCGCCTGAGCGGAGCCCCGCCGGGGCAACCGCAGCAACGAGCCGCCGCCTTCACGCGCACTGGCGGTGAAGGCGGCGGCGAACCGCCCCGGCCGGGGTTTCCCCTGTACGTCGATCCGTCTACGCCCGTACGTCTATGTCCGTACGTCTACGTCGATCCGTCTACGTCTGTACGTCCCAGAGCGCTCCGAAGGCCAGGAGCTCGTCGCGGTACTCGATCCGCCGCACCCAGTCCTGCGGCCCGGCGGAGCGCGGCGACCGGCTCGGTCACGGTCACCCGCCCCATCCAATCCGCTCCCTGTTGCCCGAGCCACTCCTTTACCACTGGACCTCAAGTGGGCTTGAGGTGACAGGGTTCCCTCATGGAGATCGCACAGATGCACCGTCAGCTGCAGGACCTGACCGACCGCGCGGAAATCACCGACCTGATGGACCGCTACCTGCGCTCGCTGGACGAGCGCGTCTTCGACGAGGCCTGGGCCCGTGCCTTCCACACCGAGGACGTCACCGCGGAGATGCCCATCGGCACGGTTCACGGCCGCGAGGCGGTGCTGGCCCACACCCGGCGCGGCATGGCGCTCTTCGACCGCACCGTGCATCTGGGGGCCGGCTTCGTCATCGGGATCGACGGCGACCGCGCCACGGTCCGAGGCGCCCAGCTGAGCACGCACGTCCTCGCCGGAGGTTCGGAGAACCCCTTCGTCTCGGGCGGCCGCACCCTCACCGAGCTGGTCAGGACGGTTGACGGCTGGCGGATCAGCGCCTCGGCGCTGCACGTGGCCTGGACCCGGGGCACGCCGCCGCGGGTGCCGGAGGAGTGGACGGCGCCCCCTGCCACCTGAGGCCGTTCGCCCCCGCCGGCCCGGATTCGGACCCTGACCCTGACCCGGACCCGGAGGTCAGGGAGACCTGTAGGGGATCGGAGCGCCATGATCATTCTTTGTCCTGATCACGCGCGGGGCCCGGACTTCTTACGGTGAGGACATCAACGCACCACGAAGGGAATCCGAACCATGCGCCGCCGAACCGCCGCCGCCTCAGCCCTGCTTGCTGCCGCAGCCGCCCTCGTCCCCGCAGCCGTCCCGGCCGCCGCGGCACCCGCCGGTGCCCACGGCGCCGACCGGGAGGCCGCGAGCCCGGCCGGCAAGGCCGCCGCGCTCCAGCGGGCCCTGGACGGCATCGTTGCCGCAGGCGTGCCCGGTGCGATCGCCGAGGTGCGGGAGGGAGATCGCACCTGGCGGAGGAGCAGCGGTGTCGCCGACCTCCGGGACGGGCGCCGGGCGCAGCCGCAGGACCGGTTCCGGGCCGGGAGCGTGACCAAGAGCTTCGTCGCCACGGTCGTGCTGCAGCTCGTCGCCGAGGGGCGGATCGGCCTGGACGACCCCATTGGGCGCCACCTGCCGGGCCTCGTACCCGACCAGGTCGAGGGCGCGCCCGTCACCGTACGCCAACTGCTCGGTCACACCAGCGGGATCCCCAACTACACCGACGTGCTCCGGCGTGACGGCGACGACCCGATACGCAAGCTCCAGCACTCCCACCACACGCCCCGTGAGCTGGTCGCGATCGCGACGAAGGAAATGAAGGAGACGCAGGGGACGGAGGGAACGCCTGAGGCGAAGGAGCCGCGCGTCCCCGGTCAGCCGAGGAAGTGGGCGTACTCCAACACCAACTACGTCATCCTCGCCATGTTGATCGAGAAGACCGCCGGGCGTCCACTCGGCCAGGAGATCGACCGCCGCATCGTGCGCCCGCTCCACCTCACCGGCACCACCGTCCCGACGACCGAGCGACTGCCCGGCCGGCACATGAACGGTTACGAGCGGCTGCCCGGAGAGACCGCACCGGCCGACTTCACCGACTTCAGCCCCACGGCCTTCTGGGGCCCCGGCAACATCGTCTCCACCACCTCCGACCTCAACCGCTTCTACCGCGCCCTGTCCGGCGGCAGCCTGCTGCCGTCCCATCTGCGGCAGGAGATGCGGACGTTCCAGGAGACCGAGCCCGGGTCGGCGCGGGCGTACGGCCTGGGCTTGGAGAGCAGGTCCGCCTACTGCCCCGGCGAGCAGCCGGTCTGGGGGCACACCGGCAGCGTTCCGGGCTACAGCACCTTCAGCTTCACGTCGGCCGACGGCGACCGGCAGATCACCCTCGCCGTCAACACCAGCCTCACGATCCCGGAGAAGGCCAACGACGCCGCGCTGAAGGCGTTCAGCGCGACGCTGTGCAAGAAGTAGCCGCTCCGAGCGGTCCAAGCGGTCCGAGCGGTCCAAGCGGTCCGAACGGTCCGAGCGGTCCGAGCGGTCCGTTCGGTCTGAGCGTGTTCATGGCGGTGACATCTCTGCGTCGCCCGGACGTCCTTCCGCGCTGCTGATCTTTCTGACCGACAGGTTGATCAGTGGACCACTGGAAGGAACGGGTCGATGTCCGTCAGGAAGTTCCGTATCGCCGCCCTCGCCGCCGTACTGACGGCAGTCGTGCTCCCGGCCGCGTCGCCGGCCGTCGCAGCCCCGGCGGTGGCCACCGCCTCGCTCATCGCCGAGGGGCGGGGAGCGCCGGACTACCGGACCTGGCAGGCCGACGTGCAGAAGGCCGTCGCCCCCGCCGTCCCGTGGCTGCGCGGCCGTTCCGCCGGGCACGGTGGGAAACCGGCCATCGTCCTGGACATCGACAACACCGCGCTGGAGACGTACTACCACCCGGGGCGGGCCGACAAGCCCGTGCTGGAGGTGGCCGAATGGGCGCACGCGCACCACATGGCCGTGCTGTTCGTCACCGCCCGCACCTCCTCGTCGTCCGCCCGGCAGCAACTTGAGGACGCCGGTTATCCGGTGGACGCCATGTGCGTGCGGGAGCACGGCGAGAGCAAGGGGGAGGGCAAGGCGCGCTGCCGGAAGGAGCTCACGCGGAACGGCTATGTCATCACCGCCAACATAGGAAACCGGTCGACCGATTTTGTTGGCGGCTACTATGAAAAGGGCTTCAAGCTGCCCGATTACGACGGCGGGCTTTCCTGACGGCAATTCGGCCGGCCGACCTGTCAAGAACGCCTTTTGCGACAACATTGCCGGGAGTCTTGCCCGCCCGGCAGGCGCACGCGTTGAATTCGATCACTCGATCGAAGGCCACCGCCGGTGAGGACACGCTCACCGCAACACCACCCGTGTCCCCCGGTGGTGGCCCCGCACGTCGCACAGCAAGAGGAGCACAACCCGTGACACTTGACGCAGTGGGCAACAGCGCGAACGAACACACTGCTCAGGCAGAACAGCCCGAAGGCCCCGTGTGTTCCTACACCGAGTGGGACCCGCTGGAGGAAGTGATCGTCGGCATCGTCGACGAAGCGAGCTTCCCGACCTGGCACATGGCCCTGCCGCCCGTACTGCCCGGCAACCAGCACGAGACCTTCCGCCGCAACGCCGGACAGCCCTTCCCCGCCGAGCAGGTCGCCGCGGCGCACAAGGAGCTGGAGGAGTTCGCCCACATCCTCACGAGCGAGGGCGTCAAGGTCCGCCGCCCCGAGCCGATCCCCCAGCGCACCGAGTACAGCACGCTGGACTGGAAGAGCACGGGCATGTACGCGGCGATGCCCCGCGACGCGCTCCTCGTGGTCGGCAACGACATCATCGAGTGCCCGATGGCCTGGCGCTCGCGCTACTACGAGACCCTCGCCTACCGCCCGCTGCTCAAGGAGTACTTCCGCGGCGGCGCCAAGTGGAGCTCCGGCCCCAAGCCCGAGCTGACGGACGAGCAGTTCGACCAGAGCTGGACCGACCCGGGCGAGGACGGCCCGCAGCGGCTCGTGGTCACCGAGTTCGAGCCGACCTTCGACGCCGCCGACTTCACGCGCTGCGGGCGCGACATCATCGCCCAGAAGAGCAACGTCACCAACGACTTCGGCATCGAGTGGCTGCGCCGCCACCTCGGCGACGACTACCGCATCCACGTCTTCGAGTTCAACGACTCGCACCCGATGCACATCGACGCGACGCTGGTCCCGATGGCTCCGGGCAAGCTGCTCATCCACCCCGAGCGCGTCCCCGAGGTGCCCGCCCTCTTCAAGGGCTGGGACGTCATGACCGCGCCCGCGCCGGTCATCCCCGACTCGCACCCGCTGTACATGACCAGCAAGTGGATCAATATGAACATCCTCATGCTGGACGAGGAGCGGGTCATCGTGGAGCGGCAGGACCAGCCGATGATCGACGCGATGAAGAAGTTCGGCTTCAAGCCCATCCCGGTCAACTTCCGCAATTTCAACAGCTTCGGCGGCTCGTTCCACTGCGCCACGCTCGACGTCCGCCGCCGCGGCACCCTGGAGTCGTACTTCTAATGACGACCGGGGGGATATGGAAACACACACCGCGGGACGCGATCCTGCTGGTGTTCAGCGTGGCCCAGTTCACCGTAACGATCTGGCTCGCCACCGCGTGGGACGGGGCTCCGGCCCCCTGGAAGGCCGGCAGCTACGCCCTCCTGGCGGTGATGATGGCCTACAACATCATCGTCATCTCCCACCTGTTCACGCACGTGCCGTGGTTCACCTCGTCCCGGCTCAACGGACTGGTGTCGCTCCTGAACTCGGTCAACATCGGCCAGTCGGTGCAGGCGTACCACCTCACCCACGTACGCAACCACCACCGGTTCAACAACGACCTCAAGGGCGCGGACGGCACGACGCGGGACACCTCGTCCACCTATCGCGACGGCAGGGACGGCGAACACGCGCCGCTGCTCCACTTCGTCGTGAAGGGCGCGCTGGACTCGCTCGTGGCCCGGGGCAGGGAGGTCCTCTACGTGGTGCGGTTGTGGCGCGTAGGGGCCGGCGACGCCAACCTGCTGTCGCTGGCCGCCCGCAGGGAGCCGCGCCGCAGCAAGGAACTGCGCCAGGTGCAGGCGGACCGCGCCGCGCACTGCCTGTCGCTCGTGCTGTTCGCGGTGATCTCCTGGCAGTGGACGCTCTTCTGCTACCTGCCGTCGTTCTTCATCGCCCTGGCGATGGTGAACGTGCAGAACTACTACCGGCACTACGGCGCCGACCCGTCCTCCAGGGCGACGGACTCGGTGAGTCACTACGGCCGCCTGTACAACGCGCTCACCTTCAACGACGGCTACCACCAGGAGCACCACCTCAGCCCGGCGACGCACTGGTCACAGATGCCGGTCGTACGGGAGAGGCGCCGGGGGGAGCTGGACAGCCGGCCGCGCATCATCAGCCCGGTCCCGGCCATGCTCGGCTTCCTCGACCGCAGGCGCCCCCTCCTCCACCACGGCACCGCGACCGGCGGCGCACCGTCCACCGCGACCGAGACCCGTCGGAGGAGCGCATGACCACCGGCACCACGGCACCGCAGATCACCGGCAGCGCCCTGCCGCCGGACCAGTTCCGGGTGCACGAGACGCACGGCAGCCTCGACGTCGAGGCCGTCCTCCAGGTGCTGCGCGGGGAGCTGGCCGCCTACCGGGTGACCGGCTTCGTCCCCGAGCAGGACCGCCGGCGGATCGTGGAGAACTTCTGGGCCTCCACGCACCGCACTCCCCGGTACGGGGAGGGGGAGGACGGCGTCGAGGGGTACATCGTCGGCGCGTCGCACATCGAGAAGACGACGGACGCCTACCTGACCGAGGTGGAACGTTCCGCCGACGCCGTACGCGCCCTGTACGAGGGCACGACCGACCCGGTGGCCGCACTGCGCGACCGGCTGGCCGGGCACGGCGGCCTCGCGGGGGTCCGCCCCGCGGTGCACGAGGGGCGTGCCGCCGGCGACTCGAAGGCCGTGCTCTGGAACAACACCGGCGCCTTCCTGCTCATGCCGCACGACGACCTCGCCCAGCTCCGGGACCCGCTGCAGGCGGGTTTCGAGATCCAGGAGCTGCGCCGGGTGATGGCGGTCAACGTCTACCCGCAGGTGCCCGGGGGAACGGGGCAGATCAAGCTGTGGAACGTCGAGCCCGACGACCGCTCCCGGGAGCGGCTCGGCCTGACCTACAGCGGCTTCCCCTACCCGCCGGAACAGCTGGAGGGCCACCCCAGTGTGGTCGTCCCGGTCGAGAGCGGGGACCTGTGCGTGATCAACGGCAACCTCGCGCACGCCGTCCTGGGCGGGGAGACGCCCGCCGGCGACGCCAAGCGGCTGCTGCTGACCTGCTTCACGGCCCTGAACGACGAGAACGAACTCGTCTGGTGGACGTGACGGCCCGCCTGACGGCGGACCTGGTCACGCGGAAGCGGTGAGGGCCGGGGGCGCGGGGAACGATCCCGCGCCCCCGGGCCCTTTTCAGGCGTTCTTGGCCGAGGCCTGCTGCACGACCTCGAAGGACAGCAGGCTGGAGCCCGTGGCCGCCGGCTTCGGGCGGGCGCCGTCGCCGCCCTGGTGGCCCTGCCGCATCGGGCCGTTCATCCAGTTCTGGTAGTCCTCCTCGCTGCGCCAGCGGGTGTAGACGAAGTAGTCGTCCGTGCCCTCCACGGGCCGCAGGAGCTCGAACCACTCGAAGCCGTCGCTGGACTCCACGAGCCCGGCACGTGCGGAGAAGCGCTCCTCCAGAACGGCGCGCTGCTCGGCGGGGACGGTCAGGACGTTGATCTTGACTACGCTCATGCCCCCATGGTGCCCGATGTCCCCGTTACGGGTGTGGCGGGGGTGGCGTGTGGCAGGGGTGGCGTGTTGCGGGGGCGCCGGCGTGGCGATCAAGCCGTGCCCGCCGCCCGTCACGTGCTGCGGGACCCCGCCGCTGCCGCCGTCGTCGGTCACGCGGACGGTGAGGACCTCCGGGCCGTAGTCCGGCGACAGGGCCACGTGCGCCGGCCCGGCGCGTTTGAGCACGTTCGTCAGCGCCTCCTGGAGGATCCGGTAGGCGCACAGGTCCGGGCCCGGCGCCGGGCAGCCCGCTTCGGGTCACGTCCGGCGCCGACTCTTGTGCCGGGCGCGGCGATGTAGTGCGCTGGCACGCATGGGGAAGCAGAGTGCTCTCGTACTGATGGCCGCAGTGGCGGTGGGGCTGGGGTCTCTCGTGACAGGTGTGCCGGGTGTGCCCGGTGCGGCGGGCGTTCATGCGCAAGCCGCCGAACGCGACGACGCCGGTGGCGCACCGCTGCCGGACGGTCCTCCACCGCCGCTGCGCGCCGACCTCGACAGGGTGACGATCCCGGAGCTGCAGGCCCGCATGGCGGACGGATCGCTCACCGCATCCGCGCTGACCGCCGCCTACCTGCGGCGGATCGCCACCGTCGGTCCCAGGATCAACGCGGTGCTGCGCACCGATCCCACCGCCATGCGCCAGGCGGCCGCCAGCGACGCCCGGCACCGGCGCGGCAGCGCCCGCGGACCGCTCGACGGCATTCCCGTCCTGCTCAAGGACAACATCGACACCCACGACATGCCCACGACGGCCGGATCGCTGGCACTGGCCGGCAGCCCGCCGCACACCGACGCGGCCCTCGTCACCAGGCTGCGGGACGCGGGAGCGGTGATCCTCGGCAAGACCAACCTGTCCGAGTGGGCCAACTTCCGTGCGGCGAAGCCGACGTCGGGGTGGTCGGCCGTGGGCGGGCAGACCAGGAACCCCTACGTACTGGACCGGAATCCGTGCGGATCGTCCTCGGGTTCGGCCGCCGCGCTCGCCGCGTCGCTCGCGCAGGTGGCGATCGGGACCGAGACGGACGGCTCCGTCGTGTGCCCGGCGGGGATGAACGGGGTGGTCGGCCACAAGCCGAGCCTCGGGCTCGTCAGCGGGGCCGGCGTGGTGCCGATCTCGGCCGAGCAGGACACCGCGGGGCCCATGGCGCGCAACGTCACCGACGCCGCCCTCACCCTCGCGGTCCTCCGCGGCGACGGCGCCCCGCGCCCCGGTGCCGTCCTCCCGGACGGGCTGACGCGGCGGCCCGGCGGACTGCGCGGCAAGCGGATCGGCCTGTGGCGGCTGCCCTCGCTCGGGCCGGAGGTCGACGCCCTGATGACCCGTACGGCGGGGAAGCTGCGCGAGGCGGGAGCCGTGGTCGTCGAGGTGACGCCCCCGTACCAGGAACGGCTCGCCCAGCTCGAGTTCCCGGCGCTGCTGAGCGAGTTCCACCGGGACATCGACGCCTACCTCGCCGGCCGCGAGGGGCCGCGCGACCTCGCCGGGCTGATCGCGTTCAACCGCGCCCACGCGGCGGAGCGGACCTGCTTCGCCGGCCAGGAACTGTTCGAGCAGGCCCTCGCCGCGCCCCCGGTCACCGACCCGGGGTACCGGGCCGTGCGCGCCGAGCTGAAGGACCTCTCCCGGCGCTCCGTGGACGAGACCATGGCCGCCCACCGGCTGGACGCCATCGCCGCGCCGGCCAACCCGCCCGCCTGGACGACCGACTGCGCGCGGGGCGACAACGACGTGATCCCGTCCTCGACGCCCGCGGCCGTGGCCGGCTACCCGTCGCTGTCGGTGCCCGCCGGATTCGTGGGCGAACTCCCGGTCGGCCTGCTCCTCATGGCCGGTGACCGGCAGGACGGCGAACTGCTGTCGCTGGGCGCCGCGGTGGAGAACAGGCTGAAGGCCTGGCGCGCACCGCGCTATCTGCCGACCGCGGGGTCGCCCGGCGCCTCCCGCTGAACGCTCACGGGGCCCGGCCGCGGCCCGGCCCCGTGCCGCAGGCCCGGCCCGCGCCCGGCGGCGACGGCTCAGCCGGCTCCGACGGGCAGCGGGCTGACCTGCGCCTCCAGCCAGGCGGGCAGGTCCAGCAGGCGCACGCCCTCCTGCTCGTCCGGATCCGTCCGCGCGACCAGGCACACCATGTCCTCGGTGCCGTTGTTCACCGGCATGTGCGGGGTGTCGGCCGGGATGTAGAGGTAGTCGCCCGCGTGCAGCACCACGTGCTCGGCCAGGCCCTCGCCGTGCCACACGTCGACCCGGCCGGACTGGATGAAGACGGCCGATTCATGGCCCTCGTGCAGGTGAGGCCGGCCCCTGGTGCCGGCGGGCATCACCAGCCGGTGGAGGCACAGCCCCGTGGCCCCCGCCGACTGCGCGCTGATGCCCGCCCCGAACAGACCGCCCTGGATGCCCTCGTACTGCCCGGTGCGGACCACCGTGCACTGCTTCTGATCTTCCATGCGCGCAGTACAACAAGTATGCCTGCGGCGTCCGATCGGTTCGGGCCAGGCACCGTACGGGAGTCCACAGCCCGGCGGCGTGTATGCGGATTGCGCATGGTCATTGGTAGGGTGTGCGGCATGAGCACGGGACTGGAGGAGTCGTTGCGCCTGTCGGTGGCCGCGTTGATGCGGACGACGGGGGAGTCGCAGCGCGTGGTCGCCGGTGTGCTGGGGCTGACGCAGGCACAGGTGTCGCGCAGGCAGTCCGGCACGGCGTCGTGGACGCTGGGCGACGTGGACGCCCTCGCCGTGCATTACGGCATCGGCGCCCTCGACCTGCTGGCCGGCCCGGCCCGCGCGTGCGAGGCGTTGCCGGCCGCCCGGCGCCGGGTCGCCACGACCACGCGGGGGGTGCGGTCCGGTGGCTGACTTCGACGCGATCGACTCGCTGCTCGCCGCCGTCGGCCCGGAGGCCGCCCTGCCCGCCCCCGGGGTGCGCCGGGAACTGCGGGAGCGGGCCCGGCTGTCCAAGGCCCAGGTTGCCCGGGCGCTCGGGGTGAGCCCGTCCACGGTGGCCGGCTGGGAAGGCACCCGGGATCCGTCCGGTGAGATCCGTACCAGGTACGCGTATCTGCTGGACGGACTGGCCGCCAAGTTCGAGGCCGGTGCCGAGCCGGAGGCGACGCCGGAGCCGGATAAGGCCCCCGCTGCCCCCGTCGTTGCACCGGACCCGGGCAAGGACGATGCCGGCGAGGGCGACGACGTCGAGTCGCTCGCCGTGCCGGAGCCGTGCGTGCTGTGCGGGCGTCCGGCCGGGAGCCGGGTGGCGGGCTTCGCGCAGCATCTGGACCCGGCGGACTGCCGAGCCGTGCCCCATGCCGTGACTGCTTCCGCCCCTCCCGCCCCTCCCGCGCCTCCCGCCCCTTCCGCCCCTGGGGCGGCCGAAGCCCCGGCGCGGCAGGACGGCACGCTGCGTACAGTGCGCCCTTCCGGCCGTTCGCAGGGCCCGGCCCGGCGCGCGTTCCAGGAGCCGTCCGGCCCCGTCGACCTGATCGGCGAGGCGGTCCGGGGCGCCCTCGCCGAGCACCAGGGCGACGTGGAAGCGGCCACGGCCGCCCTGCTGAAGCGGGCGATCCCGGATGCGATGCGGCTGCTGGACGAGACGCGCAAGGGCGCCCGCTACGACATCGTCGCCCACCCGTGGATCCCCGACATCCTGCGCAAGCAGACCTCGCGCGGCGCCGACCAGATCTGGGAGGCCCGCCCCAAGTGGACCCGCCACGAGCTGCCGCCGGGCCACCATGAGGTGACCGCGCTCGACATCAACGGCGCCTACCTCTCCGCCCTCAAGACCCACCTGCCCCTCGGGCAGCTGGAGCACTCCGCCGGCCTCGCCCACGACCGCCGCCGCGCCGGCGTCCACCTCATCACCCCACCCGCATGGGAGCACGAGGACGTGCTGCCGAACCCGATCGGCCGGCGCGACGAACCCGGCCCCCTGTGGGTCACCGAACCCACCCTCCGCCTCCTCCTGCGCCTGTCCGGCCCGAAGTACGGGCTGTGCGAGCCGCCCGTGATCCACGAGTCCTACACCTCCGGGGCGACGGAGAACCTGCTGGAGAAGTTCCGCGTCGCCCTCAAGGACGCCCGCGACGCCGCGATCGCCGCCGGGGACGAGGTCACCCTGGAGTACGTGAAGGCGATGTACTCCAAGTTCGTCTCCACCATGGGGGAGTCGAACTACAACCGGGAGCTCTACCGCCCGGACTGGATGCACATCATCCGCTCCCAGGCGTTCGCCAATCTCTGGATGAAGGCCCTCAAGGCCCACGACGAGGGGCTCACGGTGGTCCGTGCGATGGGCACCGACGAGCTCCACGTCATCGGCGACTGGCGCCGTGTCTTCGCCGAGGGCCGGGGCGTTACCGAAGTCAAGGTCAAGGACGCCTATACCGCTGCCGCCGGAACGGGGGAGGAGGAGTAGATGCCGCAGAAGACCATCGACTTCGGCAAGTACGGCGCCCGGGGCGTCAAGGGCAGCGAAGCCGTCGCCCGCAAGCTCGACGAACTCGCCGGCGGCATCACCACCCCCGTGACCGCCCGCCGCGGCCTCATGGCCCGCCTGCACTACCTGACGAGGACGGCCCACGCGCGCAAGGCCGCGCACGACGCCGGCCTGACCGTCACCGACCGCACCCTCAAGGCGTGGCTGGACGGCAGGCGCAGCCCGTCGAAGGCCAACCTGGAACGCATCGAGCGGGCCTACCGCACGGTGCGCCGCCAGAACGTCGCCCGCCACCTCCTGCGTCGCCTGAACGCCTCCGGCGGGACGCGCGTGGAGATCCACCCGCTCAACCAGTCCCAGGTGCCGCGGCCGCTGCAGCGCGTGGTCGAGTACCGGACGATGAACGTCCGGCGCTGGGACCGCATCGTCGCCGCGTGGGCCGCCGGAGACGACCGGGGGCTCGACGACGCCTGGGCGGACACGATCGTCGACCTGGGCTCTCAGTGGGGCCAGTACGAGTACGTCACGAACATCGGTTTCGCCGCCTGAGGACGGACCGGGCGATCGGCGGTCATGTCGTCCACGGCCGGCGCTCCCCCCTGTCGAGCGGGCGTACCGCGTCGGCGCCCTGCAGCTTGTCCGGGTTGCGCATGACGTAGAGGGCGGTGATCCGGCCGTCGTGGATCTCGAAGGCGAGCAGCCAGTCGAGCTCGCCGCCCGTGAGGGAGCGCGCCGCGGGCATGCCGTTGTAGGTGGCGTGTTCGAGGCGGGTCGCCGGGGTGATGCTCGTGCGGGCCACGCCGAGGACGTAGCGGGCGACGTCGACGCTGCCGGTGACCGGCCGGCGGGCGGCGGCCGCCTTCCCGCCGCCGTCGGAGACCTGCACGACGTCGGGCGCCAGCAGGTCCATCAGCGCCTGGACCTCGCCGGTCGCCGCCGCGAGCAGGAACCGCTGGACGACCTCCCGGGCCGCGCCGGAGTCGGGCTCGAAACGGCGGCGGCGCGCGTGGACGTGCCGGCGGGCGCGGTGCGCGATCTGCCGGACGGTCACCTCCGTCTTGCCGATCGACGCGGCGATCTCGCCGTGGGTGTAGCCGAACACGTCGTGCAGCACGAACACCGCGCGCTCGGCCGGGCTCAGCGTCTCCAGGACGAGCATCATGGCCATCGACACCGACTCGGCCAGGATCGCGTCCTCGCTCACCCCGGGCGCCGTACGGATCGGCTCGGGCAGCCACGAGCCGACGTACTCCTCGCGCCGCGCCCTGACCGTGCGCAGGTGGTTGAGGGCCTGCCGGGTGACCACGCGGACCAGGTAGGCCCGCGGGTGCTCGACCGTGGCCGGATCGACCGCGCTCCAGCGCAGGTAGCTCTCCTGCAGGACGTCCTCGGCGTCGGCGGCGCTGCCCAGCATCTCGTAGGCGATGGTGAACAGCAGCGGACGGTGCTCGGTGAAGGCGTCGTCCTCAGTCATGGCCTGCCTTCCTCATGAGGTGCACCGGGTTCCTCTCGTCGGATCGTTGGAACATCGGAGCCTTGGAGTATCGGAGTCTTGGAGCATCGGAGTGCCGGATGCCCATCGAGACACGCCGCACCGGCGGACCGTGACAGTCCGCCGCTGTGATCCCGTTCACCATGCGGGCGCGGTCCGGTGGCTCTGTAGAGTGACCGCCGTGAAATCGAAGATCGTCTCAGTGCTCATAGCAGGTGTGGTGTGTCTCGCGGCCGCCGGATGCGGAGGTGGGAAGTCCGGCGCGGACGGCGTCGGCGGCAAGCCGAAGCCGGCCGGCACCGTCCTGCCGCAGCGGCTGGACGAACCGCCCGCCATGCCCGACGAGAAGCCGCAGCCCTCCCCGGCCGCCGACGCCTCGTTCAGCGAGAACCTGGAGTACGAGCTGCGCCGCAAGACCCGGGACATGGCCAGTGCGACGGGCAGCATCACCGCCGAGTGCCCCGAGGACCTGGCGTCGAAGAGCGGGACGCAGACGACCTGCAAGACCACCTACGAGGGCCTCCAGGTGGAGTGGGACGTGCGCATCGGCGACAAGTCCGCCTGGTCCAGCAGCATGGTGACGTACACGGCGACCCCGCGTCAGGGGATCCTCACGCGCGACGGCGTCGCCCGCCTGCTCTACGGCAACTTCAGGGGCAGCATCGACTACGCCCTCTGCAACGACATCCCCAAGGCTGTGCTGGCACCCTTGAACGCCCCGTCCAAGTACGGCTGCGACGTGGTCATGAAGGGCCAGAAGCCGTCGGGCTTCGCCCAGCCCGTGCGGGCCACCGACTCCGGGCCGCGGTACTACTGATGGTGACGGAAGCGGCGTGGAACGCGGCGGTGCTGCGGCTCCTCGACGACCCCTACACCTTCGTGGCCACCGGCCCCCGCCGGCACGAGGACTGGGCCCACGACGTCCTCGCCGTGCTGTACCGGGCGGTGTCCGACCCGCGCGGCTGGATCCGGCTGGACGGGGAGATCAATGACATCGGGGGTCCCATGCTGCCCGCTTACCCCTTCGACCCGCCGGCCGCGGCGGAGTTCCCCGGCTGCCTGTACCGCCTGGAGGCGGAGGCGGCGGTCGCCGCGCTCGCCGTCATGACGGAGGAGTGGGGGTCGGAACCGGCCCCCGTCCGCTCCCGCCCGGACCGGGACGCCGTGCTGGCGGACGCCCGGACCCTGCTCAGCAGGTACGGCCCCGGCGCGCGGTACTGGACCAACGCGACGGCCGCCGCCTCCGACCCCGCCCCGGACTTCGTCGGGGCGGGCCTGCAGGGCACGCTTTCCCACAGCTTCCTCACCTCCGCGTACCTCTGCGGCCTCGACCTGTTCGACGACCTGGGCCTCATCGCGGTGAGCGACGACGAGGTGGGCGTCTTCTGGTCGATCGGGGCGTACTGACGCCCGGCGCCCCGGTCCCGCCGGTGCTCAGTGTCCCAGCCGGCTCAGGGCCTGCTCCGGGTAGCGCGCGCCGGCCACCGCCTCGGCGGGCACGGCGTCGCCGATCCGCGCCAGCTGCTCCGGCGTCATGACCAGGTCCACGGCCGCGGCGTTCTCTTCGAGGCGGGCGAGGCGTTTGGTGCCGGGGATCGGAATGATGTCGTCGCCCTGGGCGAGCAGCCAGCCGAGCGCCGCCTGCGCGGGAGTGCAGCCGATCTCCCCGGCGACGGCTTCGAGGGCGCGTACGAGCGCGAGGTTGCGCCCGATGTTCTCCGTGGAGAACCGGGGCCAGCGCCGCCGGTTGTCGTCTTCGGAGAGCTCGTCGCGCGAGGAGACGGCGCCGGCGAGCATGCCGCGGCCCAGGGGCGAGTACGCCACCACGGCCGTGCCGAGCTCCCGGCAGGTCGCGAGCATGTCGCCCTCCACCACGTCCCGGGTGGCCAGTGAGTACTCCATCTGCACGGCGCTGACGGGATGCACGGCGTGCGCGTCCCGCAGCGTCCGGGAGCTCACTTCCGACAGCCCGAGGAAACGCACCTTGCCGGCGGCGACGAGTTCCGCCATGGCCCCCACGGTCTCCTCGACCGGCACCTCGGGGGAGCGGCGGTGGACGTAGTACAGGTCGATGTGGTCGACGCCCAGCCTGCGGAGGGAGGCGTCACAGGCCCGCTTCACGTGCTCCGGCGAATTGTCGACCCGGTCGACCCGTCCGCTGACGGGGTCGTGCCGCAGCCCGAACTTGGTGGCGAGGAAGAAGCCCTCGCGCGCCCGGCCCCGCAGCCAGTTCCCCAGGAGTTCCTCGTTGGCGCCGCGCCCGTAGGCGTCCGCCGTGTCGAGGAAGGTGACGCCCAGCTCGGCGGCGCGGTCGAGGGTGCGCCGGGCCTCCGCCGGATCGGCGGGCCCGTAGGCGATGGACATGCCCATGCACCCGAGACCGACGGCCGAGACGGTCGCACCGCTGCCACCGAGTCTGCGGTTCTTCATGACCTGCTTCTCCTCACGCGTCCCATGGTTCACTGCCCCGCTGCGCCGGCCCTGGTTCGCTGCCCGCCGCCCTGGCCCTGTTTCACCAGGGCGGAATAGGCGCGGGCCACCCCGACCAGCCGGGAGACCTCGCCCGCGTAGTCCACGTCCGAAGGAACGAAGGACGTCACGGTCGGCGGCTCCTCGGACAGTTCGACTTCCCGCATCTTCGCATCGATCGCCGCCGCCACGAGGGCCGCCTCGGCATCCGCGGTCGCGCCGTCCGGCTCCTGCGGCATGTACGGGCGCAGGGCGAGGATCCCGTCCTGGATCTCGATGACGCGCCGGTAGAGCCGGTAGTTGATGTCGTACGGCGCGAAGCGGACGAGTCTCGAACGCTCCGGAGGGCTCAGCGCGATGTTCGGGCTGGCGGCGCAGAGGTCGCTCCACAGCCGGTGGAGCTTCTGGTGGGCCAGGAAGTGGTCCGTGCGCTGCCGGGCGGCGGAGAGCCGCGGGCCCCAGGACGGCATGGTGAGCCCGGCGGCGAGGAAGGTGATGCCGATGCCGTTGGCGACGGGGGTGACGGCTTCCCAGTCCAGCGGGGCCAGGCCCAGCTGCACCGCCACGACCGCCCAGGCCCGGTTGAGGCAGTAGACGAGGTAGGCGGCGGCGCCGATCGCCGTGCAGTGCAGACCACGGCGGAGCCACGTGCGGCCGGAGACCCTGCCGTACCGCAGGCTGAGCCGGATGATCTCGACCATGCTCGCACCGAACGCGGTGACGTACAGCAGCAGATAGGCGGCCGTGACGGGCTTGTGCGCGTTCTGCAGCAGGTAGTGCTGCGACCGCTGACCGGACCCGTCGTCACCGGCCCACCACAGGATGATCATGGCCGTGCCGCAGAGGGCGGTCGCGGTCAGGATCATGCGGATCCTGGCACGCGCCACGTCCCGCGGATGGACCCAGTGCACGATCGCGATCAGGAAGGCGGCGCTGGAGGAGGCCCCGCCCATGAGGTGGATGCCGAGGGCTCCCAGGTTCCGGACGCCGAGGCAGGCGTCGACGCCGGCCGACACCGCGGGGGTCGACAGGACGAAGGAGACGCCCTTGCAGAGGAAGGCGGCGAGGAGGGCGATCAGCGCCGGGTCCCGGCTGTCCCTCCGCACGTCGAGGAGCTTGTACAGGAAGGCGACGGCGCAAAGGGCGGCGCAGAAGGGGAAGATGACGCTCTTCAGGCCCAGCACTGCGCCTCCCCGGCGAGGAGCGGTGAGGTCACAGTGACCTCTCTATGCGGGCCACGGTTTCCGCGTCCACCGAGGGGACGGCCCACTTGCTCTCCAGCGGCGGGCGGGTGACGTGCTCCAGGATCAACGACGCCATGATCTCGGCTTCCTGCTCCTCCTCCGTCGAATAGCTGGTCCGGCCGAGGGCCTCGCGCACCCGCTGGGCGTCGAGGTGCGGGAACATCGTGAACAGGCCCGAGGTGCCGGCCGGATCGGTCTCCCCCCGGTGGCTGCAGATCATGTGCGCGAGTTCGTGCGCGATGATGTGGTCCTGGTGGAGCCGGCTGGTGTTGGCCTCGAAGATGACGATGTCGGCCGTGTCCAGCGCGACCCACATCCCGCACGGGTAGGACGCGCCCATGATCACCGGAGCGAGGTGGAGCGGCCGGTCCCGCTCGCGGCTCAGGTGTTCGCACAGCGTCACGATGTCGCAGTGATCCGGTAGTTCGAGCCCGGTCAGCAGGGCTTGGGCGCCTCGGCGTAACCGCCGCAGTGCCCGCCTGGATCCATGGCCGGCAGCCGCGGATCCGGAACTGCCGACGTGGACGTGATGTGCTCCCACTGACTCTCTTTCACCCGCTCGTTGCCAGAAGACCAGAAGACCAAAAACCCGGCGATGCCTGCCGTGCGCTACGCGTCGTCGGTGCGCGGCACCCGCGGCAGCCCCTCCAGCGAGCACACCCCCTCGGCGGGAGAATCTACTCGCCCACCGGTCGGCAAGTCGATACGGTCGGCGCCCCCGCGGAGAAGGGGCGGAGTCCTTGCCGGGGCAGCCGGTGACCAAGGCCCGCACCCCCCCACCACGGATCCTCGTGGAGCCCCGCCGAGGAACGGCGACAATACGGCCAGGGCGCTGACGCTGCTCTCCTATGCCGACGCCCGCAGCCGAGGGAGACGGTCACCTTGACGACCACCCACGGACACCCCGCCCCCGCCTTCCGGATCCGGCCCGCGACGGACGCCCGTCGGCAGGGCATCGGCAGCGCGCTCCTCGCCCGGGTCCGCGAGGCCGCGCCGGGCGCCTTTTCCCCGCACGTCTTCCAGCGCAACGATGCCGCCATCGCCTTCGAGCGGTGCGCGGTCCCGGCCGTTCCTGCCGGTGCTCTCTCCGGTGTCTCCCCGGCCGCCGAGACGTCGCAGGAAGCCCTTCTGCCGAATCTGGACCACAACGTGACCGGATAAACATACACAGCTACATACGGATGAATGTGTCCCGCAATTGCTGTGCAAGGAGCCTCCCGGCCCGTCAGTCTGCTGACCGGAGAACTCCGGTATCGCGGACCACCGTTCGCGATGCCCGCATGCGTAGCGAAGGGACCCCCGGATGCCCCAGCTTGACGGCGCCTCTCCGCTCCAGGCGGGAGCGCGCAGCGCCCTCCGCCCGCACGACGCCGCAGCCGGCGGGGCGGGGCCGGCCCTGGCGGAGGCGGTGCACGGGCTCCTCGCGGGGCCGACGGGGCTGGGGACTTCGGCGGTCCGCCTGTTCCGTACGGCCCCCGCGCCGGCCTCGCCGACCGACGGCGGCCTGCCGTCACAGGCTCCCGCCACCGCACCGGAATCCGCGCCCCCGGCCGAGCAGGACGCCGCCCGCCCCTCGGACGAGGGCTCGGAAGGGTCTTCCGTCGTCGTGCCGCCGCTCTACTGCCCGGACGCCGAGCGGGACGATCCGGCCCTCGGCGAAGAGGTCAACAACCGGCTCGTCGAGTGGGCCGAGGAGATCGGCATCTTCCGGGGCCGCCTCGAACGGCTGCGGTCGCACAACTTCGGGCGGCTGTTCATGCTCGCCCACCCCGACACCGACGACCCCGAGCGCATCCTCATCGCCGCCAAGTGCGGGCTCGCCGAATGGGCCGTCGACGACCACTGGGTCGACGAGGGCGAGGACACCAGCCCGGAGCTGATCGGCTCCCGCCTGGCCATGGCCCACGCCGTCGTCGACCCCGTCCGGCTCCCGGCCCGCTACCTCGGGGAGTTCGAGAACGTCGTCCGGAAGGAGCCGGTGCTGCGCGCCTTCCGCACCTGCCTCGACCACCTGGCGGAGATCGCGAGCCCCACCCAGGTCGCGCGGCTGCGCCACGAACTCGCCGTGATGTTCGTGGGCTACAACCAGGAAGCGGAGTGGCGCAGTTCCGGGCGGACCCCCGCCGTGTGGGAGTACCTGCTGCACCGCTATGAGAACGCCTTCTACCCGTGCATGGTCCTGATCGACCCGGTCGGCGGCTACGAACTCCCGGCCGCGGAGTTCGCCGACGCGCGCGTACGCCGGACGTACCTGTACGCCGGCACGGCCAACGTGCTGCTCAACGACCTGTATTCGATGACCAAGGAAGACCCCACCGACACCAACCTGCCCAACCTCATCGCCGCCGAGGACAACTGCTCGCTGCAGGAGGCGGTGGACCGCGCGGCGTGCATCCACGACGAGCTGATGCACACGGTGGAGGCCGAGTGCGCCGTCCTGAGCGCGGCAGGCTCACCCGAGCTGCGGCGCTACCTGACCGGGCTGTGGGCCTGGATGGGCGGCAGCAAGGAGTGGCACGCCACCAGCCCCCGCTACCGCGAAGCACCGGTCAAGTGACGCGGTGACTCCCGGCTGGCCCGGTGACTCCCAGCGATTTCCTTCCAGTTGAGTTCCTATCAGTTCACCAGCTATCGGAAAGAGAAGACACGGTGACCATTCAGGAGATCTCCGCCCCGGTCCTCGCCAGCGCGTACCAGCGGTCCGTCGCCGATTACTGGAACCGCGAGAAGAACCCGGTCAACCTCCGCCTCGGCGAAGTGGACGGCATCTACCACCACCACTACGGCATCGGCGACGCCGACTGGTCGGTCCTGGAGGGCCCGGAGGAGACCCGCGACGAGCGGATCACCGCCGAGCTGCACCGGCTGGAGTGCGCCCAGGCGGATCTGCTCCTGAGCCACCTGGGCCCCATCACCCCCGACGACCACCTGCTGGACTCCGGCTCGGGCCGCGGCGGCAGCAGCCTCGTCGCCAACCAGCGGTTCGGCTGCCACGTCGACGGCGTCTCCATCTCCGAGACCCAGGTGGCGTTCGCCAATGAGCAGGCCGAGAAGCACGGCGTGTCCGACAAGGTGCGCTTCCACCTCAAGAACATGCTGGACACCGGCTTCGAGACGGACCGCTTCCGGGCCATCTGGAACAACGAGAGCACCATGTACGTCGACCTGTCCCAGCTGTTCCCGGAGTACGCCCGGATGCTGCGGCACGGCGGCCGGTACGTGACCATCACCGGCTGCTACAACGACAGCTACGGCCTGCCCTCCCGGGCCGTCAGCGAGATCAACGCCCACTACATCTGCGACATCCACCCGCGCAGCAGCTACTTCAAGGAGATGGCGAAGAACCGCCTCGTCCCGGCCGCCGTGGTGGACCTGACCGAGGCCACCATCCCGTACTGGGAGCTGCGCGCCCAGTCGCCCCTGGCCACCGGCATCGAGAAGGCCTTCCTGACCGCGTACAAGGACGGCAGCTTCCAGTACCTGCTCATCGCGGCCGACCGGGTCTGACGGAGTGCGGCGCCCCCTGGTCCCCGGCGGTCCGCCGTCGGGGACCAGGGGGCGCGCCCGTTCTCACCCTCCGTCCCCCGGACCTTCCTCCCGCTCCAGGCTGTTGCAGGCGTCCAGGAGAGCGGCCAGCCGGTGGGAAGGGGAGTGGGGGCGGACCGCCAGGTACGTACGGACGGCGGGGGCGGGGGCGGTGAACGGGCGGAAGGAGATGCGGGGAGCCGGCTGGATGCGGGCTTGCGCCGCGTAGTAGACCGTCCAGCTCGGCCTGCCGGTGGCGATCGCGGCCAGAGTGTCCTGGTCGGTGGTGAACGCCGCACCCATGACCGGCTCGAAGCCCGCGGCGCGGCAGGCGCCGACGACCGTGTCGACCAGGTACGGGTTGGTGTCACGGGGCGCGATCCGCAGGGGCAGGCCGGCCAGGTCGGAGAGGGCCACCCGCGGCCCTGCGGCCAGGGGGTGGCCGGCGGGCAGGGCGGCGACGAGGGCGTCGCGCCAGAGGGGAAGAAGCTCCAGGCCAGGGTTGTGCGCGTCCGCGCCCCTGACGAAGGCGGCGTCCAGCTCCCCGTCGCGCACCTGCTGGAGCCGGGCCGCCCGGGGCGCGCTGACCAGCTCGACCATCAGCTGCGGGGCCCGTTCGGTCAGCGCGGTCAGCACCGCGTCCAGACGGAGGCCGAGCCCGGTGGTGGTGCCGACCCGCAGGGTCGATTCCTGCTCGGCGCGCAGCGCGGCCATGGCTTCGAGCGCCGAACGCTCGGCTTCCAGGACGGCGCGGGCGTGCGCCTGGAAGGTCTTCCCCGCGGCCGTCAGCGTCACGGTGCGGGTCGTGCGGTCGAACAGCTTGAGGCCGAGCTCGCGCTCGAGCCGCCGGATCTGCTGGCTGACGGTCGGCTGCACGATGCGCAGCCGCTCGGCGGCGCGTCCGAAGTGCAGTTCCTCGGCCACCGCTGCGAAGTAGCGCACCTGACGCAGTTCCACGCCGCCTCCCCCATTCATCACGTTTCCTGATCAGTCTAGGAGCGGACTGCTCCTTGGTCGTCGCCCCCCTGTCCACTGGAATGGGTCACGTCACAACAGCGCGGCACGGGCCGCTGATCCACCGGTCCTGCGGCTCCACCGGCGCTACGGCTCCACCGGGGTTACGGGATCCACTGACGCTACGGGCTCCAGCGGCGCTACGGGCTCCAGCGGTTTCACCGGCACCCACCGGCAGGCCCGCAGAGGAAGGGACAGGACGATGGCCTACGCGACCGTCAACGGCACCACGCTCCACTACCAGGACCTCGGCTCCGGCCGGCCCCTGGTGTTCCTGCACGGCTGGGGCACCAGCGGCCGCGTATGGGACGCCCAGGCCGCCGACCTGATGGCCGACCACCGTGTGATCACCCTCGACTGGCGGGGCTGCGGCCGGTCGGACCGGCCCGCCACCGGCTACACCATCGACGCCGTCACCCGCGACATCCTGCAATTCATCGACGCCTTGGCGCTCGACCGGCCGGTGCTGATCGGCTCGTCGATCGCGGGGGCGTTCACGATCGAGGCCGCGCTCGCCGCCCCGGACCGCATCGGCGCGATCATCCCGGTGGACGCCGGCATCCACCACTTCTCCGGGATGCGGGACGCGATGGACGAGCTGCTGGCGGACCTGCGCGCCGACAGGGCGGGCACCCTGGCGGACTTCGTGCCGCACTGGTACCGCCCCGGAGCGAGTGCCGCCATGGTCGACTGGACGGTACGGCAACTGCTGGACGCCACCTTCCTCATCGACCAGCTCGTCGTCGACCAGGCGGACTACGACCCCCGGCCCCGGCTGGGCCGCGTACGGGTCCCCACCCACTTCCTGCACGGCGAGCTGGACACCGAGGTCCCGCTGTCGGTTCCGCGCGAGTGCGCCGACCTGATCCCCGGCGCCCGCCTGACCGTCATCGAAGGTGCCGGCCACATGTCCCAGCAGGACCGGGCCGAGCGCTTCAACGAGGCGCTCCGCGCGGCCCTGGGCCGGACGGCCATTGCCCCGGCCGCCTGACCTGACCCACTGCCCGCTCTCTGAAACCAGCACTCTCCGAAACTGAAACCAGCACTCTCCCAAAGTCCGAAAGACAGAAAGTAAGAACACCATGCCCGTAGTCGACGTCGCCGTCTCCGGCGGCATCAGCAAGGCCCACTACCTCGTCACCGGAAACGGCCCCGGCCTGGTCCTGGTGCACGGCACCGGAGCCACCGGCCAGGCCAACTGGGGACCGCTCATCGAGGCCCTCAGCGACCGGTACACCATCGTCGCCCCGGACCTGCCCGGCGCGGGCGGAACCCGTGATCCCGGTGGGCCCATCACCCTCCACGACATGGTCGCCCACGTCGTGACGGCGGCCCGGGACGCCGGTCTCGAACGCTTCCACCTCGCCGGGCACTCCCTGGGCGCCGTCGTGGCCACGGCCACCGCGGGACTGCACCCTGATCTGGTCGACTCCCTGACGGTCCACGCCGGATGGGTCCGGGCCGACGCGCAGATGGCGTTCCAGTTCGAGCTGTGGAAGGAACTGGTCCGCACCGACCCGGCCGCGATGGCGCGGATGCTGCTGCTCACAGCCATCGGCAAGGACACCCTCCGTGCCTGGGACAGCACTGCTTTCGACCAGGCGGCCACCGCCTTCATGGGCTTGCTGGACGGGGACAGGGACCGGGACGGTTTCGCCCGGCTGTCCGAAGCCAACGCCACCATCGACCTCACCGGCCTGCTCCCGGGCGTCACGGCCCCGACACTGATCATCTCCAGCGCCGACGACCGCATCGTCTTCCCGCACCACCAGCTCGAACTTGCCGACGGGATACCCCACGCCCGGCTGCTGCGCGTACCCGGCGGGCACGGCCTCCCGGCCGAGAACCCGGAGCTGCTGACCGCCAAGGTCGCGGAACACCTCGCTCAAGTCACCCAAGCGAGCTGACCGCCGGGGGCGTCAGGCGAAGCCGTCAGGGGAGCCGGGGTGCGTCAGGCGAGCGGGATGACCGTCCGAGGGGGATGACCGTCCGGTATTTGCCGCCGGGTGTCTGCTGGGGCGGCTCCTCGGCCCGCTGAACGGTGACGTGGCCCAGGCCGTTGCCGGCGAGCAGGCGGGTCAGCTCCTGGAGGACGGTCCGCCACGCGCGGTCCGGGTCGGCGCCGGCGGCCGGGAGCATGCGTACGCGCAGGGTCGCCGGGGCGATCTGCTCGATCTGGAACAGTTCGATGCCGGGGGTGCGGTCGAAGAGCGTGCCGAAGGCCAGAGGGGAGAGGCTCACGTGGCCGCCGCTGCCGGTGGGGAAGGTGAGGACGTCACCGGCGCGGCCTCGCACGCGGATCGCCGGGAGCGGGCTGCCGCAGGGGCACGGGTCGGGCCGGAGCAGGACGCTGTCGCCGAGGTCGTAGCGGAGGAACGGCTGCACGCGGTTGGCGAGGTTGCTGACCAGGACGGTGTGGGAGAACTCTCCGGGAGGGGTGGGCCGGTGGCCGGCGTCGACCGGCTCCAGCACAGCCCAGTCGCTGTTGACGTGGTACCAGCCTTCCGCGCAGCTGTGGCTGAGGTAGGTGCACTCGGTCGCGGCGTAAGCCGTACGGACCGTGGCACCGAAGGCGCGGGCGATGCGGTCGGTGTCGCGCGTGGTCATCGTCTCGCCCGCGGGCAGGATGAGCAGCGGGTCGATGTGCAGGCGGCCGGCTTCCTGCTCGGCGGTGAGCAGCATGATGGTGCTCGTGTAGCCGATGACGACGGCGGGGCGGTAGGCGTTGAGCCCGGCGACCAGCCGCGGCATCGGCGTGTGCACGGAGAACGCGCGGAGCATCTTTCCGCGCCGGCCGCCCTCGCGGACCACGCGGGAGTATCCGGCGAAACTCGCGTAGTGCCCGCCGGTGGCCACCAGGTGGGCGAAGCGCCCGCCGCGGAGGGTGGCCCGGACGATGCCGGCCGGACCCAGCCAGGAGACGAGCGCGCGGGAGATCAGGGCGGAGCCGACGTCCATGTACCGGTCGTCGAGCACGAACAGGCCGCGCCGGCCGCTGGTGCCCGACGTGGTGGCCACCAGGTACTTCCCGGCGAAGCGCCGCCCGATCAGGTCCGGGTCGCCGGCGAACGCCCGTACCTTCTCCTGAGTGACGTCGCGGTCGGTCACCCAGTCGTCGAAGTGCCCCATCAGCGTCTTCTTGTCGGTGACCGGCAGCAGTGCCGGATCCTCCACCCGTTCGGGGAGGCCGCGGTAGAGGTCGCGGTAGTACGGCGACGCGGCGCGGGCGTGGGCGACCATGCCGGCCAGCCGGTCGCGCTGCCGCCGCATGATCGCGTCCGCGCCCAGCCTGCGTGCCCGGCGGATGTCCCGCCCCAGCCACCTCTTGCTCTCGCTCGTGGAGTTCATCGACCGGTACTCCTTCGGGGAGCGGGTACGGCTGACGGCCGGTAGCCGGCCTGACGGAGGACGGCGGTGAAGTAGGCCCTGACCTCGTCCGGGCCGGTGGTGTCGGGGTGCGTGGCGAGGTGCTGCAGCGCCGCGCCGCTGAGCATCTGCTGCAGGAGCTCCGGGTCGCTGCCCGGCGGCAGCCGCCCGGCCGCGCGGGCCCGTTCGAGTACGACGCGCACGGCCCGCCCGCGGTGGCGTCCGTGCGCGTCGTGATAGGCGCGGAGTAGTTCTGGGAGGTCGTCCACCGTGGCGTAGAGGCGGCGGGCCAGCCGGCGGGAGCGGGGGCTGCTGAGGTGACCGGCCCAGTCCGTGATCATGGCGTCGACGTCCGGCCAGTCCAGCGAGCCGGGGTCGAGATCGCGGTACTCCCACTCGATCGCCCGTACCAGCAGGCCGGTCAGGGTCGGGAAGCGGCGGTAGACGGTGGCGCGGGTGACCCCGGCGCGGCGCGCGACCTGCTCGATGCCGGCGGCGCCGGCACCCCGCTCGATCAGGAGGTCCAGCGCCGCCGACAGGATCGCCTCGTCCGCCTCCCGGCTGCGGGGACGGCCGGGAGGGCGCGTGCCCGCAGCCGGCGTGGTGGTGCTGCTAGTGGTGCTGATACTGCTGCTGGTGCTGGTGCTGGTGCTGGTGCTGGTGCTGGTGCTGGTGCTGCTGGTGCTGCTGGTGCTGCTGGTGGTGGTCCGCCGGTCGTTGTCGCCTCCAGGGCTCATGGATTTACGATACAGCGCACGTCTGTATTGTAAATACGTTTCGGGGGACGGGCGTTGCGGTGCAACGCCGGCGCCGTGCCGTGGCAACTGCTGTTGGCCAGAGGGCTCCGATCAGTAGGGACGGGGACGTCCAGGGGGGCGCGGAGCGGTGGCAACGGGTGGCATCGTTGCGGTACTTCCCGGATCGCGAAGCGCAACGGGTCCGCGGCCCCTCATCCTGTGAATCCTGACCGGCTGTGAACCCTGACCGGCTGTGAATCCTGACTGGTCGGTGCGACGGTGGGAGCCTTGGCGGCTGCCGGGCCGGCGCAGGGGAGAGAGGAGGAGGCATGGGCGAGCTTCGGCCGCTGGGCGACGACCTGACCGACACGTCCAGGGCCCTGGCCCAGGCGTTGCGGGAGCTGTTCGAGGGGATGGAGGTGTCCGTGCGGCGCTACGCGGCCCGCCGCCGGCGCGATCCGGGAACGTTCTCGCGCTACTTGAACGGGACGCGGTTCCCCCCGTGGCAAGTGGTCATGGACCTGTTCGCGGACCTCGCCGAACACCGCGGAACCGCAGTCACCCCCGAGGCCATCGAGTTCGTACGCGGCCTGTACGGGTCGGCCGTCGACGCCGGCTCCTCACCCAAGCACGCGGTGGAGATCCTGGAGCAGCAGCTGGCCGACGCCGACCGGGTCTCGCGGCGCTCGACCGTCCGCGGCGACGTGCTGGGCGATGCGCTGTTGGACCGTACGCACCGCATCGCCGACCTGGAAGTGCGCCTGAACCAGCTGGAGGCCGACCGGAGCGCCGAGCGGGAACGCGCGGACAGACTCGCGGCGGCCCACCCCGACGCCTCCGAACTCCTGCAGGAACGCGATGCCCTGGAGGCCGAAGTGTCGCGACTGGGGAGGGAACTCCGCGAGGCGCGGGAACAGCGCGCCGCCGCAGAGGCCCGGTGCGACCTGCTCGAACGGCAGCTGGAGGCCGTCGAGCAGCAGCACGCAGCCCCTGCCCTGCCCACGTCGCTGCCCTCCGGTGCCTCCGGGCGGGACTCCGGCTCCGGCTCCGGAGCCGGAGCCGGAGCCGGAGCCCGTGCCTTGCCCAGGATCCTCATCGTCGACGACCAGCCGGACAACCTGCTCGCGATGAGAGCCGTACTGGAGACGCTCGACCAGGAGCTGGTCACCGTCTCCTCCGGGCGGGAGGCGCTCAAGGCGCTGCTCGACCACGACGACTTCGCGGTCATCATCATGGACGTGCAGATGCCGGAGATGGACGGCTACGAGACGTGCGCGCACATCAAGCGCCGGCCCCGCACCCGCGACGTGCCGATCATCTTCCTGACGGCGATGGGCGTGGACCCGGAACACTCGGCCCGCGGGTACGCGGCCGGCGCGGTCGACTACATCAGCAAGCCCTTCGACCCGTGGGCCCTGCGGGCCAAGGTCGCCGTGTTCACGTCCATATACCTCGAACGGCATGCCGCCGGCCGGTAACGCGGCGGCTGGTGACACGTCGACTGGTGACAGGCCGGCTGGTGACACGCCGGCCGGTGCGAGGCGCGGCCCCGGTCACCGGAGGTCGGCGAGGTCAGCCCGGGAAGCCGGTGCGAAGGGCGGCCACGGGCTCGGGCCGTCAGGGGGTGTCGCCGGTTGCGAAGGGCGGGACTTTCGTGATGGGTGGCGCGGGGGCGCACGGTACGGGCGCGCCGTGCCCCCCACGCGCCGTTGCCCCGATGGTGAGCCGGGATGAGCGCACCCGGCCATCCCCGGAACGGGGAACGGCCCGCACCGCACCGCCGTTGGCGGAGACCGTACGGGCGCGGGGGTGCCGGTGGCGGCCGATGTGCGGGCCCGGCCGCCCGCTTCCGCGTCACCCGTTCCGGTGATTGAGGCGCGACGGCTCTTCGCCGACTCTGGGCAGGGAAGACCCGTACCCGTATAGGCGTAATGAGCGCATACGGGATGTAGATGTATGCGGGACGCATACGGGGGAGGGCGTCACCGATGCCGGCGATCGCCGACGGAGCCGGCCCCGTGCCGGTGACCACGCAGCACAACGACAACCGGCGCACCGGCGCCAACCTCCACGAGCACACGCTCACCACCCACACCGTCGGCCCCACGACCTTCGGCAAGCTGTTCACCCGCGCCGTCGACGGCCAGATCTACGCCCAGCCCCTCGTCGTCCCCAAGGTGGACGTGCCCGGAACGGGCCCGCGCGACATCGTCTACGCGGCGACGATGCACAACAGCGTCTACGCCTTCGACGCACATGACCCCGCCGCCACCGCCCCGCTGTGGCGGGCCTCCCTCGGGCCGTCCGTACCGCTGCCCGATCCGCAGATCGGACCGTCCGGCTACCGCGACATCGCCGTCGAGGTCGGCATCGTCAGCACGCCCGTCATCGACACCGCGCGGCAGGTCCTGTACGCCGTGGCCTTCACGAAGGACGCCGAGGGCTACCACCACACCCTGCACGCCCTCGACCTCGGCACAGGCCGGGAGTCCCTCGGCGGGCCGGTCCGCATCGCCGCCGAGGTCCCCGGCACAGGCGAGGGCAGCAGCGGCGGCCGGATCGCGTTCGCCGGCAGGCGCCACATCCAGCGGGCCGCGCTGACGCTGGCCAACGGCCGGGTGTACATCGCCTTCGCCGCCTACGGGGACCGCCGCCCCTACCACGGCTGGGTCCTCGCCCACGACGCCGCGACCCTCGCCCTCACGAGCGCCTACGTGACGACGCCGGGCACGCGCATGGGCGGGATCTGGCAGGCGGGGCAGGGCCTCGCGGTCGACGACAGCGGCTGTCTGTACTTCATGACCGGCAACGGCGGATTCGCCGCCGACGGCAGCGAACTGGGCGACAGCGTCGTCAAACTCACCCCCGGCCTCGCCGTCGCCGACTGGTTCTCGCCGTACAACAACGCCGCCCTCGATGCCCAGGACGCCGACCTCGGCTCGGCCGGCCCCCTGCTCCTGCCCGGCACGTCACTGCTGCTGGGCGGGGGCAAGGAGGGCAAGTTCTACCTGCTCGACACCGCGGACATGGGCCACTTCCACGCAGGATCCGATGCCCAGATCCCGCAGAGCTTCTACGTCGTGAACCCCGACGGCAACCGCCACCACATCCACGGCGGGCCGGTGTACGGCGACTTCCCGGGCGGCCCCCGGGCCTACGTCTGGCCCGAGAACGCCTTCCTGCGCGCCTACCGCTTCGACGGCCGGCGCTTCGCCACCACACCGGTCTCCACGAGCACCACCACCGACCCCACCGGCGTCCCCGGCGGCTCACCGGGCATGCCCGGCGGCATGCTCTCCCTCTCCGCCCACCACACGGACCCCGCCACCGGCCTGCTGTGGGCCTCCCACCCGTACAGGGACGACGCCAACCAGGCGGTCGTGGAAGGAATCCTGCGCTGCTACCAGGCGACGGACCTCACCCGCGAGCTGTGGAACAGCAAGATGAACGCCACCCGTGACGACGTGGGCCTGTTCGCCAAGTTCGTGCCGCCGACCGTCACGGGCGGCAAGGTGTACGCGGCGACGTTCTCCGGCGCGCTGCACGTTTACGGGCTGCTCCCGCACGTTTATGGGCTGCACCCGGAACAGCGTCCCCGGACTCCCCGGAAGTGATCACATCGGCGTCCGATGCCCGCCGGAAGCGGCAGTGCGCAGCGGCCGGACTCGGCACCATGCATGACACGGACAGCGCACGGTGGACGCGGTCACGCACACGTGGGACCTCGCCCGCGCGGTACGGCTCGACGAACGGCTCGACGCGCGTACGGTGCGCTGGATCCTCGGCAACTTCACGTGGATCTATCAAGGCGTCAGCGAGAGCCCGATCGCGGACGGCAACCGCTATTACGGCCCTCCGACGGAGACGTCGCCGGCGGCGGACGCGTCCGAGCAGGACCGATTCCTCCACATGATGGGACGTACGCCGTAAGCCCGGCCGACTGCCGCGGCGCCCGGAAGTCTCCGTCGCCGGATGATGTCTTCCCACGCCATGGAACCGGGCTGCAATGTGGCTGTAGACCACATCGGTCCGGCCGGGGCCCCGGCCTAGGGTGCGGACATGACCGCGCCCCACTCCCCGAACACGCCATTGAATCCACTGAACCCACCGAATCCACTGAACCCACTGAATCCATTGAGTGCCCGGAATCCATCAGCCCTGGTGGACTCTTCCATCGAGCTGAGCGGGCGCACCGCGCTCGTCACCGGCGCCGCAGGCGGCATCGGAGCCGCCTGCGCCCTGCGGCTGGCCGCCGCCGGAGCCCGGGTCCGTGCCGTGGACCGCGACGCCCCCGGCCTGGACGCCCTCCGCGCACGGACGGAGCACCTGCCCGGCGCCGTCGAGGCCGTGCTGCTCGACCTCACCGACCTCGACGCCGCCGAGCAGGCCGCCGCCGGTACCGACATCCTCGTCAACAATGCCGGAACCCAGCTCGTACGCCCCATCCAGGACTTCCCGCCGGAGGAGTTCCGCGCCGTCCTCACCCTCCTCCTGGAAGCACCGTTCCGCCTGCTGAGGGGCGCCCTGCCGCACATGTACGAACGCGGATGGGGCCGCGTCGTCAACATCTCCTCCGTGCACGGGCTACGGGCCTCCGCCTACAAGTCCGCCTATGTCGCCGCGAAGCACGGCCTCGAAGGGCTGTCCAAGGTCACCGCCCTCGAAGGAGCGCCGCACGGAGTCACGTCCAACTGCGTGAGCCCCGGCTACGTACGCACCCCTCTCGTCGAGAAGCAGCTCGCCGATCAGGCCGCCCTCCACGGCATCCCCGCCGAGAGCGTCCTCACGGAGATCCTCCTGGCGGACTCCGCCGTCAAGCGCCTCATCGAACCCGGCGAGGTCGCCGAGGCCGTCGTCTACCTGTGCGGACCGCACGCCTCCTTCATCACCGGCAGCACGTTGACCATGGACGGCGGATGGACGGCCCACTGACTGACGGCCGCCCGGTGACTGGTGGGCTGTCCGCCGCCGGAGGTAAGCCTGTGCGCATGTCCGCCGATCATGCCGATCACGCCCATCCGGCCGATCACGCCGAGACCCCGTACCTCGCGCTGCTCGCCCGGGGAGCCCCGGCCGCCGAGTACGAGCGTCCGGTGCTGCGCGCCCGTGCCGACGGGGCACCGCCGGACCGGCTCGCCGCCCTCGACCGCGCCAAGCACCTGGCTCTGCGCGTACGGGCGGAGCTGGAGGACCGGCGGCGGCGCGAGGCCGAGTTGTCGGCCCTCTTCGCGACCGCCCACGACCTGGCCGGCCTGCGCGACCTCGACGCGGTGCTCCGGGCCATCGTGGAGCGGGCCCGCTCCCTGCTGGGCACGGACGTCGCGTACCTCACCCTCCACGACCCGGCCGCCGGCGACACGTACATGCGCGTCACCGACGGCTCGGTCTCCGCTCGCTTCCAGCAGCTGCGGCTCGGCATGGGGGAGGGGCTGGGCGGGCTCGTCGCGCAGACCGCCCGCCCCTACGTCACCGACGACTACTTCGACGACCCCCGCTTCCAGCACACCCGGACCATCGACTCGGGAGTCCGCGACGAGGGGCTGGTCGCGATCCTCGGCGTGCCGCTCCGGCTCGGCAGCCGCGTCATCGGGGTGCTCTTCGCGGCGGACCGCCGCGCCCGTGCCTTCGAACGCGGGCAGACGGCGCTGCTCGCCTCGTTCGCCGCCCACGCCGCCGTCGCCATCGACACGGCGAACCTGCTGGCCGAGACCCGCTCCGCCCTCGCCGGCCTGGAGGCCGCCAACGAGATCATCCGTGACCGCAGCGCCGTCATCGAGCGCGCCTCCGACGTCCACGACCGGCTCACCGCACTCGTGCTGCGCGGCGGCGACGTGCACGACGTCGCCGCGGCCGTCGCGGAGAGCCTGGGCGGGCAGGTCACCTTCCTGGAGGCCGGCCAGTGCCCGGCGGCCGCCGTGGACAGCTCCCGCGCCGTACGTCACGGGGACGGCTGGTACGCCGCCGTCTCCGCGGGCGGCGAACTCCTCGGAGCCCTCGCCCTGTCCGGGCACCACGTCCTCGACCCCGTCGACCAGCGCACGCTGGAACGGGCGGCCATGGTCACCTCACTGCTGCAACTCGCGGGCCGTCAGGCCGGGGAGGCCGAACAGCGGGTACGGGGCGAGCTCCTCGACGACCTCCTCGACGCGCCCGGCCGTGACCCGCGCCTCCTGAGGGAGCGGGCCGCACGCCTGCGCGCGGATCTGGACACGCCGCACGTGGTGCTGGCGGCGAGAGTGGCGGAGGGCGCAGAGGCTACGGAGCCGGACCCCGGCCCAGGCC
Source organism: Streptomyces sp. XH2 (assembly GCF_049725035.1). Classification (NCBI taxonomy): domain Bacteria; kingdom Bacillati; phylum Actinomycetota; class Actinomycetes; order Kitasatosporales; family Streptomycetaceae; genus Streptomyces; species Streptomyces sp. XH2. Next base: position 419,935 of record NZ_JBMMMZ010000005.1, on the reverse strand, counting down.
CCGGCCCGGACCCCGGTCCGGGCCCTGCGGAGGGAGCCCTGTCCGCCGACCACCGGCAGCGACTGTTGTCGGCGGCGTCCCATCTGGCGGCGACCCGGCACGGCCTGGCCGTGGCCCGGGACGGCGGCACGGTGCTCCTGCTGCCCCACGACGGGCGGCACAGCGCGTCCGAGGAAGCCCGCCGCACCGCCAGGCAACTGGGAGCCGCGGTCCCCGCCGGTGTCACCGTGGGCGCATCCGCGCCCGTACCCGCTCCGGCGGCCGACCCCGGGGCCGTGGCCGCCGCGTACGCCGAAGCGAGGCGCTGCCTCGACGTGCTGCACGTGCTCGGCCGGGACGGAGACGGCGCGGCGGCCGACGACTTCGGCTTCGTCGGGCTGCTGCTCGCCGGGGCGGACGGCGGGGCCGGGAGCGGGGACCGCATCGGCCGGTTCGTCGACCGCACCATCGGGCCCGTGATCGCGTACGACACGCGCCGCGGCACCGCGCTCGTGCCGACCCTCGACGCGTACTTCGCCGGCGGGATGAGCCCGGCCCGTACCAAGGACTCCCTGCACGTGCACGTCAACACCGTCGCCCAGCGCCTGGACCGCGTCGGCCGCCTGCTGGGCCCCGACTGGCAGACGCCCGCCCGGGCCCTGGAGATCCAGCTGGCGCTGAGGCTGCACCGCCTCGCGGCCCCTGTCCCGGCGCCGGAGCGTCGAGATCGCGACGGCGGGTCTCCGGCGCGAGACCGACCGCGACCAGCGTGACCACGGCGGCGGCGATCACGTACAGGGCGACCGGCGTGCCGCTGTCGTACTCCGCGAGCAGCGCGGTGGCGATCAGCGGGGCCGGTGCCCCGGCGGCCACGGATGCGAACTGCGCGCCGATCGAGGCCCCCGAGTACCGCATCCGGGTCGCGAACATCTCCGAGAAGAAGGCGGCTTGGGGCGCGTACATCCCGCCGTGGAGGACCAGCCCCACGGTGACGGCCGTGACCAGCCCACCGAAGCTCCCGGAGTCCGCGAGCGCGAAGAACGGGAAGGCCCAGATGCCGATGCCCGCGGCCCCCATCAGGTAGACGGGCCGCCGCCCGATCCGGTCCGAGAGGGCACCCCACGCGGGGATGGCCGCGAAGTGCACGGCGGAGCCGATGAGCACGGCGTCGAGCGCGGACTGCTTGGGCAGCTGGGTCTGCTCGGTGGCGTAGACCAGGATGAACGCGGTGATGACGTAGTAGCTGATGTTCTCCGCCATACGGGCACCCATGGCGACCAGCACGTCGCGCCAGTGGTCCCGCAGCACGGCGACGAGCGGAGGCTTCTCCGGCTCGCCCGAGGCGGCCCGCGCGAGGGCGGCTTTGAAGACGGGCGACTCGTCCACGGACAGCCGGATCCAGAGCCCCACGATCACGAGCAGCCCCGACAACAGAAACGGCACCCGCCATCCCCACGACAAGAACGCCGACTGGGACGTCGAGGCAGTGAGCGCGGACAGCACCCCGGTGGCCAGCAACTGCCCCGCAGGAGCCCCGGTCTGCGGCCACGCGGCCCAGAAACCCCGCCGCCGCGCATCCCCGTGCTCGGACACCAGCAACACGGCCCCGCCCCACTCCCCGCCCAAGGCAAACCCCTGCACAAGCCGGAGCAGAGTCAGCAACACGGGCGCCAGCGACCCGACGGCAGCATGAGTGGGCAACACCCCGATGGCACACGTAGCACCCCCCATCATCACCAGACTCACCACAAGCAACCGCTTCCGCCCGACCCGATCCCCGAAATGCCCGAACACCAGCGCCCCGACGGGCCGCGCAACGAAGCCCACGGCGTAGGTGAGGAAGGACAGCAACGTCCCGACGAGCGGATCGGAACCGGGAAAGAACAGCTTGTTGAAGACGAGCGCGGCGGCGGAACCGTAGAGGAAGAAGTCGTACCACTCGATAGTGGTCCCGATGAGGCTCGCGACGACGATTCTGGGGAGCGAGTTGGGAGTTGGGGTGGGTGGGGGAGGGGTGGCCATGGTCATCACTTCCGGGTGGGCGAGGGACGCGTCATTGCGTCGCCACACGGTAGGAAGCGGCAGGTCAGGGGCCTATGTTGTGGGGCTACACAGTTTGGGGGAGAGGTGTGCGTGACGGGACCATGAGGGAGAGGGCGTAGGACGCTGGAATGCCTCAACTCGATCCAGAAATCCTGGCGCGAAAATTGTCCGAAGTTTGCATGGTTTGCGGATGGGGGTGCTGACTCCTGTGCTGGTTTGGTGCTGACCAAAACCGCACGTCAGCACCCCTGCTCACACCTCCCGTGCTGGATTGGTGCTGGTTACGCAGCGTTGAAGTAGGGCATTCTGTGCGGATCGCCCTGCTGTGACGATGGCCGTGGCCTCGGGGGTGAGTGCGAGGGCCCCGGCACGTAGAGATGGGGGACTGGCGGATCGGCTGGCTCCGCTCAGCAGTCTTTGCGTTCAGGGGCTGCGGGAAACGCTCGTCCGGCATCGTCGATCGAGCGATTCGATCTGGCCTTGACGGAGCTCTCGCCTGCATCCAGGCGGAGGTGTGGGAAGCCAACGGCGGCATCCTGGGGGTTGCGCCACGGCGGAGGTGAAACGCGCCGTAGGGGCCCATGGTCTTGGGCTCCAGGTCGCGCATAGCCAGGCCCCACTCCAGCTCCCCGTACTCGGCGAGCGTCATCGTCGCCACTGCCGGGCTCACGCCGCGCTGTGTGACGCGTTCCATCCGGTCGACCCATGCCTGGGCCTCGTCGGAATTGGGCAGCATCTGCGAGCGCGACAGGCGTTCGCGTGATGGGGGGGCGAACCAGCGCACCCGGGCCCGGTACGGGTTGGGGTTGCCCTCGCGGTACTCGATGTCGGTGGACAGTTTCACGCCGATCGGCGGCATCTGCTTGATCACCGGACGACCGCAGCGGGGTCGATCCGGCGCTGGGCGAGCCACTGCCGGATATCTGAGGCGCTGTACATAGCCACCAGACCATTGACCAGCGACTTCAAGTTGGCGGAGGCTCAGTGCTACACACCACATGGCCGAAGCTAGTACGAACACAGGACCCTGACGCCGGAGCCCTTACCTCCCTGAACAGCGTCGGGTCGGAAGGAGCGCGCGACGGACGAGTGCCCATCGGGCCCGGATTCCGGCGTTTCCGCAGGAGCCAGTGCACACGAAGGCGCGGACCCTGCAGACGGACCGTGTGACCGATCCGTCGGCGAGCTTCAAGGCCTGGGAAGTGAGGGCGCTCCGCGGCCCCCGGAGCGGTGAGTGGGCCGAGCCTCCCTGGTCACTTGACCGGGGTGAATCGCCACCTCTGACTGTCCTCGAGGGAGCCGTCGCGCTGGATGACGTTGGCGCCGCGTTCTGTGCTGCCGTCCGCCACGTCGAGGTACTCGTTGCTGCCGGCGTTGACGGCGATGTAGCCGGTGCGGTCGAGCTTGAGGATCCACACCATCCCCGTCGGCGGGTCCTGGTTCACGGGCACCTCCAGCTGGACGACGCTTGCCCCGTCGTCATTGCTCCCGCCGGCCACGGCCAGCGCCTTGCCGCTGCACCGGGCACGCAGGATAGCACTCGCTGCCCTCGCCGATCTCGGTGACGTCCCATATCTGGGCGTCGGTTCCGTTCGCGTCCCACTGGTGGACGTTGGCGCCCTCGTCCTTGCTCGCTCCGGCGACGTCCAGCACCTTGCCACTGTGGGCGTTGATGACGGTGTAGGCGCCCTTGAGTCCGGCCATGCCAGTTTTCCTCTCGATCATGGAGTGTGCGGCGGGAAGGTATCCGTGCCGAGAAGGGCGAGCAAGCAGGTGGGGTGATATTGAGCCGCGTCGCATGCCCGGGCATTCGGCGGAGCAGGCCACCCCGACCCACCGGGCACGTCCTCCAGGAGGCGCGCTCTACCCGCCGAGCTACGGGGGCTGACCTGCGTAAACGCTGAGCTTTCCCGGGGGCCGTTGCAAGCATGTTGCACACGCCGGGGATGCCCTGTCCGGGTGTGCAGCGGACCGTCCCGGAAAACCCTGCGATATATGCATCCCCTGGGAACGAACCTTACTTCTGCTGCTGTTGCGGCAGGTGGGAGCAAGGGGGAGCAGGGTGGCGGGCCTGAAGCTGTTCAGCATCAGGCGAGCAGAGCGTGGAGGAGATCCCCGCGGGCAGCGCGGACTGTGAGCGTGATCTGCAGGATCTCGTCGAGGTGCACATGGAGGAACTGCTGGGGGTGCGGTTCCTGGCGACCGACTACAGCACCGGGCCGCGGTATCGCGGGCGGATCGATTCGCTCGGCTTGGATGAGAACGGCGCGCCGGTGATCGTGGAGTACAAGCGGGCGCGGGACGCGAACGTGATCAGTCAGGGGTTTGTTCTACTTGTCCTGGCTGGTTGATCACCGGGGTGAGTTCCAGCTGCTGGTCCGAGATCGCCTGGGGAAGGAGGCGGCGTCGCAGGTGCTGTGGTCCGCTCCGCGCGTGATCTGTATCGCGGAGAGCTTCACCTGGTACGACCTTCATGCCGTCCACGAGATGGGACGCACCATCGACCTGGTCACCTACCGGTACTTCGGCGGCGGCCTCCTTGCCCTGGAGACCGTCGCCTCCGTCCAGGAACACAGCCCTACCCGCCGCACCGTCGCCAAGCGGCCGGCGCAGCCCCCCGCGTCTCCGGACGCTGGGAAGCGAGAGGGGCCGCTGGCGGAGGTGCGGGAAGCGCTGCACGAGAAGCTCCTCGCGCTGGGGGAGGACACCCATATGATGCCTACCGGCGTCTGCGGAACTTCACCTGCGTGGTGAACACCCGCCGGGATGCGATCGTGGTGTACCTCAAGGCTGGACCGGACGAGTTCGGCCTCGTCGACGGCTTCAGCCGCGATGTCCGCGGGATCGGACACCACGGCACCGGCGATATGGAGGTCCGCCTGCGCTCCAGGGCGGACCTGGAGCGCGCCGATGCGATGATCCGGCGCAGCTACGAGGTGGCGTAGAAGCGTTGATAACAGCGCGGGGCGCCCGCTGTACCGCAGCCTGGCGGTGGAAGTGGCAGGCTCGGTGGAGCCCCGCCTCCACACCACGAGGGGGGCGCATATGCCCAAGGATAGAGGGAATCCAGCCTTAGCTTATTCTTCAACCTCCGAATCGGCTTGCAGTCAGGCTCCGGGGTGCTAGCGGTGCTTCGTTAGCTTGGTACTCGTCTGGATCTTTGTTGGGTGTCGGGAGTGGGTAGTGGGCAGCCGCAGGTTGTGCAGGTTCCGGTCCAGCACCGCAGCAGGTCCTGGAGAGCGTTGAGGACCTGGTAGAGGGTTAGGCCGGTGTGCGGACTTTTGGGTCGTGCCGGTGGAGGGTGAGGAAGGCCTGGGCGGCGGTGACGAGGGTGACATGGTGGTGCCAGCCCCGCCAGGTCCGGCCCTCGAAGTGGTCCAGACCCAGGCCGTGCTTGAGTTCGCGGTAATCGTGCTCGATCCGCCAGCGCATCTTCGCCCACCGCACCAGGTCCTCGACAGGTGTGCTTCAGCCTGCAGGCCAACGCCAAAACCATCGAGGGAAATCAGCACCCGGACCGCGATGCCCAGTTCCGCTACATCAACGAGCAGGCCAGGCAGCGCATCGATACCGGGCAGCCCGTCATCAGCGTCGGCACGAAGAAGAGGGAGTTGGTCGGCAACTACAGGAACAGCGGCCGCGAGTGGCAGCCGTCAGGTGAGCCGGTGAAGGTCAGGACGCACGACTTCCTTGACCAGCTCGGCTCCGGCAAGGCGATCCCGTACGGGATCTACGACGTGGCTGCGAACACGGGCTGGGTTAGCGCCGGCACCGACCATGACACTGCGGCGTTCGCTGTCGCCTCCACCCGGCGCTGGTGGCACGGCCGGGGCCGGCACGACTACCCGCAGGCCGCACGGCTGCTGATCACCGCGGACGCGGGCGGCTCCAACGGCTTCCGCACCCGCACCTGGAAGACAGAACTCGCCGCTCTCGCCGCCGAGACCGGGCTGGATATCACCGTGTGCCACCTGCCACCCGGCGCCTCGAAACGGAACAAGATTGAGCACCGCCTCTTCACGAAGCCATCCTCAACAGCATCGCCGCGACCACCACCGCAACCGGCCTGACCGTACATACCGAACTCGACACCGGGACCTTCCCGACCGGCATCACCGTGACCGTCGCGCAGATCGACGCACTGGCCATGCACAGACACCGCTTCCACGGAGACTGGAACTACACCCCTCCACCTCATAGCCCAGGGCCAGGCCGCCGACGGTGCAGACGAACCCGCGGGCCCACCATGGCAGTTACCGGTCCGCTCGCTGCAGGACCCCGAACTGACCGGCATGACCCACCTGACCACTGCCCTGGCACCTGAACTGGAGCGTCATCGTGAGCAGTCCCGGGCCACACGTCGTGGCGGCCGGCCGAGCCAGGTCCCCGGAGCAGGCCCCAAGGACAAGCTCACCCACGCCGACCGCATCCTGGCAACGGTCCTCTACCTCCACAAACTCGCCTCGCAGCACCTCTTGGGCCGGCTGTTCGGCGTCACTACCATGACCATCAGCCGGACCGTCCGAGAAGTCCGCCCCCTCCCCCTCCTGGAAGCCCACGGCTACCGCATCACCGCCTCGACAGCTCGCTTCCGCACACCAGCAGACGTCACAGCGTTCCTGACCCCAGGGATCACCTCGGACCACCCCAAACCGGCGTGTTAATCATCTGCAAGCCCTAGCGCCATTTTTAGGACGAAACAATCTTTAATGCGCCTTCGCTGCTAAAGTGGCTGCCGCATTGTTAACGCAGGTATGGAGGAACTCGTTACTTTTCGATATGATGTGTTTCGGTCCGCCGTATTCATGAGGGCGGCGCGTTGAGTGGCTAACGTCATTCCGCCGCCCCTCCGGCTTGCTGAGGAGGTATTCTTGCCTGGTCCTGAGTATGTGTTCCGGCACCCCCTCGCGCTGCTTAGGGTGTCAGCAGGATATTCGCAAACTGAACTTGCCTCGTTGGTGGCAGAGGTTCATGAGCGACTCGGCTTCGGTGTCATTGGGTCGTATCGCAAAAGGGTTTCACGGTGGGAGAGCTGGCAGGTCACCCCTTCTATTGAAGCCCAGTACTCTTTGGCGGCCATCTTTGGTGTATCCCGGGAGCAGGTGCTGATGCTTGGCTGGCCGCGATGGTTGCGCCTGGCAACGAGCGATGCGGGGAGTTCTGTCTACCCCTGGACCCCTGAGGGCACTGTCGAGTCCCTGTGCGCGGTGAGTCAGCAGACGCACGAGGCCCCCTCTGTCTTTCTGCCGATAAGCGGCCCAGATATAGTCTCCCTTGCAGACTCTTGGCAGAAAGCCGTAACTGGCCAGTCGCCCGTGCTGTCCCGGTCGGGTAAGCCGAGCGATCCCCGGGTGGTTGATGCTATTGAATCCCGCGTTCAGGGCCTCTGCGAATTGGTCGTTTCCGTCGAACCTGCAACTCTCGTCGCCGCCGTACGTGGTGAACTGCACCTGGTCACCGTACTTCTGCGCACTACTGGCTACGAACATCAGACAGGGGTTCGACTGTATGTGCTGGCCGCTCGGATCGCCAATGCTTACGCCGAACTCATGGAAAGTATCGGAGATGATCACCGGTCACAGAGCTATCAGCTGGTGGCGATCCGGGCAGCGACGACTGCTGGCGATGTGCAACTTGCCGCCACGCTTATGAGTGAGCTGGTCGGGCTGCACCTTGCTAGTAGGGAACCCAGCGACGCTCTTGCGCTGGCGGACAGAACGCAGGCGGTCGCGCGCGGTCAGAGCCCACGGTTCACCGCTCTTCTGTATGCGCGGCGTGCTCGCGCTCATGCATTACTTGGCGATACTCGAGGTGGCCAACAGGATCTGGAGACTGCTTTCGGTGCGCTGCCGGAGGGCAGGGGATGGCGCAACGCGGACGGCGAACACCTCCTGGGGGCGGTCGATCCAGGGCGAATGTCTTTGACTGCGGGCCTTGTCTGGTATCACCTGGGCCGCCCGCGGCGAGCTCTTGAATATCTTGCGCCGCTCTTCTCCGGCAGCTCGAATCCTGCGGGCCTTGCCTATCCCCAGCTTCGGGCGCCAAGATGGGCCCTGCATGCGCTCGATGCGTACCTGGCCGTCGCCCAACTTGATATGGCTCTGAACACCGCTCATTGGGTGCTCGACCTTGTCGGCAATCTACCTCCAGCGGTCGCGAACCAGTATCGCCGAAGATTCGTTCGTCACAATACGGCCCCCGCCGCCCGTGAGCTCCTGGCCCGCCTGACCGAGCAAACGGCTCCTGACACAAGCTCGGATCGCCCTATAGATCATTGAAGTCCGGTTGGCCTCCGGACACAAACGAAGCTGCTACCCCCACCCCACACTGGGTACCTAACCTCTTTGTTCGGCTATCCTCAGGTGCGTCTAGCAGTGTCAGCAGTGTTTCCGTGCCTACACAACACGCCCCCCGCCGTGCGTCAGCTACTCGGACACCTCCGTGAGCAGGGCGCGGGGCGGTCTCTGCTGGTCGGTTCCCCAAGAGAGGGACGGAGAGATGAACTTCCCTGCAGCCTTTCGCCCGATGCCTGGACCTGACGAGGGAGTTGCACTCCTGGAGGTAATGGAGACACGGCTGACTACCCTAGTCAGCCTGGACCGATCGCTCGGCCCCGATCTGCTGCAGGTCACCGCCGCATCCGACTTTGCGTTGATCAGAGGCCTGATAGCCGGCTCCGGACACAACAGCAGCACATTGAAGGCGCTTCGAGGCTTCGCGGCGTGCACTGCCGGAATGCAGGGGTGGATCGCCGTTGGAAGCGGCCGGTTAGATGAAGCGGAAGCATACTTGCGCACCTCGCTCCGACTGGCCGCCAGCATCCCGGACCCGGAGCTCAATGCGTACCTCACCATGCAATTGGCATATCAGCAATGCGAAGCGGGCGCACCCGCCGCGGCACTGAGCCTGCTGAGCGTGCCCGACCTTGACACCCGTGACGGACAGGCCAGCGCGCGGACAATCTCGGCCCTTCACGCGATCGCAGCACGCGCGTATGCCGATCTCGGAGACGCGAACTCGCACGGTCGCGCGATGGACGCTGCCCACTGCGCCCTTGCCGATGATCAGGGCACGCCGGGCACCATCCTCAACGCCTGGGTCAATCGCGCCGAACTCGAATTGGGGGCGGGCGCTGACATGCTCCGCATGGGTCAGCCGCAGCAGGCGCTGCAACGCTTCGAGGCCGTGCCGACCGGTGCGATCCCTCTGCATGATGATCTCACGTTTGCAGTCTCCTATTTTGCCCAACTCGCCACGGCGTACGTCGAGATTGGTGAACTGTCGGCGGCTGCCCAATTCGCGCACCGCGCTCAAGATTCCCTGAACCTTGTGCACTTTACCCGCGGTTCCAGGGAAGTGGCCCGACTGCGCAACACATTGATGTGTTATGCGAGTGTGTCTGAAGTGAGGGACTTCATAGACCGGTCGTCATCATTGTGAGGCAGTATTACCTGTCCTGAAGTCAGCCGTGGGGCGCTGCCTCTCAAATTGGAAGATCAGGCGTTCGGTATTCCTCCTTAATAGCCCAGCGATCAAGGAGTTCGCGCACCGACGGCACATTAAGGTGCTTCAAGAACCTGTGCCGGTACTGCGTGCAGAGGCCGGAGGGCATCCGGCTGAACATCTCTGTGGAGCGCGTGGCATATAGGATGGCCGACTCCACGTCACCCAAGGCCAGCTGTGCGTCGACGGCATCGAGCAGGGCCTTGGCGACGATGAGAGGAGGCTGCGTAAGGGTGGGAACGGCGAATCCGTTCCCCAGGATTGGGGCTAGCTGCTCGAGGGCGAGGCGGGGCTGCCGCATGTCTAGCCACACCTTGGCGAGGTTCATGGCGATCCAGGCCTCATCGATGGTGCGATGCAAAAGAGGTTCCCTGTCATGGAGCGGGTTGGATAGGACGGTGGCCGCGTCGTCCATGGCGCGGCGGCTCTTGATAGCCTCCCCAAGGCGACTGTTCGCACGTGCTTCGCGGGCGCTGAGAAGCGCGTGGAGATCGGGTGGAGGAGCGGGGAGCATGGCGCGCGCAGCGTGTATCACTGCGAGTGCATCCCGGGGATCACCTATGTCAATATGGCTCAGGGCCAGGTCGGCCAAGCAGACACAAGTCCGAACCAAACACCCCGTGCCGGCCGCGCTTCGCGCCGCGGTGAGACGATAGCGCTCCGCGTGGCTGCTCTCGCCGAGTGCCGCTGCGATCACTGCGCACAGTGTCGCGGACTGTGAGGCAACGAGGAGTAGTCGCCGTCCGGTGTTGTGGTCGTATGTGCCGCGAGCTATGAGCTCGGTAACCAGACGAAGTTCGTTCCGTGTGACGTGATAAAGATCAACCGGGTTGGTTGCCGATAGCAGTTGATGCAGTGACGTGGAGCGGCTTTCAATCAGGGCCGCGGTGCCGTGGGTGACACGTGAACCACCGTGCGGAGACGGGGGTATCGATTCGGCGATGCCGTCTTGGATTTGCCGGAGGAACAGTGAGAGGCCCTTGCCGATGACGCTCAGGGGGGCCGGCCTCGCGGTTGGCAGTCGGGCCTCGACAGACGTGGTCGACGCCCGCCTGTGCTGTGTACGTGCCCGTACGGAACGCGGGGGCGCGGCCACGCCCAGGTTGAGCCAGTCGGGCCACGCCAGGCGCTCGACTTCCTCCCAGGGAATCTGGTGTATGCGGGCGATCGTGAGTTGGGTGTTGTGATCGGGGGGGATGCCTTGGGTTTCCCAACGGGCGACCTTCTCCCGGCGACTTCCCAATGGGCCGAACCCTAAGGTTTCGTGGGTTTGCGACACGAGTTCCGCGTAGGAAGCCTGAGAGTCGCCGGTCAGTGCACGCAGGCGAGCCAAAGGGTGCGGCAGTGGTGTCATGGGGATACCTCCTCCTGTTGGCACATACGCGAAGGGCTGTACCTATGATCAGCTCGTGCGGCCACGGTGTGGCTCGCGCTCAGACGCTGGGCGCATGGTTCAGAAAAGCCGCTGCGGGGGGCGGCGAACAGGGGACAGGAGGGGACTCGGCGCCTGCAGTTGCCGGTGGCCTGGTCGCGTCAAGCGCACCGGTCCAGCTCTGCATATCGGGAAAGTGGCCCGCGGCTTCCAGCTCGTCATGATGCATGCCGCCCAACAATCAGGCGGTCCGAAGGAAACGAGCCAGAAGCGATCACGACTACGGCTAGGGCCGCCTTCAAAGGGGCTTTTGTCCAGGTCAGAAATGATTGTCTACGATCACGAACTTCCCCAGCTGAGACAGCCTGAGCGTCACGTAATTCCCCACCCCGCGCGGTCACGTTATTCCCCATGGGGATGACGGAGGCGGAAAGCGGGTGTCCTGGCTATCGAAAAGGCGGATGCTGCCCCTCGACCAGTGGATTCGAGAAGATCGGGAGCCAGCACCGGATGGCAAGGAGAACGTTCACCGTGGTCGACATCGCCGAGATCTACGTCCACTGGTATGCGGGCCGTTCCAAGAGCGAGCTGGCCACGTCACTGGGAGTGGACCGGAAGACCGTCAGGAAGTACCTGGCCCCGGCGGAGGCCGCCGGAATCATCCCGGGCGGCCCGCCGATGAGCCAGCCCGACTGAGGCAAGCTGATCAGAAGCTGGTTCCCCGAACTCGCCGAATCCAGGCTCCGACAGATCACCTGGCCGGAGATCGACAAACACCGCGACTACGTCAAGAAAATGCTGGGGACGGTGACCGTCAGCGCGATCCACCAGTGTCTTCGCGACGAGCACGGGCTGGAGGCGTCCATCTCCAGCTTCCGCCGCTGGGTCCATGCCCCCTGCCGGAGGAGACCCGAAGATCGCAGGTCCCGGTCCTGCGAGAGGACGTCGAGCTCGGTTCGGAGGCCCAAATCGCCTACGGCTTCCTGGGTCAGTGGATCAACCCCCGCAGCGGAAGGCGGCACCGGATCTGGGCTTTCGTGAGGGTGCTGCCCTGCTCGCGCCACATGTTCGTCCGGCCCGTGTTCACCCTCGACCAGCACGCATGGACAGCCGCCCACGTCGAGGCATCCCGGTTCTTCGACAGGGCACCGAAACGGCTGGTGCCGGACAAGCTCCGCACCGGAGTCAACAAGCCCGACCTCTACGACTCGAAAATGAACAAGGCCTATGGCGAACTCGCTGCCCATTACGGTGCACTGATCGATCCGGCCCGCGCTGGATGGCCGAAGGACAAGCCGCAGGTCGAATGGCCGATGCCCTATGCCCGCGACTCGTACTGGCGCGGACGGGAGTTCGCCTCCTTCGAGCACATGCAGGCCGAGGCCATCAAGTGGTGCATGAAAGTGGCCGGCTGACGGCAGTGCCGACCATTGGGCGGGGCTGCCCCGCTGTCGGTCTTCGAAGCGGTAGAGGCCCAGGCTCTGCTGCCTCATCTCAGAACTCTGTTCGTGCTGGCGAGATGGTCCTCCGCTGGTCGGGCCGGACATCCATGTCAAGGCGGGCTGCACCCTCTACTCGGTGCCCTGGAAACTCATCGGCAAGCGCGTCGACATCCGCTCCACCGCGCGGCCATGGTTCACATCTTCCACGACGGTGCACGGAGAGGATCCATCCACCGGTCAGTACTGCCACGAGCGGGCACACGACCAGCGGGGCCCGGCCTGGGGTCGGGCGGCGGATCGGGCGGTGGGTGGAGGCGCCACGGTGGCGCGAGCCTGCCTATGCCGAGTGCGGCGGCCGGACAGTCAGAGTGATCACCGCAGCGAGCAGTAGCAAGGCGGACGGCAGCAGTAGGGTTGAGTGCAGGGCGTCGATGAACGCGTCGCTGAAGGTGGCGCGGTACACCTCGTGCAATTGTGCTGCAGTGGTGGGGTCGGGGCCGGGTTGTTGCTGCGACCCTGCACTGACCAACCCGAGGCGATCAGCGAGGTCGCCGGGGTCCGAGAATGCCTGGTCGAGTGCTGGTCGCAGCTGGGCCGGCACGTCCCTGGAGTGCTCGTGTACCGCACTCGGGATCGCGTGCGCGAGGCGGTTTTCCAGGAGAGCGCCCACGGCTGCGACGCCGATCGTGGTCCCGAGTTGCCGGGAGGTGCTCACCAGTCCTGAGGCGGCACCGGCCAAGTGCGTGGGGATGCCGTGCATGGTGAGGGCGTTCATGGGGGCCAGCACCAGCGACATGCCCGCTCCCATGACCAGCAGTGCTGGCAGCAGTGCGGTGGCGTCCGTGTTCGTGTGTGTGATGGAGCGTAGCCACAGCAGCCCGCCTGTAACGACCAACAGGCCCAGTATCAGGGTGAGCTGGGTGTTGCGGCCGCGCCCAGTGGCCTGGCCGACCAGTGGAGAGAGCAGCACTGCGACCAGAGGGGTAGGGGAGATCGTCAGTCCGGCGGCCAGTGCGGACATGCCGCGCACGGACTGCAGGTAGAGCGTCATCATCAGCAGCAGCGCGGCAAGCGCGAACATCATCAGGGCCGTCACGAGGTTCATGATCGTGAAAGTGCGTTGGCGCCGGAGCTCACGTGGAAGGAGCGGATCGGCCGCCGCCGCTCGCTGCTCGGCCCACAGAAACACCGCCCACAGTGTTCCTCCCGCTGCGAGGAGGACGGGGATGGAGATCGGTCCGCTGATGGGGCCCCAGTGGTAGTGCTGTCCCTCGATGATCCCGAACGTGAGACAGAACAGCGCGGCCGAGGAGAGGCCAACGCCAAGAAGATCGGGCCGGGACCGCCGGCGCTTGCGGCCTGGGGGGAGGCAACGAAGCGCGAGCAGGATCGTGGCGCCGCCGACCGGGAGGTTTACGAGGAAGATCCAGCGCCAGTCCAGCCAGGTGACGAGAAGGCCGCCGATGGTTGGGCCCGCCACTAGGGCAACCCCAGCGATGGCTCCCCAGGTTCCGAACGCCCGGCCTCGCCGATCGAGAGGGGTCAGGGTGGTGAGTAGCGACAGGGTCTGTGGCATGAGGCAGGCCGCGCCGAGTCCCTGTACTGAGCGGGCCGTGATCAGCTGCCAGGGAGTGTGGGCTGCGCCGCAGGCGGCCGAGGCGAGGGTGAAGATCGTGAGTCCGCCGATCAGCAGGCGTCGTGGGTCGAGCAGGTCGCCCAGCCTGCCGCTGAAAAGAAGCAGAGCGGTGAACGTGAGGGTGTAGGCGTTGAGGACCCACAAGGTTTGACTGAAAGAGATGCTCAAGGAGTTGATCATTTCGGGGACCGCAACGTTGACGATCGTGACGTCCAGCACGGTCATAAAAAAACCGAGGCAGAGGGTCAATAGCACCAGACCATATGAGTGGGGATCTGAGTGTATCGGTTCTGGCGTGGTACCGGTACTCATGGGCCTTTACCTCATTTCGGGCGGCTCGGGAATGGCATGGCTGATGGGTGTTCATACGAGCGGCTTGGGTGGGGGATGTCAAGGGGATCGGAAGTGCGGAGGCGGCTGGTGGTCACAATTTCAGCAGGTAGTCGTGGGGATTCTGTCAGTCAGATGCGGCTGCTTAAGGAGTTGTGGCGGTAATGCTTGAGTCCTTGCGTGTAGTGTCGTTTTCGTGCCAGAGTTCCGGCAACTCGTCATGGCCGGGAGTGACGACAAGAGGGGCGGGATCACATGCTTCGTAAGGCTCTTGGAACTCCTGCGGTGGTGACGCCGCGCGCGGTCCAGTGGTGGCAGCCGCCGATACTGAAGGATGATTCCACGGTGGCGAGACAATTGGTGCATAAGCATGCCGTGGAACAGGTCTTCGTTACCGATGTTCGAGTGTTCGATGACCGTTTGGTCACGTCCGCCCAACTGCCTCGTCAGCACCGGTTCTATAACGACGGTCTGACGCCATATTACGATCTGCTGTTGGTCGGGGAGGTCGTTCGGCAGAGTTTAGAGGCAATTGCGCATCAGCTGATGGAGGTGCCGTTCGGGGCGCATTTCATCTTGCATGGCATGGGTATCGAGCTGCTGGATCCTGCAGCGTTCAGGATCTATTCCACCCCCACCAATGTGGTGTCGCAGGTGATTCCCGTAGAAACGCAGCGTCGACAATCCGACGGGTGGCTGCTCGGCTTGACCGGCAGCGGTGACTGCTGGGTCGCGGGACGCCTGGCCGCCCGGACCAGCTTCGAGGTGAGTTTCCTGTCTGAGGAGAGTTACCGCGGGTTGAGGCAGGGGGCCGAGGCCGGACCACGCGTCAGTGAGGCCGGGAGGCGATGGGCCGAGGCCGCGTTGGTCGGCAGGCATGATTCGGCCAACGTAGTGATCGGCGAACTGGATCTCTGCGAGGACTGCACCACCGCCGTCCTGATGATCGACATCAGGCACCCTGTCTTCTTCGATCATCCGCAGGACCACTTTTCCGGCTCGGCTGTCCTCGAAGGGTGCCGTCAGATCGCAGTGGCTGCCGTCGCATCGACCGCGGACGTCCCCCGTGGCCTCCTCATCACCTCCTGCCACACGCGCTTCCACAGCTTCGCCGAGCTCGCCGCGGACGTGCTCTACAATGCCGTGCCCGAACGGACACCGCACGGCACCCGTGTCATCGTGCGTGCCGAGCAGTGCGGGCGTCTCGTCTCGGAAGCAGAGTTCCACTTCGCGACGCTGACGGAGAACCCAGCATGAGCACCACCCCAATAGAAGGCGCCACGGCCGTGGTGGTGGGCGGCGGCTGGTCGGGCATTGCCGCCGCGTGGTACCTGGCTACAAGCGGGGCCGAGGTGACGCTCCTGGACGAGAACGCGAGTCTGGGTGGCCGTTGTGCGGAGGCCTCGCTGGGTGAGCGCGCCGTGACGCTGGGCGGCAAGAACATCGGCCGCGGGTACTCCAACTTTCGACAGTTCGCACGCGCGTTGGGGAGCGATGACTTCGAGCACTTTGGTATCAACTCATCATACGTGCGCGATGGGAAGCTTCACACGGTAGACAGCACTACCCGCTGGCGCAGCGTACGTGAGTCGCTGAGGACGGTGCCCGTGCGCGACGCGGCCCGGCTCTTGCGGCTGGCTTGGACGGTACGTCGTCACGACGCCGATGGCTATCTCGCCGGCCCTGGTTTCCGCCAGCTGGCCATAAGGAACGACGACCCCCCGCTGACCAGCTTCTTCGCGCCGCGGACGGCTTCTGGGCTCCTACGGCCAGTCACCGTCAGGATGAACGGCGCTGAGCCGGACGAGGCCCACTTGGGGAACCTCGGCTCCAATCTGCGGATGCTGATGGATACCTACGACCAGCTCGCATCGGGATTCAGCCCGCTCTACCGCGAGTTCGCTCGACGCGTCACCGTTCGGCTGCGCAGCCGGGTCACCGCGTTGACCACCGACGCGTCCGGTCGGGTCATCGGGGTTCTGACAGGCTCGCTGGGCCAGGGCTCCGTCACGTGTCCCGCCGACGCCGTGGTTTTGGCGCTGCCCGCGCCCGCCGCCGCCCACCTGCTGGCCCAGAGCCGCTGGCTGGCTCAGGACTTGCTCGCGATCCGCTACTTCCCAGCGTTCGTCGCGGTCGTGGAGTACGACCGGCCGGTGTTCCCGGAACAAGTTCGCGCCTTGGTCTTCGATGCCGACAGCCCTGTCAGCAACGCCGGCGCGTACGGCATCAGCGCCCGGCACATCGTGCGCTACACCTTCAGCGGTCGCACAGCACGAACGTGGCTGGACCGGGCCAGCACCGACGAGGAACTCCTAGCGGCCGCCGAACAGGCGTTGGCCCCCCACTTTCCCGACGTCCTACGTGGGCGCCGACACGTCGCCACCGCCCGCTGGGCAACCGCGTACTGCGCCTACAGCCGACATCATGCGACTCGCCTGGAGCGTATTGACGCCGCCACTCCCGCCGGGCTCACGCTCACCGGCGACTATTTTCGCGGCGCCTCCATCGAGGCCTGCTTCCGCGCTGCACGCGAGCGCATCGCCGTACTCACCTCACAGCTTGGGGAGCGCAAGTCTGCAAGGCGCTGACGGATTCCGCCCGGTCTAGGCCTGTCCGACGGGTCAGAGTGACTGTCGTATGTTGCGATCGTTTCGGTCGGCGTGGGGCGGGGTGACTTGTCGAACGAGGAATGGGGCGCGTCTGGCGCCTCACTTGCCGAAGAACGTTGGGCGCGGCGGGCGCTGGAAGAACCACCGTCGGGTGATCAACGCGATCCTCTTCCGGTAGTGGACCGGGATCCTGAGGCGGGAGACCGTCTCGGCCGCACCGGCGCCCGTGCCTCACATAGCGACGTCGGCCTCCAAGAGCGCGACCTGGGTCTTGGAAGCCGAAGTCGTGCTGGACCCGCAGAGCTCCAGACCATGTTCCGGGAGGTGTTCACCCTGTCGAGGTGGGCGCGAACTTCACTGTCCGGAAGTGGACCTTATCGGGCGCCCGCTCATTGACCTTCGGGACGGTCTTGGTGCTCTCACAGTTGTCATCCGAGTAGATCTCGGCCCTGGCCTGGTCGCTGACGTTCTGCGCCTCGTGCGCGTACGCGGTCTCGACAGGTGCAACTTTGGGGATGGGGATGCATCCGTTCAGGTTCTGTTCCGTGAAGGAGACATACGGATCGGTCGCCTCTCTACTGTGGGAGCAGTAGTTGATCTCGCCCTTGGCATCCGCGTGCACGGAAGTGGAGACCGAGGCAGCCAGGGCGAGAGTACTCGTGAGGGCGAGCAGCGCGGGGCGCAGGCATTCTCTTCAGGGGAGGGCCGGGCGGTACGCCCATGCTGCCGACACTCGAACGGAAAATACACCGATGGCGCGATTGGCGGCTTTACTTCACCCCACCGAGTGAACTCCCGCTTGACATCCGGTCGTCGGCCACTCAAAGCCTTGACCCCCGGAGCTCTCCAACGTGGTCGGTGGTGGGTCCACGCCACGGCGAGTCGGCAACGACAGCCACCTTGCAATACTCCCTCGTGGCGTGACCGAAAGTCCTCTTATCCGGTTACCGGCATGAAGCGATTGGACTCACAAGTTCCGGTCGCCTGGCTTCGGCCTTGCATTGCCCCCACTGAAATGAGGGCAGGCTAGGACGGAACGTATCCGCCCCCGCCTCGCCGCCGCCCTGGGCACCCTGGCCCTGGCCGCCGGAGGAGCGGTCATCACCGCCCCGGCCCGCCCACGCCACCGCGACCGACTGCGCCAACTACCTCACAGACTCCAAGCTGGCCCGCAACACCTTCGTCGGCGACCTCTCGTGCGCGATCGGCGGACTCGCCCTCCCGAAGCCGGGCAGTGGCACGGTGTGCAACACTCTGCTCACCAAGGCTGCCGCGGTCTCCGCGACGAGGAACGACAGCGCCTGCGCCCTAGTTGGCCGCTATCCCCAAGGAGGCGCTGTGAGCACGCCACTGCTCGCAGCGCCTCACGGCCCAATCCTCGTAGGGCACTCACCCAGTAGCCGCCGTACGCTCCACCGCCTTCGGCCAGGCTGAGAACTGTCCGGCGGGTCATGAGCGGCGCCAGAGCCGAACCGCGGCCACGGTCACCGTGCCGTGAGAGACGTAGGCCTGCTTGTCAAAGCGGGTTGCTATAGCCCGGAAGCCATTGAGCTGATTGATCGTCCGCTCGACCTCGTTCCTGCGGGCGCAGCGCGATGAGGTGAAGCTGGTGGGACGGCCTCCTTGGCTGCCGCGGTTCTGCTGGTAGGCCCGTTGATCGCGGCGGGAGCTGTACGCTTTGTCGTCGCTCAGATGGTCCGGCCGGGTGTGGGTGCCCGCCTGCTGGGCGGGGGACGCGGATCGAGTCCAGGACCGGGATCATGTGTGAGGCCTCGCCCCATTGGCCGGGCGTGACCAGCAGGGCCAGAGGTCGCAGTCCGCCTTCGCCAGCCAGGTGGATTTTTGTGCTCAGCCCACCGCGTGAGTGACCGAGGGTTTCGTCGGGGCGATGCTCGGCAGACCGGGTGACCTTGCCGGGTTTCCGTGGTGGCCGCTTGTGGGCGTCGGCGGCGTGCTGGTGGGCACGGCACACGGTAAAGTCCACACTCACCATGGACCAGTCGATGCGGCCGTCTCCATCGGCATCGGTCTGGACGGCCCGCAGAAACCTGTCCCACGTACCATCCGTGGACCACCTGTGATGCCTGTCATGAGTCGTCTTCCAGTTCCCGAATCGCGTCGGAAGGTCCCGCCACAGGATGCGGGTCTGTCAATCGAGCGGCTCTTCCAAGATTTTCGTAGCCGGTGATCGTTTCAGTCGAGCAGGATCCGGTGGCGGAGGAGTGGGAAGCCGGCGCGGCCGTAGGTCCGCCGTTTGATCAGCTCGTTCTTGGTGTTGGAGCCTTCGGTACGCCCGTTGTGGGGGGCAGGGTCAGCGCCGCGTCGACGGCGGCCCGGTCGCGTTCGAGGCCGGTGGCGAAGGACTGCAGAAGGGGCAGGTCGCCGTCCCTGACTCGGGCGATCCAGCCGGTCAGCACCTCCGCATTGTCCTGCGAGGGGGACACCAGTCGGGCGAACTGGCTCACCAGGGCGGACAGGGCGGTCATTTCAAGGCAGGCGGCGGCGAGTTGATCACGCAGAACACGTTGCTCGTCGCTTTGGTGGTCGGGATCGGAGAGGAGGAGCCCCGTGACCTTGCGTGGGGAGAGGGTGGCGTGGTCGGCCTCGATGCGGCCCTGGTTGATGTAGCGGACCAGCAGGTTCGCGCTGCCGGTGTAGCCCAGTTCATGGATCTCGTGCAGGAGGTGGGTGACAGGGACGGCCGGGCTCTCCGCCAGGCGCTGGCGCAGGTGGTCGCGGTAGGGGTCCACCAGGGTGGGCCGGCAGGCCGGGGCCCGGACCAGCTGCTCGGGTTCGGGATGGCGGGCATAGCGTTTTACGGTGTTCAGGGCTAGGTTCAGCCGGCGCGCAGTCGAGCAGGCCGACGCCCGCGTCCAGGAGCTGGTGCACCTGGTGCCACCGTTCGCGGGTGTTTGCCGCCCGTCGGCCCTCGGTCACCGGTGGGCCGGCCTTCGTCCAGCAGGTGCTGTGCGCGGCGACTTCTTTCAGAGCCGCCTCGCCGAGGCCGTGCCACAGGTGCCAGCGGTCCATGACCTGCACGATGGCCGGGTCGGCGCCGGTGACGGCCTGGGAGAAGCCCCCGGCCCCGTCCCGGCAGACGATCTCGACTCCGCTATGCTCCCGCAGCCACGCGGTGACCGTCTGCATCTTCCGGTCCGGCAGGACCTCCACGCGCTTGCCGATCTCCGCGTCGATCAGGACTGTTGCGTAGCGGTGGCCTCTGAGCAGGGCGAACTCGTCGATCTCTAGCACCCGGGGCACGGCCGCTCCGGCAGAGGAATGCGCATAAGACAGGCCAGCATGGTGGCCCAGCTGAGCACCTGGTGCAGGTGCAGCAGCAGGCGGGCCTCGGCCTTGCCCGCCAAGGCATGCGCCACCGCCTCGACGACGGCCTGTAGAGCCGGGGTTCGCCATTGGTAGCGCACCGTCAGGCCCTCGACCTGCTCGGCGAACGTCCGCTTCGCACAGGCCGGGTTCTCGCAGTACAGCCGGCGCACCGACAGGCCGATCACGGCCGGGCGCCCGCCGATGGCTTCGTCCGCGACATGGCGCACGTACCGGCTGTGTTCCCACCCCGACGCCTGCCGACATCCTGGGCAGTCGGCCGGGACCCCGGCATGCGTCCGCGCCGTGATCCGTACCAGCCCCTCACTGGCCTCAACTCGCTCGACTTGCACCCCGGCCAGCTGAGGAAGCGGCATCGTCAACGCGACCTCACACTGCCACAGCCTGCACCCACAGCGGCACCGCGTCACCAGGACCCGCGTAGATCATCGGCTACGAAAATCTTGGAAGAGCCGAATGATTTACACACCCTTCTTCGGCAAGTGAGGCGCCAGACGCGCGCTCTGCAGAGTCTGATCGCGGGGCCGCGAGCATTCCTGGGCCGAGTACGTCTGCCGGGACGGCGCGGGCTGCCACGTGAGGCGATCCGCCAAGCCTTCCCCGAGGCAGTGCAGGTCAGCGAGAGTCACGGTGGGGGTGTAGCGGTGTAAGCTCGAATGGGTGGGGACGCGGGGGCTCGAGTGCTGGTTCGCGGCGGAGTATGGCCAGGTGCAGCTGTTGCAGCGACGGACTGGGTTCCAGACCCAGTTCCTCGCGAAGACGAGCGCGGAATCTGGTGTAGCAGCGTAGCGCCTCTGCGGGTCGGCCCGAGCGGTAGAGGGCGAGCATCAGGTGTCGCTGAAAGCTTTCACGTAGGGGGTGTTCGGCGGCCAGCGCGGCCAGTTCTACACATACGTGTGCGTGTTCGCCACGCTGTAGGTCTATGGTGATGCGTTGTTCGACGGCGAGCATACGGGCTTCGTCGAGTTGCCAGGCAGCCGATTCGAGCAGCGGGCTGGTGCGGACGTCGGCGAGTGCCGGGGCGCGCCAGAGCGTGAGAGCTTGGGTGAGTAGGGCGGAGGCCTGGTCGAGTTGGCCGTCGGCGAAGGCCTCGTGGGCTTGGCGGCAGTGCTTCTCGAAGTCGGCGCTGTCCAGGCGGGCGTCGGGGCCGAGTCGGAGCATGTATCCGGGGCGGAGGGTGTCCAGGATGGCGGCATGGGGGATAAGGCGACGCAGTTGTGACACGTAGACCTGCAAGGCTCTGTCCACGGTGCGTGGCGGCCGATCACCCCAGATGGTGCGGATCAGGTCGTCCGTGGGGACAACGTGGCCGTGGCGGATGAGGAGACTGGCCAGGAGCATCCGCGGCTTAGGGGCGGTGGGGGCGCAGGGTCGGGCGCCGTGGGTGACCTCCAGGGTGCCTAGGATGCCGAAGGTCAGGGGGATCCGGTTGGCGTGCAGCGGCATCGAAGTCCTCCCTCTGCGGTCGGTCGGGTCCAGGCCACGCTCATGGTCTGGACCCCACCGGTGTGGTTGGCTATTAGGAGGCGGAGACGGCGGGTGTCTGGCCGAGACGGACGAGGACGCGGTGCGCCAGGGCGCTCACGCCGCCGCCGTTGACGATCTCCAGCGACGGGAAGTCCAGGCCGGTCCGGCGGCGCAAAGCTACCGTGAGTTCGGTAGCCATCAGTGAGTCGACGCCGAGTTCGTTGAGCGGCCGGGCGTGGTCCAGATTTTGAGCCGGATGGTGCAGCACGGTGGCGATCACGTCGGCGAGGATGTTACTGACGAGCCGATGTGCTTCGTCGGGTGTGACGTTGTCGAGCTTTCGCCGTAGTTCGTCGGGGTCGGCTGTTGCTTGGCTGGCTGTTTCCGGGAGCAGGAGGGCGGCAAAGCGCGGAGTGTCCACCGTGGGCATCATCTGGTGCAGCTTTTCCCAGTCGGAGCGTTCGATGAGGACCACGGGCGCGCGGTCGCCGTGGAGCCGGTGGAGGGCGGTGAGCGCCTCATGGGAGGTGATGGCGTACCAGCCGCGTTGGGCCATCGAGTCGGTCAGGTGTTCCCTGGCTACGTATCCGACGTCGCTAATGGGGCCGTAGGCGAGGGCGAGGCCGGGTTGGCCTGCCGCCTGGCGGGCACGGACCAGGGCTTCCAAGAAGAGGTTGGCCGCGCTGTAGGGTGCTTGCTGGACGTTGCCGACGGCGCTGGCACCGGAGGAGTAGAGGACGAAGAAGTCCAGTTCGCTGCCGCGGGTGGCCTCGTCGAGCAGGAGGCTCCCGAGCAGCTTGGGGGCGAGGACCTCACGCAGGTCGCGTTGGGAGAGCTGCGGCAGTGGGGCGTCTTTGAGCACCATGGCAGCATGCACGATGCCGTGAAGCGGGTGCCTGGAGGCGTTGATCTCCTCGACAAGGGCGTGTACTTGGGCTGGGTCGGTGATGTCGGTTGAGTGGGTGGTGACCTTGGCTCCGAGGGCCTTCAGTTGCTGGAGCAGCTGGTCGGCGCCCGGCGTATGGGCGCCGGCGCGGCCAGCCAGCGCCAGGTGCTTGGTGCCGCGCTGGGCCAGGTGAATGGCGGTGGCGGCGCCGAGGCCGCCGAAACCGCCGGTGACCAGGACGGTGCCGTCCGACTTGTCTTTGGGCGTGATCGGCTCGGGGCGGTCGGGGCGTGGCGCGGTGTCGAAGGTGATGACGACCTTGCCGAGGTGGCGAGAGCGGCGCATCGCGTGGAAGGCCTCGGTGACACGTTCGGCCGGGTAGGTCTGGTGGGGCAGGGGCCGGTAATGGCCAGCGGTGATGTGGTTGGCCATCTCGGCGAACTCGGTGTTGTGAGAGGGGTTCGCTAGGAGCTGGTGGGCGTCGACGCCGAAGAACGCGAGGTTGTTGCGGAAGGGGCGCAGGAGCAACGGGGTGGCTTGGTAGATGTCTTGTTTGCCGAGTTCGACGAACCGGCCTTTAGGACGTAGCAGTTCGAGGGTTCGTGGTATGGCTTCGCCAGCGAGGGAGTTGAGGACGACGTCCACACCCTGTCCGTTGGTCAGTTCGCTGACCTGGTGGGCGAAGTCGAGGGTGCGCGAGTCCAGCACGTGGTCGGCGCCGAGCATGTGGAGCATGTCCCGCTTGGCCGGGGTGCCAGCGGTGGCGATGACGTGACTGCCGCGGTGCTGTGCGAGTTGCAGCGCGGCCAGTCCGACGCCACCGGCTGCGCTATGGACGAGTAGGGTTTCGCCGGGTTGGAGGTGGGCGAGGCGGTCCAGGCTGTGCTGGACGGTGAAGAAGACGGCCGGAAGCGTGGCTGCCTGGGTGTAGGTCATGGCGTCGGGGATACGTCCGGTCTGGTCGGCGCGGGCGATCACGTGGGTGCTGAGGCAGTGGTGCGAAGAGGCGTAGACGCGCTGGCCGATCGTAAGGCTGGTGACGCCTGGGCCGACGGCGGTGATCGTGCCGGCGCATTCCAGG
Organism: Streptomyces sp. XH2; assembly: GCF_049725035.1. NCBI lineage: Bacteria > Bacillati > Actinomycetota > Actinomycetes > Kitasatosporales > Streptomycetaceae > Streptomyces > Streptomyces sp. XH2. The sequence goes on along the minus strand of NZ_JBMMMZ010000005.1, from coordinate 396,242 downwards.
CCGAGGGCGATGCCGTCTTCGGTGATGCTCTCCCCGCCTGGCGGGTAAGTTCCGACAGCCATCATGACGTCGCGGTAGTTGAGGGCGGCGGCGCGCACGGCGATGGCGACCTCGCCGGGGCCCGGCAGGGCCTCGGCGAGGGCTTGCCAGTGGAGGCGGTGGTGGATGCCGGGAGTCTGGACACGCAGCACGCACGGCCCTGGGTTCGGGGCGATGTGCCGGGGCCTTGGTGTGTGGTGCAGGATTCGCGAATGGAAGCGGCCCTCGGGTGTGAGCAGCACCTCGGCCTCGGTGTCGCGGCGCAGGAGTTCTCGGGCCAGACGCCGGGCGTCGGTGGCCGGGTCGGTGCCGTGCTGCAGGGACAGACGACGTACGGTGACCTTGGGCTGTTCGTTGGCGAGGGTGCGGCAGGCGCCCCAGGCGATGGCGTCGCCGATCGCCTGGGGTGTTTCGGGGGCCGACAGTGCTCCGGTGGGCAGGGTGACCAGCGACAGGGCGGGGCTCACGGTGGTGGGCAGAGCCTGGCAGTCGACGGCGAGCGCGCGCACGTCGGCCATGCGGCGCATGGCCTGATCGAAGGTGTCTTGCGGCCGCTGGGGGGTCGGTTCGTCGAGGAGGAGGACTAGGTGGGGGGCCCGAGTGTCGCTGGGAAGGCGACTGCTCCAGAGACCGGCGGTGCCGTCCGGCTCGGCCACTGGGACGTCCCGGCCGCTCGCCTGGCTCAGGCTGGTGGCCAGGGCCCTGGTGAGCGGGGCGGTGGGGCGTTCGGCGAGGATCAGCCAGTGGTCGCTGGCGCTTGAGGGCAGCGGTTGAGGGGCGGGCGGGTCGATGTCGCCTCGGACGGCGAGCAGAACGGACTGATTGCCTACCGCGGACTGGTCGCTGGCCATCGTGTCGTCGTTGAGCCGGAGCGTGTCCGTGAAGCCACAGTCGGCCAGGAGGCGCTGCCACGCGTCGAGTAGGAGCAAGGGGCTGTCCGGGCGGAGCTCGCGGTCGGTGTGGGACCAGAAGCTGTCGAGCAGGCCGAAGCACGGGGCGAGCTGGGCGGTATCGTGACTCTCCACAGCCAGTAGCAGCCCGTTGGCGGCCAGCAGACGGTGGATGTATCCGAGCGTGCGCCGCAGGTCGCTTGTCGTGTGGAGGGCGTTGCTGGCGATGACCAGATCGTAGGTGCGGTCGTCGAATCCTTGCTCGCTGGGATTAGTGTCGAGATCCAGTAGGTGGTAGTCGACGAAGTCATAGGCTGCGAATCGGGCCTGGGCGCGGGTGAGGAAGGTAGGCGAGACGTCGGTGAAGAGGTAGGAGGTGCGTTCGGGGGGCAGCAGCGGCAGCAGGACGGCTGTGGTCGCGCCGGTGCCGGCACCGACCTCGAGGATCCGCAACGGCCGGTTGGTGGGCCATCGCGTGACAAGGGCGCGCACAGCCGCGGCGGTGTGCTGGTGGTTGTCGCTCAGCGGGGGGAAGTGGCTGTAGAAGTGTTCGACGAGGTGCTGGTCCTGCTCGGCGAACATTAGGTCCTGGGCGTCCTTTTCGCCGCGCAGCACGGCGGGCAGATGGAGTCCGCAGCGGGCGTAGAGGATGGCGACCATGGCGTGCGCCGGGTGTCGGTCAATGGCCGCGCGCAGCCTCGCTTCGGGCTGCGGGGTCGCGGTCAGGCGCCATCGTCCGGTGCCGGTCTGCTTGGCGAGGCCGAATCGGGTGGCGAGGGCCAGCAGGTGGGGGGCCAGTGGCTCGTATTGGGGTCGCATCCCGTGCGCGATGAGATCTGCGACGGTGAACTCGTCGTCTCGGCTGGTCAGTGTGGCCATGGCCCGTGCGGCGAAGTGTGCGCTGAAATCCTTCAGGCTGGTCACGAAGCCGTCGGCCGCTGTGCCCTCGGCTATCGGCTCTTGCCAGTGGCGTGTGGAGGCGTCACGCAGCACGGCGGGACGCAGTGCGGGTGCCGGGGTGGCCTCGAGGTCGGGTCCGGGGGCGGCGCGCAGGACCGGCTCTAGATACCTGACCGGTGGTCCGCTCAGGTCTTCGCCTGCCCAGCGGCGGACCCGGCAGCCCACTAGTTCCATGGAGACCTGTCCGTCGTGGTCGGTGATGGTGACGTCCCAGCAGGCCTCGTGGGCGCCTATTTCCCGGGCTACGACGTAGGCCACTCCTTCGGTGGTCGGGGCCCGCCACAGGCGCACCCGTTCGATTCCGGTGGGCAGAAACGGGATCGCGTCGCCGAAGCCGGCCAGCAGTGCGAGACCGGTTTGGAGAGCCCCGTCCATGATCACCGGGTGCGCCTGGTATCCCTCCCCGCTCAGGGCGCTCGCGTAGGAGGCGAGGACTTCGCCCTTGCCGATGTGCAGGGTTTGCAGCACTTGGAAGGACGGGCCGTAGGGCAGTCCGGCGTGTGCTGCGCGTGTGTAATGCTCGCTACTCTCCCACCGCTGGTCGCATCGGTCGCGTGCCGCGGCGATGTCAAGGTCCGACGGGGTGGGCGCGAGTAGGCGACGGACCCGCCCGCGGGCGTGGATGCGCCAGGGGCCGTGCTCGCCGGTTCGGCTCGCGATGCGCAGCTGCTGGTCACCCTCGGAGTACGACGTTTGTAGCCAAACCTCGCTCTCGTCGTCCTCAGGTAGGACGAGTGCCTGGGTGATGTCCAGGTAGTCGAGCTCAACCGGCGCTTCAAAGAGTCGGCGGCCGGCTGCCAGGGCGAGCTCCGCGTACGCCGTCCCGGGCAGTAGCACGCTGGCACCGACCCGGTGGTCGGCCAGCCAGGGTACCCGCGTGACCTCGAGCGGTCCGGCCCACACCGGTTCCAGTTCGGTGAGCCTGGTGCCGAGCATCGGGTGTACCTGGCCGTCTGAGGCTTCCTCTTCGGTGGTGCTGTTCCACCAGCTGGGCTCTCCGCGCCAGTGGCGCTCGCGCTGCCAGGGGTAGCCGGGCAGGTCGACGACTCGTCCCGGACGGGGGAAGTACCGCTCCCAGTCGATGCCAGCGCCGGCGGCGACGGCGTGGGCGACAGCCGTGCGTACCTCGGCCAGGCCGCCCCCGCCGGCCCGCTCGCGCTGGCAGGTCGGGATGACGGCGACGGGATCGGACTGCGAGACGGTCAGCCGACGCAGGTATCCGCACAGCACCGGATGGGGGCCGACCTCCACGAACACGTCGCAGCCCTGGGCGCGCAGGGTGTGTACGGCGTCCGCGAACCTCACTGGTTGACGGACGTTACGCACCCAGTGTTCCGCGTCCAGGGCGCGTCCGTCGGTGAGGGCACCGGTCACCGAGGACACCATGGCAAGGGTGGTCTCGTCGGGTCGCAGGTGGGCCAGAGCCGTGCGCAGTGGTTCGGCGAGGGGGTCCATGACGCGGCTGTGGAAGGCGTAGTCGAGGTCGAGCAGACGGAAGGAGTGACCCCGCATGCGCTGGCCGAGTTCGTCCAGTGCGTGCGGGGCGCCGGCCACGACAACGTGGCTGTCGCCGTTGATCACAGCCACCTCCAGCAGGCCCTCGAAGGAGCGCAGCTCGGCGCGAATGCGTTCCTCGGAGACGCTGATGGTTGCCATCCGGCCGGCTCCGGCAGTGGTGGCTTGTAGCTGGCTCCGTGTGGCGACGACGGCGGCGGCGTCGGCCAGGGTGAGGGCGCCGGCGACATGGGCGGCGGTGCTCTCACCCGCGCTGTGGCCCGTTACCGCGTCGGGGCGCAGTCCGTAGCTGTCGAGTAGCGCCACAAGAGCGATCTGGACGGCGAAGAGCAGTGGTTGTGCGACTTCGGTGGCTGCTAGACGCTGAGCCTCGGGCGGGCCGGCGAGAAGCTCCTGCACCGACCAGCCCAGGTGCGGTGCGAGCGCGGCGTCTGCTTGTTCGACCGCGTCGCGGAATATGGGCGTGGTCTTGAGCAGGTCGGCTCCCATGCCGGCCCACTGTGAGCCGTTGCCGGAGAAGATGAAGGCGACCTTGCCGGTGCGGACCTGCTCGGCAACCGCACTGGCGGGGTGTGCCCTGCCGTCGGCGAGGGCACGCAGGGCCTGGGCTGCCTGGTGGGGACCGTCTCCCAGGACGACGGCGCGGCGCGGATGATGCCCGCGGCGCAGGGCGGCGGTATAGGCGGTGTCGTAGAACGGGCGGTCGTGGCGGCTGTCTTCGAGGTGGTCGGCGAGCTGGGTCGCAGCAGCCCCCAGGGCGGTGGGTGTACGCGCCGAGACCACCATGGGCAGCTCATCCCTGTTGCCGTGCTGGTCGCTTTGCTCGGAGGGCTGGGGAGCTGGTCCGAGCAGGACGTGTGCGTTCGCGCCGCCGAACCCGAAAGAGTTCACGCCCACCGCCTGAGGTGGCGCCGACAGCGGCGTTAAGTCCAGGGCCGGGCGTAGTTTCAGCTGTGCGAAGTCGATGTCGGGGTTCAGCGGCTCGGCGTTGAGGGTGGCCGGTACGGCGTGCTCGCGCAGGACGAGGATCGCCTTGAGTAGGCCAGCCACGCCAGAGGCGGCCTCCAGGTGGCCAAGGTTGGATTTGACCGAGCCGATCAGGAGCTCGCCCTGGGTGCGATGCGTGCTCAGGGCAGCCCCGATGGCCCGGCATTCGATCGGATCGCCGACACGAGTGCCGGTGCCGTGGGCCTCCAGGTAGGCCAGCTCGTCAGGTGACACGGCAGCGCGCTCGTACACCTGGCCCAGCAAATTCTGCTGGGCGTTTTGATCCGGAACGGCTAGGCCGGGCGTCATGCCATCGCTGTTCGTGCCGCTAGCCAGGATCACCGCGTGCACCCGGTCGCCGTCGGTAATGGCGTCGGACAGCCGTTTGAGGAGGAGGAGGCCACCACCTTCGGCGCGTACGTAGCCGTCGGCTTGGGCCGAGAAGCTTCGGCAGCGTCCGGTGGGCGAGAGCATGTAAGCGGCGGAGAACCCAGCATAGGCGTATGGACTGATCAAGATGTTGATTCCGCCGGCGAGCGCAAGTCGGCTGCACCCGTTGCGCAGTTGTTCGCACGCCTCGTGCAGGGCGGTCAAGGCGGAGGAGCAGGCGGTGTCCACCGCCGTGCTGGGTCCGTGCAGGTCGAGAAGATGAGAGATGCGGTTGGCGGTGTTGGCCGCCGAGTTGCCAGTCAGGGCGTAGGGGCTCGATTGGCGGGTGCGGCGGGTCTGGAGGTCCATGTAGTCCCGGCTGGAGACCCCGACGTAGACGGCGGTGTCGGATCCTGCCAGGGTTGCGGCCGCCAGCCCGGCATCATCGACTGCCTCGACCGCGAGTTCGAGGAGGATCCGCTGCTGCGGGTCGAGCCACTCGGCCTCGCGTGGCGAGATGTGGGAGAAGAACCCTGTATCGAAACCGGTGATGTCGTCGAGAAATCCTCCGGCACCGGTGTAGCTCTTCCCGGGTCGAAGGTGCTGCTCGTCGACGAACCGGCTCAGGTCGAATCGGTCGCCGGGAACCTCGGTGACGAGATCCTTCCCCCGGGCCAAGGCATCCCACAGCCCGTCGAGCGTGGTGATGCCGCCCGGCAGGCGACACGCGATGCCCACGATGGCGATGGGCTCTTCCGTAGATGCTGTGGTGGTGTCGCTGATCATGAGTTGCCCTCCAGAAGAGAGTTGCGGAGATGGGGCCGTCGTAGCCACTGCCCTAGGGGCGTGGTCCGCCGCGATGGGCTCGTGGGGTGATCGATCGGCCACTCGCATGGTCTCCATGACTGGTTCTCGATGAGGTGCTCTGCTGAATCGAGGGCGAGCCCGATTTGGCAGTGCTTTCAAAGAGCCCGACCGGTCCGGCCCGTACCCGCGGCACACCCACGTCCGATCGGGTGTGTCGAAGAAGGATCTGGCGGAACCTCACCGCGTCCGTCTCCCGAGACGCGGCCCCGCCAGTGTTCTTCTGACCCGCAGGCCATGCTCCCCGCAAAATCCACCCACAGTGCGCAGGAAGGCGTGCCCTGAGGCAATCGTTAGCCGGACCGGCCGGACGACTCCATGAGAGCCGCGACCGCTATCCACCATCAAGGGAACCCGATGTGCGTTTGGCGTATCCCGATCGGACCCGCGATGCGCCGAACCAAGCCTCAGCTGAGGGCACGAGTTGTCGAAGTACCGCTCGGCGACTGCAATCGGCCCTGGATCCTTCGTCGGTAGCGCCGGCCAAGTCGCCGGGTGGTGTGGACATGCCTGAGCACTTCGGGGCTGCGGCAGGATGTTGGCGGTCGCTGGACCTGGATCTTTTGCAACGCCGTCAGCTGAGGCCGGTAGCGAGGCTGGAGGCGTGAAGGAGACGTGGTCGCAGGGCCGTGCCTGTCGAAGTACGGGCAAGGCACGGCGCTAGGTGTTGGCGTGACCAGCGACAACCACTTGAATGTTCGATGAGGCGGAGCGGTCTGGCGCCTGCGTGCAAGGTCATCGCAGTGGCGGCCGTTACCCGAGCGGCCGACTAGCGTTCCGGTGGCCACGCTCGGCATATGGCCAGATGATGCGCACCAGAATCCGGTCGGCTCAATGGTCACCGGACAAGGCTGGCGTCGGTCACCCTTCCCCAGGCCGACGCCGCCTCGTGATCGACACCGCGGTCCCTGGGTAACGTTCGCCAACGGAAGAAAGGTGGCATTCATCTCGGCTCGCGCAGTTACTCATTACAGCAGACAGGGCGGCTGCATCTGGCGATGCGTTCTTGTCCGTGCGCATCTCGGGCATCCGGCGCCCACGGGGCCTCGGCAGGTGGCTGTCGCATGGCCCCGCTCGTTGGTCTGACACGAGGGTCGGTGCTGTGATCGCGCCGATCAACGACCGAGCCGCTGGCACCACTGACCCCGAGCACAAAACCGGAAAGAGGGATGATGGGCGCGCGACACTTCAATTGTTTTCTGGTGGGCGAGAACTCCCTGCTCGTCTCGTGTGCGGAGCTGCTGCTCGAGCGCGGCCATCGGGTGCTCGGAGTGGTCTCACCGGTGGCGCGGATCCGCTCCTGGGCGGAGCGCGCCGGTCTGTCGGCGACCGACTTCGGGGCAGAGCTGGTGCCATACCTGTCCAACGAGCCGTTCGACTACCTCTTCAGCATCGCCAACCTGCGGATGCTGTCGGCCAAGGTGCTGGCTCTACCGCGCGCGCTGCCGGTCAACTTCCATGACGGTCCGCTGCCCCGGCATGCCGGGATGTACGCCACCACCTGGGCGGTCCTGGGCCGCGAGCGTTCCCACAGCGTCAGCTGGCACGTGATGACCGAACGAGCCGACGCCGGAGACCTTCTGGTGCAGCGGTCGGTCGCGGTGGACCCGATAGATACCAGCGCGTCGCTCAACCTCAAGTGCCTGCAGGCGGGCATTGACTCCTTCGGTGAGTTGGTCAGTGCGCTGGAGCGGGGTGTGGCTGTGCGGCGAGCGCAGGATCCAGTCGCCCGCATCTACCACGGCCGATTCGACCGGCCACCGGGCGCCGGGTTCCTGCGCTGGGACCGGAGCGCCGAGGAACTGGCGGCTGCCGTTCGGGCCACCGACTTCGGGCCGCACCCCAATACCTTCGGCACCGTGAAGGCGGTGGCGAACGACGAGCCGATGCTCGTCCGGGCCGCAACGGTGCTGACCTGTCGGACGGAGCAGGCATCGGGGACGGTGCTGGCGGTCGGAGCTGCGGGCGAGGTAACGGTCGCCACGACGGGCCGGGACCTGCAGCTCGCGGATCTGCGCACGGTGGGTGGTGACCCGCTGGACGCTGCGGCGTTGGCTGCCCGCGGGGTCCGGAGCGGATCTACTATGGTCATGCCCGATCCTGCTCTGCTGGCCGCGGCCGAGCAGGCCGAACGCCGCTGCCTGCCTGGTGAGGCGTCCTGGGTGAGGCGGCTGGCCCACCTGCAGCCGGCCGACCCGGGGTTCACGGTCAAACGCGGTGGCGGGCCGGTGCATATACCGATACCCACGCAGCTGGCCTCCGAGGGGCCGAAGCGCACCAAGTGGCTGCTGACTGCCCTGCTCGCCTTCCTGGTCCGGATCGGGATCACCCCGGGCGCGGATCTCGGACTGCGGTTACCCGCCCGCGACACCGGTCATCCGGTGGTCGACGCGCTGTACGCGGATTGGGTCCCCCTGCGAGTACCGGAGTTGGGGACGCGAAGCTTTGCCGAGCTGTACGCCGAGGTGAGTCGGCTGCTGCACGAGGAGGAGAGCCGAGGCCTGTTGCCGCACGACTTATGGACGCGTCATCCCCTGCTGCGCGCCGCCCCGCGCAGCCTTCCGGCCGTCGTGGAACTAGCCGCGTCAGAAGTCGATCTAGCGGCCCCGATGCCCGGGTCCACGCTGCTGATCCAGATCCCTCGAGAGCCGGGCCCCTGCCAGTGGGTCAGCTCCGACGACCGGTTGGCCGAGTATGCGGCCGCGTTCCTGCAGGCGCTCGCCCGTGATCCGCAGTCGAAGCCGGCCCAGGTCCCGCTTGGTACCACCAGGGCCCGGCGGGCGGTAACCATCTGGAACAACACCGCAACCGACTTCCCGCTCGACCAGCCGGTGCACCGGCTGATTTCCCGTCAGGCCCTGATGCAGCCCGATGCTCCGGCTGTTGTCTGCGGTGGCGAGACCACCAGCTACGGCGAACTTGAGCTCCGCTCGTCGAATCTGGCTGGCCTACTCCGGGCGAGGGGGGCCGGGCCAGGGCGTCTGGTCGGGGTGTATCTGGAGCGGACGGCCGATCTGGTGGTGGCCCTGCTGGGGGTGCTGAAATCCGGCGCCGCCTACGTGCCGCTGGCCGGGCTCTACCCGTCCGGGCGAATCGCCGAGATGATTGCCGACGCGGATCCGGTACTGCTGATCACCGAACCGGGTCTGGCTGGCAGCCTGCCCGCCTTCGGAACCGAACTCCTGGTTCTCAGGCAGGAGTCGTCCGTGGTGGCCACCTCCTACGACGGTGCGGACGTGCCGCCCTCGGCCGACGCCTACGTTATCTACACTTCGGGCTCTACTGGCAGGCCTAAGGGTGTGCGGATCGGCCACCGGGCCCTGACGAACCTCGTGTGCGCGATGTCCCGTTCCCTCAGCTTCACCCCCGGGGACCGGCTGCTCGCGATCACTACAGTGTGCTTCGACATCGCGGCACTGGAGCTGTTCGTCCCGCTCGTCACTGGCGGGCAAGTCGAGCTCGCCTCGTCCGATACAGCCGTTGACGGCTTCGAACTGCGGGCTCATGTGGAGCGCAGCCGACCTACCGTCATGCAGGCGACCCCGGCAACCTGGCGGATGCTAATCGAAGCGGGCTGGCCGGGGCCGCCGAAGGATGCGCCGCTGCGGATGCTGTGCGGTGGCGAGGCCATGCCACCGGATCTCGCCCAGGAACTGCTCACCCGGGGCAGTCAAGTATGGAATATGTACGGGCCCACCGAGACCACCATCTGGGTGGCCGTCAGCCGGGTACGACCCGGGTCGCCCCCGCTGATTGGCCCGCCGATCGCCAACACTCGCTTCCACGTGCTAGACGACGAGCTGCGACCGCTGCCGCCCGGCGTTGCGGGTGAGCTTTTCATCGGCGGTGAGCAGGTCGCCGCAGGCTACCTAAACCAGCCCCAGCTGACCGCCGAGAGGTTCGTCCGGGTGCCGGGCCTGGCTGGCGTGTTGTACCGCAGCGGCGATCTTGTCCGGCAGACGGACGAGGGACACCTGGAGTTTCTGGGCCGTCTAGATGGACAGGTCAAGGTCCGCGGCCACCGGATAGAGCCCGGCGAGATTGAGGCCGTGCTGTGCGCCCACCCTCTGGTGCGGGAAGCGGTGGTGGCGCTGCGCGGGTGCCGGTTGGTGGCCTACATCGTGCCGCACGAACTCCCCGCCCTCCCGGAGCAACTGCGCGAGCACTTGGCCACCGTCCTGCCCGACTACATGGTCCCGGCACGGTTTGTGACGATGGAGCGGATCCCCCTGACCGCCAACGGCAAGACCGATCGCATGGCGCTGCCCGATCTGCCACTCCAGGCGGGAGCAGCGGGCGCGCTGAATGGCACCGAGCGAGCCATCGCACAGGTCTGGCGGGAAGTGCTGGGTCTGAAACGGGTGGCGGCGGAGGACAACTTTTTCGAGCTCGGCGGCGACTCGGTGCTGCTGATCCGGGTCATGGCCCGGCTGCGTGACAGGGTGCGACTGCCGCTTACCCGTGTGGAAATGTTCGAGTACCCGACGATCCGTGCGCTGGCCCGCCGCCTAGATGCGCCGGCTCCCACCCAGGCCGTACGGCGGCGCACCGTCCGCAGCGAGCAATCCGTGCTGAACGAGCTGCGAAGGCGCCGCACCGTCTAGACCATCGCAACCGACGAAGCAACAGGGAGGACCACCGTGAGCATGTGCAGCATCTGCGCGCTGAAAGACACTCATCCCGGCGTCACGCTGGGAGCCGACGGGGTTTGCAGCGTATGCAAACTCGACACGGCCGGCGAACTGCTGGCGAACTTTTCGTACACCAAGCGGGTGTTTGAGGAGTTCGCCTGCAGTGGACCCGATCCGCGCAGCGACTACGACTGCCTGTTCCTGTACAGCGGCGGCAAGGACAGCACCTATCTGCTGGACAAGTACGTCAACGAGCACGGCAAGCGGGTGCTGTCCTATACCTTCGACGTGCCGTTCGAGAGCACGTACGCCGCGGAGAACATCAAGCTGGCTCGCGAACGGATCCCGGCGACCTTCGTCGTCGACTCGGACGACGACACCCTCAAGGCGGTGATGCGTGAGGTATTCAACCGGCCGGTCGATCGGCCCGGAAAGTACCTGGACGAGAAGCTGCCCTGCGTCTCGTGCCGCACCTTTTTCGTGATGAGGGCGATCCTGCACGCCTTCCGGCTGCGCATCCGGTACATCGTGCTGGGCGCCGACCCGCAGCAGATCCTCACCATGACATCCGATGTACGAGAGATCGTGCGGGGATTCTGGCAGGCCTTCGGACAGCAGCTGGCCGACGGCCCCATGGGCAGTGAGTTGGAGGACATCCTCTTTGCACCGGAGGACGACCTGCCCAGGATCGTCTTCCCGTTCATCGCGGACCGGTACAGCTACGACCCACAGCGGATCGTCGCCGAGCTGAAGGAGAAGGGCCTGTACGCCTCCTCGCCCCTGGAGACGCACTGCACCCTGTTCCCCCTGTTGAACTACTACTCGTACGCCAACTGGGACTGCATGTTCTACAAACTCAACGCTGCCAGTTACCGCCGCTCGGTGCGACGCAACGCTGGCCATGGGCGCACCACATTCTCCCTTGCCTTCCCCCGCGCCGCCGAGCTTCCAGACCTCGAGGAGCGATTGAAGGGCCTGGTGTTGGACATCGCCGCCGGGCATGGCGATGCGGATGAGCAAGAGCGCGAGCTTGTCGATGTCTTCACTCGGCTGGACGCGGGCGAGGAGGCGGCCCGATTCGTGGCCCGGCAGTTCCTCGACATGCGTCGGACCGCGGCCGAGCTGGGCATCGAACTGCCAGCCGCAGGGGTGGCGGGGGCGGAGGTGGGACAGTGACGGACCTCGACATCGCGATCATCGGTCTGGCCTGCCGCTTCCCGGGGGCCGGGGACGTGGAGGCGTTCTGGTGCAACCTGCGGGAAGGCCGGGAGAGCGTCACTTTCTTCACCGACGAGCAACTGCGCGCTGCCGGCGCCGACCTAGCTGAGGCGGCCGACCCACAGTATGTGCGGGCCGGTCAGGTCCTCGACGGCGTGGAGCTGTTTGATGCCGGTCACTTTGGCATTCCGCAGGACGAGGCCGAGCTCCTCGACCCGCAGCACCGCCACTTCCTGGAGTGCGCGCTGGCCGCTCTGGAGAACGCCGGCTACGACCCGTACCGCTACCCGGGCGAGATCGGGATGTTCGGCGGTGCGGGGATGAACACCTACTTGCTAGCCAACCTCGCCCACCGGTACCGCATAGGTTCGGCGCTCACGCGCTACCGGCTGATGCTGGCTAACGACAAGGACTTCCTCACGACCCGGGTCTCCTACAAGCTGGATCTGCGTGGGCCGAGTATCAGCGTCAACACCGCCTGCTCCACCTCCCTGGTCGCCGTGCACCAGGCCTGCCTGAGCCTGCTCGCCGGCGAGTGCTCGCTCGCTCTGGCCGGGGCAGTGCACATACGGCTGCCGCAGGACGAAGGCTACCTGCACCAAGAGGGGATGATCTTCTCCCCGGACGGCCACTGCCGCACCTTCGACGCCGCCGCCCGCGGAACGATCATCGGTAGCGGGGTCGGCGTCGTAGTCCTCAAGGCACTGGAGGCAGCACTGGCCGACGGCGACACGATCCACGCGGTAATCAAGGGCACCGCGGTCAACAACGATGGCGCCGCCAAGGTCGGCTTCACAGCCCCGAGCGTCGAGCGCCAGGCCGCGGTGATCCGCGAGGCGCAGCGGGTGGCCGGCTGCGGGCCGCAGACGATCGGCTACGTCGAGGCGCACGGCACCGGAACGCCGTTGGGCGACCCAATCGAGGTGGCCGCGCTCAACCTGGCGTTCGGGCCGATTGGTGCCGGGCGTATAGTGCTGGGCTCAGTGAAGACCAACGTGGGACATCTGGATGTGGCCGCCGGGATGGCGGGGTTGATCAAGACGGTGCTGATGCTGCGGCATCACACCCTGGTGCCCAGTCTTCACTTCTGCACGCCCAATCCGGATATCGATTTCGCGGCGGGCCCGTTTCGGGTCGGCACCGAGCTGACCGAGTGGCCGGCCGGTGACGGGCCCCGGCGCGCGGGGGTCAGCTCGTTCGGGGTCGGGGGCACCAACGCCCATGCGGTACTGGAGGAGCCACCCACCCCCGCTGAGCACCCCAAACCCCGTGACGCCGAACTACTGCTCGTCTCGGCACGCAGCAGCCAAGCGCTGGAGCGAACCACCGGTGAGCTGGCCCGCTCGCTGCGCCGGCGGCCGGAGCTAGCCCTGTCCTCGGCGGCATACACCCTGGCCGCCGGGCGGCGGGCACACGCTCATCGACGGGCAGTGGTCTGCACCGACACCCGGGAGGCAGCGCTTGCACTGGCGGCGCAGGACCCGGACCGACTGCACACCGGGCAAGTCACGGAGCACCCGTCCGGGTTCGCCGTCCTACTGCCACACGTGTCCGGTCTGTTGGGTGTGGCGCGGCTGTACGAGGAACCAGGGGGGTTTCGCGACGTGATGGACGAGTGCTGCGACATTCTCGGTGTGCGGCCCGCCGCGCTGCTGGCCGATGGTGCCACGGACGCGGTGGGGGCTTTGGTTGTGCCGTACGCGCTGGCCCGGGTGTGCCAGGAGTGGGGGGTTGTGCCGGCCGCGTACGTGGGATGGGGTAGAGGCTGCCTGGTGGCCGGTTGCCTGGCTGGAGTGTTCGGCCTGGCCGACGCACTCGATCTGGCCGCCGGGCAAGACAGTGCCCTGGGATGCGTGGCGCCTCGGGTGCCGGTCAGTCTGGGATCAACTTGGCTGACGCCGCGTCAGGCAACAGATCCGGCAACCTGGCTCCGCGCGCAGACGTTGACCCATGACAGGCGGACGATACCCGTCCTAGTGGAGGAGGCAGGGCTGGTCGCGGTCGAGCTCGGCCTCTCCGAAGGGCGGTCGGCCACCCAGGTGCTGCTGGAAGCGGTGGGCTTGGCCTGGACATGCGGCGCCGAAGTCGACTGGACCCACTGGTACGAGCCCGCCCGGCGACGCCGGGTGCCGCTACCCACTTACCCCTACGAGCGCCGACGCCACTGGGCGCAGGCACCCGGCCCCCGCCCGATTGAAGACCCGCCTGCCGTGAGCGCGGCATCGACAGACCTAATACGCCAGCAGGTCGAGCAGGCAAGCGAAGACGAACGCGCCCGGCTGCTCCAAGAATTCTTGCGCCGACACATCACTTCGCTCCTCGAGCCGAACAGTGACCGGCTGCTCGACGTGGACGAAAACCTCTACCTTCTCGGCGCCGACTCGTTGATCCTCATCGACGCGATCGCCACCCTCGCCACCGTGCTCGGCCGTTGCCTGCCCACGGCGATCGGGGACCCGCCCACCATCCGCAAGCTCGCCGGCCAGGCGGCCGCATTCTGGCAGCAGCCATGAGCCCCTGCCCCAGCCCGGTGTCCACACATTCGGAGATCCGATCGCCGAGACCCAATGATCGTCGGTCTCGCCCCGTCTCTGTTCTGGTGAGGAAGCCCTTTGTCTGGCCTCGCAGATCGTGCGGGTGAGCAACCCGGCGGTACGACGGCGATGTGGTGAGAGGCTGGCTGCACGGGCTGTGGTGCCTGCCGCGGCCAGTTCCCGGTGGACGGTGGGGTCGTGGAGGAGGTCCTGGTGGCCGATGCTCACGCGGTGGGCGGGCAGTCCGGCACTGGTGAGCAGTTCCAGCTGGGCCGGGCCGCCCTGGCCGAGGTGCGCGTGGGTGGCGACGGACAGGCCGGTGGTGGCCGCCGCGCGGGCGGCGGCGGTCAGCACGCGTCGTTCGGCCTGGCTGGGCCGGGCCTGGTGGCTGCCGACCTCGCCGATGACGCCGGGGCGGATACCGGTATGGGCGATGCCGTGCTCGATAGTAGGTCGGTGTCGGCGGCGGCGACTTCGGGAGGGTGGAAGAACTGGTGGTACCAGCCCGTGGCGGCGACCACCGCCACCCCCGACGCCCGGGAGATGCGCGTCAGCGCGTGCGGGTCCCGGCCCATGCCCGGGCAGGTCAGCTCGATCACCAGGGCCAGGCCGTACTCCTTGCGAAGGCGTGCCAGCTCGGCGGCGACCGGGGCCGCGCGTGTGCCCGGCAGCAGCACGGCATCGCGGTCGTTCTCCCGTCTGAGGTCCAGGACCAGGTGTTCGTGGGCCAGCACCGGCCCCCGGACGCACGAGGCCGGGAGCGGACCAAGAACGGTCTGCACAGGGCGCATGACCGAATCGATTCCCTCCCACCGGCCTTGTGTGCCACCGGCGTGAAGGACACGCCCACTGGTCGGTCCCGACCACCCAAAACGCTCGCCGGCCACGGCCGGGGTGGGTAGATCTCCCACTATGGCAGTGAAGCCCCAGCAGATCCACCGCATCGTGGCCGCCATCACCGCCCGCGCGGTGCACGACACAGCCCTGGTGGCGCTCGACGGCCGGGCGGGGGCCGGGAAGACAACGCTGGCCACCATCCTGGCCGAACACCTGGGCGGTCCACAAAGGGCCACCGTCATCCACGGTGACGACTACCTGCTGCCCAGGTCGCTTCCCGAACGCCTGGCCATGGACACTGTGGCAGGCTACGCCGGCTACTTCGACTGGCCGCGCCTGCGCGACCACGTGCTCATGCCGCTGTCCGGCCGACCGCCGGCCGACCGCGCATCCCGTCCAGCCACGGTGGGCACCGTCCCGCGCGGCAAGATTGTCATTGTCGAAGGCGTCCAGACCGCTCGTCCGGAACTGGCCGCCTACTACGACCTGCGCTTCTTCGTCGACACCTCCGCCGACCTGTGCCTGCGCCGCCTGCACGACCGTGGCCGCACCCCCGAATGGGAAGCCTGGATCACGCGCTGGCGCGCGGTCGAGGAGTACTACCTCACCACCACCCACCTGCACACCCGCGTTGATCTCACCGTTCACGACGGATACCTGACAGACCCCACACCACCCCTTCGCACCACATGACCACATCGCGGCCATGGAAGCGACTGCACCCACGGCTGTTCACCCAAAGCGGACCAGCGACTTCATGCACATCAACACTGTGGTCATGGCTGGCGATGGGGCCTTGCAGCAATACCGGTGACTTTGTGTGGTGTGGGTCGTTGGGTGTGGTGCGCCGAGGCCTGGTCAGGTGAAGTCGTCGTCGGGTGAGTGTCCGTCGGACCGGATTGCTCTGGGGGTGCTGACGCGGGTGTTCCCGCCGGAGCTGGTGGATGAGGTGGTTGCCAAGTGCGGGCGCGTGGAACAGCGGTCGCGTCTGTTACCGGCTCGTGTGGTCGTGTATTTCGTGCTGGCGATGTGCCTGTTCTCCGGGCAGGGGTATGAGGAGGTCGCCCGGCTGCTGACGCAGGGCTTGGAGCGGGTGGGCACTGACCCTGGAGCTTGGACACCGGAGAGACTTGGATCCTGATGGTCCAGGAGAACGGAGTCCCTGTGGGGATGAAGCACTACCCCGCCGAGTTCAAGGCGGACGCGGTCGAGCTGTACCGGTCCCGTCCGGGAGCGACGATCAAGTCCGTCGCCAGCGACCTCGGAGTGAACACCGAGACATTGCGGAACTGGATCCGGGCCGCCGACGGACGCCGCTCCGGTGCCCACTCCGCTCGAGTGCAAGAGGCCCAGCAAGCAGTCCAAGACATCGGCCCGGAGGACCATACGCACGTCAGGAGGACCGTGGGGGCGCGCGTGGCGTCGGCCGAGCGCACGCGGGGGCCCTACCTGAAGGACCACCGACGCACGGGGCAACTCGCCGACCCCACCCCGCGTCCCGTAACGGATAACGCCACCGGCGCAGCCGACGCGGCCGGAAAGCGGTGCGGAATGCGGCGCGGAATCATTATCTGAATGTTTCACTCACCTGAGTGAAGCTCGCGTCCGGTCCCTGGCCAAGGTTGACGCCCCGCGCTTCCCTGATACTGACTTCCGGATATGGAGGCTCCCGTTCGGCGAGGAACGTGCCGAATCCGGGGAACACCGTTGCCGCACCGACGGCGACGCGATCGCAAGGCGCGCGCGCACTTCCTTTTCGCATTCGCCCTTTTCGCATTCACCTTCTTCGCCTTCTTCCCCTTACCGCGCCCCCATGGGTCCGCTCCCAAAACCCGCGCACCACACCCCTCCATTCCCTTCACGAGAGGGCAGGACAATGAGCAGAAAAAGGATCGCAACCACCGCGACCGCTCTGGCACTCGCCGCGGCGGGGTGGACGGCAGCCGCCGTCGGCACGGCTCACGCCGGTGCCTACGACGACATCAGCATGCAGAAGCAGGAACAGAGCCAGTGGTGCTGGGATGCCTCGGGCAACACCGTCGCCAGCTGGTGGGGCTACAACTACAGCCAGACCGGCTTCTGCAACCTGGCCAACCGGGCCACGGGCGTCAGCTGCAACAACCAGCCCGCGACCCCCAACGACGTCGCCGGTGCCTGGCGCCTCATGGGCTTCGCCCACACCGGCACTCTCCAGTACAGCGCGGCCTCGTTCAGCCAGACCCGCACCGAGGTCGACGGCTTGCGTCCCTTCCTGGCGCGCATCGGCTGGAAGTCCGGCGGTGGCCACTTCAACGTCATCTACGGCTACGACGAGACCAACAACACCATCGCCGTCGCCGATCCCTGGCCCGCCACCCAGACCTACACCTGGTGGAACTACAACGACTACGTGAGCAACAGCTCGTTCAACTGGACCCACACCCAAATCGGCGTCTCGGCCACGTGAGGCAGACATCATGTCCATCACCAGAACGTCATCGGCGCCGAATTCACATCGGCGTACCCAGCGTCGCCCGCTCGGTCTCGCGCTCACCGCGACGGCGCTGCTGTCCGCCCTGACCGCGCTTCCGGCCCACGCCGCCGCGCGGCCCCCCGACATCCCGGATCTCCAGAACGCGGTGGACACACTCAAATCGACCGGCGTCCACAATGCCGTCTGCCGCTTCCTGAGCGTCCCCGTTCCTCAGAGCGGCCAGCGGACGCCGCATCCCATTCCCTCCACGGCCGATCCGTGTCAAGGCCAGCCGTCCTTCACCGTGGGGCAGACCCCGTTGGCCGTGTTCGAGATCACCTCGGACTTCGTGTCCGGCAAGGCCCTGCCCACGGCCGCCACGGCCCTCCAGCTCTCCTACGTGGCCGCCCCGGTCAACGTCGGCGAGGCGCGCAGCGCCACGGTCCTGCTCGGCGCCACCCAGGGCGGCGGCTGGCACCTGGCCGCCGTACGCGAGAGCGACAGCGACGCCGGCTACGCGGGCAAGGGCACGGCTACCAGCCCGGTGTTCTCCGAGCCGCAGCTCCACGCTTGGTACCAGCTGGCACTCGACCAGGTCACACCGCTCAACGACGCGGCCAAGAGCGGTCTCGACGGCAAGTCGTCGGTGTCCCTCGCCGATTACCAGAACCTGGTGAAGGGCCGGTACGCCGACAAGATGGCGGGCTCCGACTACGCCACCAAGGGCTTCTCCAGCGGCTACCAGCCCGCGGCCCGCCCGTCGTCCTCGTCCCCGACCCCGGCGATCCTCGGCGGCTCCAGCGCCGCGGTCGCGCTCGCCGGGGCTCTTCTCGCCCTCCGCCGCCGCAGGCGAGGGGCATCCTGAAACCGGTCCGGGCCGTCGCCGCCCCGCCTGGGCGGCGGCGGCCCGGAGCGTCCCCGCGCTCCTCCCGACCGGACCCGGCGGACGGAGCATGGGCTGCGGTCTCCCGCCGGGACGCTCAGTCCCGCCACGTCCGGTGACGGCGATCCCACTCCTCCGCGCTCACGGAGTTCAGGTTGCAGTCCCGCCACGCGCCCCTTGATGAACTGGTGCCTGCGCGCCACACGGTCGGTCGTGAACCCCAGCCTCGCGAGGGATCTCTCGATCATGGAGTGTGCGGCGGGAAGGTATCCGTGCCGAGAAGGGCGAGCAAGCAGGTGGGGTGATATTGAGCCGCGTCGCATGCCCGGGCATTCGGCGGAGCAGGCCACCCCGACCCACCGGGCACGTCCTCCAGGAGGCGCGCTCTACCCGCCGAGCTACGGGGGCTGACCTGCGTAAACGCTGAGCTTTCCCGGCGGCCGTTGCAAGCATGTTGCACACGCCGGGGATGCCCTGTCCGGGTGTGCAGCGGACCGTCCCGGAAAACCCTGCGACATATGCATCCCCTGGGAACGAACCTTACTTCGGCTGCTGTTGCGGCAGGTGGGAGCAAGGGGGAGCAGGGTGGCGGGCCTGAAGCTGTTCAGCATCGGCGAGCAGAGCGTGGAGGAGATCACCGCGGGCAGCGCGGACTGTGAGCGTGATCTGCAGGATCTCGTCGAGGCGCACATGGAGGAACTGCTGGGGGTGCGGTTCCTGGCGACCGAGTACGACACCGGGGCGCGGCATCGCGGGCGGATCGATTCGCTCGGCTTGGACGAGAACGGCGCGCCGGTGATCGTGGAGTACAAGCGGGCGCGGGACGCGAACGTGATCAGTCAGGGGTTTGTTCTACTTGTCCTGGCTGCTTGATCACCGTGGTGAGTTCCAGCTCCTGGTCCGCGAGCGCCTTGGGAAGGAGGCGGCGTCCCAGGTGCTGTGGTCCGCTCCGCGCGTGATCTGCATAGCGGAGAACTTCACCCGCTACGACCTTCATGCCGTCCACGAGATGGGACGCACCATCGACCTGGTCGCCTACCGGTACTTCGGCGGCGGCCTCCTTGCCCTGGAGACCGTCGCATCCGTCCAGGAACACCGCTCCGCCCGCCGCACCGTCGCCAAACGGCCGGCCCAGCGCACTGCATTCCCAGACGCCGGGAAGCGAGAGGAGCCGCTGGCGGAGCTGCGGGAAGCGCTGTACGAGAAGCTGCTCGCGCTGGGGGAGGACACCCAACGGGTGGAGCGCCAGACCTACGACGCCTACCGGCGTCTGCGGAACTTCGCCTGCGTGGTGAACACCCGCCGGGGCGCGGTCGTGGTGTACCTCAAGGCCGGCCCGGACGAGTTCGACCTCGTCGACGGCTTCAGCCGCGATGTCCGCGGTATCGGCCACCACGGCACCGGCGATCTGGAGGTCCGCCTGCGCTCCAGGGAGGACCTGGAGCGCGCCGATGCGATGATCCGGTGCAGCTACGAGATGGCGTAGAAGCGTGGATGACAGCGTGGGGGCGCCCGCTGCACGGCAGCTTGGCTGTAGAGGTGGCGGGCTCGGTGGATCTCCTCCTGCTCCTGTGCCTCCACAACATGGGGGGAGGGGCATTTATCCAATGAGGAACCCAGCGCCAGGACTTGAGTGCGACTCCGGGCGTTGCTCGGTGGGCCCTGCGAGGTGTTCTGCGGGCGAGGGCTGTGGAGGGGTGCCGTCTAGTGGGTGGCGAGGTGGCGTTCGAGGGGGGTGCGGTAGCAGGGGGTGACGCGGGTGCCGTCGAGGAAGGCGGTCAGCCGCTGGATTTCGGTCTCGATGGCGGTGCGGGCCTGGTGGCCGGGGTCGGTGAGGAGATGGTGGTTGATGTGGCCGTCCGTGCGCTGGGCCCAGGCGCCGATGATGCGGCCGTTCCACCAGATGGTGGGGCCGATGTTGCCGTTGCGGTCGAAGAGGGCCTTGACGTGTTCGGGGTCGAGGTACCAGCCGCGGTGGCGCCAGCCCATCGCGGTGGGGTCCAGACCCGGCAGAAGAGCGGCCGCGGATTCGAGAGCTGAGCCGTTGCGGAGGTCTTCGAGATCTTCGAGGTCTTCGAGGTCTTCGGGCAGGAGGTAGCCGGTGCCTTCGTCGAGTGCGACGCTCCGGGCGCTGGTGGCGGCCAGGGCTTTGCGGGTGTCGGTGAGGGTCCAGCCGGTCCACCACTTCAGGTCGTCGACCGTGACGGGGCCGAACGTCTTCAGGTAATGGCGGGCCAGTGAGGTCTTCGCCTCGGCCACGGGTATCCGCGCTAGGGGCCGGGCGGGCGCCCACCGGAACTGGGCGGAGGTCCACGTGCCGGCCGGACGGGCCCGCCGGATGCGGCCTTCGGCGGCGAGGACCCCCAGGACGCAGGCGCTGGCCCGCTGCCGGGACTCGTACGGCTTGCCGGGGGAGGTGACGATCTGCTCGCGCAGCTCGGGCACGTCGACGGCGAGCTGGGCGGCGGTGGCCTCACCGCGCGCCGCCAGGGCCGTGAGGGTGGCGTGTTCGGCGGCGGTGTAGCGGTGTTCGTCCCAGCCGAGGTTGTCGCGGACCTTCGCCATGGCGTCGGTGCGGTGGCCTGCGGTGTCGCGGACGGTCGCCGACCGTATGGCGGGGGCCATGTGTGCGGGGAGGACGAACATGGTGCGGCGCATGCACCGGATGCGCTCCAGCGCCGGTATCCCGGCGCGGGTGTCGTAGAGGGGGCGTTCGATGGCGGTGGCGGTCGGGGCGTGCATGCGGGCGGCCGCGGTGAGGAAGACGGTGGCGGGGTCGGTGGCGTGCAGGCCGACCAGAGCCTCCGTCACCGCCTCGGCCGTCCTCTCGCGTACGGCGGGGGCGAGGAGGTGACGGTGTACGAGGCGGGCGCGGCGCTGGCCGGCGGTGATGCGGGGCAGGGCGTTCATGCGGGGTCCGGGGGCTGCTTTCAGTGGGCTGCGTGGATGCAGAAGGGCTGGCCGGAGGGGTCGAGGAGCACGGTCCAGTAGCTGCCGCCGGGCTGGTGGCCGGGCTTGGTCGCGCCCATCTGCAGCAGGTGTTTCTCCGCCGCCTGCACGTCGTCGAAGGCGAGGTCCATGTGGAAGGGCAGGTCCTCCTCGGGCCAGCGGGGGGCGGTGAAGGCGGGGGAGGTGTAGAAGAGGTGCATCGTGGTGCCGATGTGGAAGGCGAAAGCGGTCTCCTCGCCGTTCTCGCCGGAGAAGGTCTGGGTGACGGCGGTGCCCAGGGCGGTGGCGTAGAAGTCGGCGAGCTTCCTGCCGTCGGGGGCCCACATCGCCTGGCACATGATCGTGCCCGACAGGGGTGTGCTGGGGTGGCTGGCCATGGGGGACGTTCCTTTCGTACGGGGCAGCGGGTCAGTGGTTTGAGCCGATGCGGCTGACGGCGCGGCGCGTCAGCGGGGTCAGCGGACGACCTTGATGCCGAAGCGGGTGCCGAAGCCGAGGGCCAGGCCGATGGCGAGGTGCATGTGCGCGTACATCTCCATGCCGCGGGCGGCGACCAGCGGGCCGAGATCGAGGACGTCATCCCAGCCGTAGGTCTTCAGCAGATCGGTGACCTGCTGCTTGGCGGCGTCGTCGTCGCCCGCGATGAACATGGTGTGCTCGCCGCCGATGGACTTGGGGTCGGTGACGGTCTCTTGTTCCTGGGTGACGAAGGCCTTGACGACCTTCGTGTGCGGCAGGGCACGCTGGATCTGCTCGCCGAGGCTGTCGCTGTCGCAAGGGTCCAGGATCGGGTTGACGCCCCACGGGGTGGGCCAGGGCCGCTCGATGTCCGGGTTGTAGATGTAGGGGACGGCGTAGTCGGCGAGGGTCTTGCCGGCCAGCGGGTCGGCGATGGCGGACAGTGCGGCCACCGCGTTGTGGCCGTCGATGCCGTTGATGACCAGACCGTCGGAAGCCGCCGCAGCCTCGCCGAAGGTGTGCAGCTGGATGCCGGGATGCTGGGCGAGGAAGTCCTTGAACGGCGGCGTGCCCATGGGGTCGGGTCCGGTGCGGGCGAGGGTGACCTTGGGGTCGCGGGTGCCGACGTGGACCTCGTGACCGAGCCCGGCGAGCCGCGCGATGTGGGCGCGGGCTCCGCCGCCGGTACCGAGAACAGTGATTTTCATGAAGATCCTCCCGTTAAGATCCCATTGCTCCTGCGGGCGATTTCCACAGTAGGAGGACTTCAGGACAGCCTGTGTCCTTTGACGCGGGCGGAGTGGAACCCATGACGACTGACACGACCGCCCGCGTACTGCGGCTGCTGTCCCTGCTGCAGACCCGCCGGGAATGGTCCGGCGCCGACCTCGCCGACCGCCTGGGCGTCACCGTGCGCACCATCCGCCGCGACATCGACCGCCTCCGGGCCCTCGGCAACCTGATCGACAGCGCCCGTGGGCACACCGGCGGCTACCGCCTCGCGGCCGGCACCGGCCACATCACCGACCCGGTGCCCACCGGCAGGCGGTCCCACCGCGCGAGATTCCCGGAGCCGACCCGGCCGCGTTCGTCGCGAACCGCCTGTCGGCCGCTCCGACCCGCTGCCGCGCCATCGCCACCGTCCACGCCCCTGCCGGCCACCTCCGCGCCCGCATCCTGCACCCGGGCACCCGCATCCAGCCCCTCGACGACGCCACCTGCCTCCTCGACGCCTCCGACGACCATCTCCCCCGCATCGCCCAGACCCTCGCTGGCCTCGAGGCCGACTACACCCTCGACGCCGACCCCGCCGTCCTCGACCCACCTCCGCACACCGCACCCTGCGCGCCCTGCACACCGCGAACTGGCCTGCCCAGCCCGCCGGCAGTACGCACTCCGGGAAGAGGAGGTCGTGATGCCGTACGGACGGTGGGGTTCCGCCGGGCGTGCCCCTGGGCGGGCACCCATAGACTTGCACCTGCGCACCGTCTCCTGCCCAAGAGCGCAAAGGGCGTCGTCGTCCTTCCCCACCTAGCCGGCGTGTCGAACCCACCCTGGGCCGGCTGATGAAATCCCGCCGCAACGCCCGCGGCTAGGAATGTCTGCCCTAACACGCTGAAGCGCACCTGACCTGGTCACTGATCACCATCATGCCCCGCCGGCTCGCCCGGAGAAGCCGGCCCCGCGCGGGCACCTGGGACAGCGTGCGTCACTCTGACGGGTGACGCACGCCGGGCTCACAACCAGGTGATCACGGCCAGCCCCGTTACCCCCGTCCCCGCCATCACCACTGGTAAGAGGCGTCGCTGACGGGCCCTCCGCCGTCCCCGCCCGAGCCTCCCTTGCCGTGGACGACGGCAGAGCCGAGGAACCTCAACCGTCGTCGCTCCCCCTGCCCCGCCCCCTCCCCCTGAGGAGGGCCCTTCCCAGGGCTGCCTCTCTTC
The DNA here is from genome assembly GCF_049725035.1 of Streptomyces sp. XH2. Lineage (NCBI taxonomy): Bacteria > Bacillati > Actinomycetota > Actinomycetes > Kitasatosporales > Streptomycetaceae > Streptomyces > Streptomyces sp. XH2. The sequence continues at coordinate 372,712 of NZ_JBMMMZ010000005.1, read as the reverse complement.
AGGGACGGCCTCGTACCGGCCTCAGCGTTCAGTCGGGTCTGGGGCATTGAGCCTATGGGGGTGCGGTGTTCAAGCGTTTCGGGCTGCTGGCCGCAGCGTGTGTCCTGCTGGTCGTGGCTCCAGCCGGGTCGGCGTCTGCGGATCCCGGAGGGCGGCGGTGGCCTGGAATCGGTAGGACTCGGTGCCTGTCTGGATCAGCGTGCAGTGGAAGGTGATCCGGTCGGCGATGGCCGCGCAGAGGCGGCGCGGCTGCCGCTGCCGTGGCGACCGCTGTGGCCCGGGTGCCGGGCGACGACGTCGCGCCTGTGTGCTCGCGCCGGGCCGTCGCGGCCACACCGTGCTTCGGACCGACGAACAGAGGCACCTGCGTGGACCTGGGCGCCCGCCCGTCGCCGCCTGCGTCCCGACCGCGCACTGAGCCGGCCCGCACGGCTCTCACCTCCTGGCCCCACCCATGCGCCGAGACCGTCCCCCTGGTGACTGACCTGGGTGATGCTGGAGTGCTGGACGAAGAGACCTTGGACGACGAGATCCTGGACGAGTGGCTGAGGTAGGCCATGGAAGTCACCGCGGAGCTTCCGCCCACGTGAACCGGTACGTCCGCGCAGCGGCGTCGCGACAGCACGTGTGTCACCGGCCCGCGGCGCCGTTGCTGTCCGCCCCCGTCCCGTTCTGGCGGGTGAGGGCGCGTGCGGCGCGCAGCAGGCGTTGTCCGAGTTGTTCGAGGTGGGGGGCGAGTTCGGGGGTGCCGTGGATGGTGTCCTCGGGGCCTAGGTCGATGCCGAGGAGTTGTTCGGCGATGTGCTGGGGGTTGTCGGCGGCGAGGTCGAGGGTGCTGGTGGTCTCGTCTAGGGGGTGTACGCGGTCGTGGAGGGCGTAGGTGCGGGCGCGGACGGTGGCGGCGTCGGCGGGGACGGTGGCGTGGAGGGTGTAGCGGGTGGGGGCTGCGGCCAGGCGGGCGGCGACGTAGGCGGCTGCGTCGGGGGCGGGTAGTTCGCGTGGGGTGGTGGTGCGGTGGCCGGTGGGGGTGGGGTCGGTGAGGCGGTCGACGCGGAAGAGGCGCCATGTGTCGAGGCCGGTGTCGTAGGCGACGAGGTACCAGACGGGTGCGGCCGCGACCAGGGCGTGCGGTTCGGCGCGGCGCGGTCCGGTCTCGCCGGCGCCGGTGCGGTAGGTGAAGGTGATGGTCTCGTGGTCGCGGCACGCGGCGGCCAGGGTCGCGAGGACGGTGGGGTCCGCCTTGGGCCCGGTGCTCCAGGGCACGGGGAGCGGGGCGGTGGTGGCCTGGATCGCGGCGACCTGGGGACGCAGCCGGGCGGGCAGGACTTGTTCGAGTTTGGCCAGGGCGCGGACGGCGGTTTCCTCGATGCCGGTGACGCCGCTGGTGGCGGTGCGCAGGGCGACGGCGATGGCGACGGCTTCCTCGTCGTCCAGGAGGAGCGGGGGCATGCCGGTGCCGGCGGCCAGGCGGTAGCCGCCGGCGGTGCCGGTAGTGCCCTCGACCGGGTAGCCGAGGTCGCGGAGGCGGTCGATGTCGCGGCGGATGGTGCGCAGGGTGACGCCGAGGCGCGTGGCGAGCTCGGCGCCGGACCAGGTGCGGCGCATCTGGAGCAGGGAGAGCAGGCGCAGCATCCGGGCAGGCAGGTCCTGGGACATGTTTTCCACATTGCCAGGCATTGGTGACGCGAGATGTCCTCAAGGGTGCCTAGTGTCGGATTTGTGAGCGGCCACCCACCGCTCCGGGGGACCCCTCCAAGGGGCCGCTCTCCCCTTCGGAGGGGTTACGGGTACCGGGGCGTTGCCCGGTACCCGTAACACTCCTCATCCCGTGCGTTGTGGAAGGAATACGTGTCATGACTGCGTTTTCGCCCGGCAGTGTCGTCTGGTTCGAGATCGGCACCGCTGACCCCGAGGCTGCCCAGGGCTTCTACGGCTCGCTGCTCGGCTGGACCTTCCAGGCGGTTCCTGCCGCCGGTGGCCACCCGTACACCCTGATCACCGCCCCGGGTGCGGCCTTGCCGATGGGCGGGATCCGGGAGCCCGCCCCGGACGGCGAGGAGACGATGTGCCTGTCGGTGCGGTCCACGGACGTGGAGGCCGACATGGCCCGGCTCACGGACCTGGGCGCGAAGCCGGCCGGCTCGGTCGGTCCGGCGACTGACGGGGGCCCCTGTGCCCGCCTGCGGGACCCGCGCGGCACCCTGTTCTCCGTCTGGCAGGCCGCCGGTAACGCTGCTGACGATCCGGCCGGCGCCGGTGGCGCTGCCGGTATCCCGGGGCCCGGTTCGCTGGGCTGGTTCGAGATCGGCACCACCGACATCGAGGCGTCCAAGACCTTCTACGCCAAGGCCTTCGGCTGGGACTACATCCGTGACACGGGCGTCAGGAGCAGGCCGTACTTCGCCGTCGTCGCCCCCGGCCACGAACGCGGCAGCGGCGGCCTGGTCGACACCAGCGGGACCAAAGATGCCGAGGGGGCCCGGGACTACGCCGTCCCGCAGTTCCTGACCGCGGATGTGCCCGCCACGATCGCGAAGGCGAAGACACTTGGCGCCACCGTGGAGGCCGGACCGGAAACCACCGCCTACGGCCTGACCCACGCCCGCCTGACCGACCCTCGGGGCCTGCGCTTCCTGGTCTTCTCTCTGCCGCAGCAGAGCTGAACGGCTGGACACGCCCTGATCGCCCCCGGGTCCAGGTGCCACGCAGAAAGACGTCGGCCGGACGTCCCGGAGGGGTAGCCTGGCCCTGTTTCCACCGAGGGCGGGACCTCTGAGGCCGTCTCGGGTGCCTAACCGCAGACCTCCGGGGTGCTTGCGGGCTGACCGCAACGCCCCCGGCACCGGATACGCCAAGGCAGCCGGTGATCGGCACTGGAACGACCCCGGTCAATCTCGCCTCGGGGAGGAGAGGGCCGGAGACGGTGACGTCGGCGCTGGCCCCTGACGCGCAGGCCAGGACCAGCACAGCCGCCGCGCAACCGGTGAACGCTGCCCGGACCATCCTCACGAACCCTCCCCGAAGGCGCCGTGCCCCACCCGACACACCGGACCGTAGCCCCCCGGACGCCCGCGTGGCAGCGGCGTACAGCGGCCCGCTCCCCGCACACCGGTCCCTGACGCGCCTGTTCCCTGCCGGGGCCGCACCCTTAAGAGAAACGACGACGCACCCGGAAACCCGGCCCTGCGGGACCGCCTGAGAGAAGGGCGAGGTTATGGCTTACGACGAAGTACTGGCGGAACGCATCAAGGAGCGGCTGGAGCCCGAGGGCGTGGTCGCGAAGAAGATGTTCAGCGGCTTGACCTTCCTCCTCCAGGGAAACGCGCTGGCCAACCTCTACGACGAAGGCCTCATGGTCCGCGTCGGCAAAGAAGGAACCGACGAGGCCCTGGCACGCCCCGGAGCCAGTCCCCTCGTCATCCGGGGCAAAGAACAAAACGGCTGGGTCGTGCTGGCCGAGGAAACCCTCGACGACGACATCCTGGACGACTGGCTGAAATGGGCTATGGACGTCACTGCGGAACTCCCGCCCAAGTGACACCCCGGACCGGGTCACACTGGTCAGGCGGGAGCCTTCCCGTGCCCAGGTGTGGTGGGGTGCGGTGCGGCCGGTCGCTAGATCTCCGGCGGCCCGGCGCGGTGGCGTTCGTGGTGGAGGTGGTGGCTGGTGGCATTCTGGGCGAGGGCGAAGCCCAGGATGAAGACTTTCTGCCGGTCGAGGCCGTAGGAGATCATGTGGCGGTTCCACAGACTGGCGTCGAGCTGGCTGTGGAGGGACTCGGTGTCGCTGCGGTAGGGGTAGACCAGGCGGTAGGGGTAGACCAGTTGGTGGGCGCGGGTGTCCTGAGGGGTCTGCTGGAGATGCTCGGCGCGAGCTTCGCCGGCTTGGGGCGAGGGGCTCGCCGATGCGCCTCCTGGTCCGCGGCGGTGGCCCGGTAGTGCTCGTGCCCGCCGTTGCGTGCGATCTCTCGTGAGATGGCCGACGGCGCCCTCCCCAGCCTGCCGGCGATGCGACGGGCAGACTTGCCGGCCGCGACGGTGGCCCAGTGGCTCACCGACCATTCCGGCGTCGAGGTGACGGCCGTACGCATCGGGCTGGACGCCGATCGTGCGTGGAGTACTCGCCGAACCGGTTGATGTGCTCGGTCAGGTACGGCGAGATGTGGACGTCAGATCCTCCGGGGCGATCTCCCAGCCCTCCTCCGGCAGCTGCCGGACGATCTCCGCGATGTCCAGGGCGTTGTGAAAGATCACCGCTTCTGTGAACTATCGGCTCGCTCCTGCCGAATGAGCTGTCGAGCTCAGTCACGCCGGTAGTCATGGGCATGGCGACCTTCAGTGCATCTTCCCGATCTTCAATGCTCGCGCCCGCTCTCCGGTGTTGTCTGGGCGGATTCGTTCGGCCAGGCAGTGCCGGTGGGAGATTATGGTGTGGCTTCCTGGACCGTCATTGCTCCGCGAGTCCAGGACGAGGGCGTCTCCACCTGGGCTCACCGTGATCCGTTCACCACAGAAGTCGCAGCTCCAGGTCAGCGACTCAAGGTCGGCAGGTCGGATGCTGAGCCGCACTGACACCGGCGGATGCCAGCGGTGGATTTGCTCGATCACTGCATCGATCTGAGAACCGATGGGTGGAAAGAGCGCGAGTAGTTCCTCATAGCTGCTCGTGGTCCGGGAGAACTGCTGGGTCATGTCGATAGAGGCCGACAGGCCGGCGTTCTCGTAACCGACGATCTCAACGACCACACCCCATGGGTGATGGCTGAGGACCGTGGCCTGAACCTTCTGGCCAGGCATGAGCGCCAGACTCTCCGTCTCGAACCTTTCCATGAGGCGCTGCCCCTTCCTTTAGCCCAGCAGGCCGTGCCTGGTAGCGCTCATGCGCGCGTGTCGTCGACGTCGGAGCCGATAGCCGCGCTCAGGGCGCGCAAGGCGTCGTCGTATTGGTGCCGGTCGAACTGGAACGGACCGAATGCCACATAGTCGCGGGTCTCGCGGTGCGGTTGCTCGAAGGCGTCCCAGGCCACGAGGTCGGTTGTCGCGGTGATTCGGGCCATGAGAGGCCAACATCCCCACTCGCCGCATTCACAACCGAGAACAAGTGTCTTCGACCCCATCGCGTTGGTGGACCGTCCGAGGAAGTGGTCCTGCATCGGGCCGAACCGGAAGAACTCCGGGATCAGACCGCCGTAGGCGTCACCTGCGGGCTGCATCCCGGCCGCGATCTCGAACCCGTCGATCAGTTCGGTGAGCGGTGCTCCGTCGATGTGTGGGACGATCACGAGCGGGCCGCCTTCGCCCCGGTGCCGGCAGTCGAACCGGATCTCATTGCTGGTCATCCAGGGATTGTCTCAGCAAAGTCGTTCCCTCCTCCCGCATAGGTTGAGCTGCGGCTATGCCTGGCATGCCGAGGTTGATCACCGTGCTGCCGCCGGAAGCTAGTCGGTCCATTTGAGCAAGCTTGTCGAGCCGGTCACGCTGAGCAGGATCGGGCAGAGCACCGGACAGCGGACGCAGGCATGCTCATGGATGCAAGAGGGTGCCGAACGCGCGGCCGCATGCACCGATGGAGACCTTTCGCCGCTCGAAGTGGCCGAGGAACTCCTGCCATTCCTCGTCGGTGGGGACACGGTATTCCTCGCTGGGGCGGAGGGACCGGCGGCGGGCCAGGAAGGCCATGTGCGCCTGGATCGCCTCCCTCGGGGTAGACGGCCTTGTAGCCGAGAGTCACTTTGATGTCCTGGTGGCCTGCGATCACCTGGGCGATGTGCGGCGGTAGTCCGTTGAAGATGGCATCGGTGATGAACAGCCGTGGGAAGTCGTGTGGTGTGTAGCGGAGTGGTTCGTCGGTGGCGTCGGTCAGTCCGGTTTCGATGAGGGCCTGGTCCGGCACGGTGCGGACGGTTTCGTCAGTGAACGCGCGGTTCTTGCCGCAGATGCGCCGTGGGAACAGCAATGGGGCGGGCTCCTGCCACTCGCATTCGCCGCGGTCGTGGGAGCGGACCAGGGAAACAGCACCGGTAGTGTCCCGGACTCGGCGGATGATCGCGCTGAGCACGTCGGCGAGCTCGGGGCTGACCAGCAGGAGCCGCTCGATGTCCGTCTTGGACGGAACGATCTGGAGAAGGGGGACGAGTTCACCGGTGGTGGGCAGCCGGTATCGGACCAGGCTGTGGTGACTGAGTTCTAGCAGGTTCGGCGAATGCTCCACACACGAGCTCGGTATCCAGCCCGGGCCGTACGACCCGAAGCTGGATGTCGACTTCACCGGCTTCGCGACCAGGGCCTGGCCGCGGCAGGCATCGGCCAAGCCGCCTGAGCCGGCCACGGCCAGTTTCAGTGTCATAGGCCGTGGATGTGACGCACGAGCTCGTTGAGGGCAAGTCCGCCGCTGTTTCGAGAACAGAGGCCGCCTCAGCGGGTTGATGCGGTTATTGCGGGGGTGGAGGCTGGGGTGCTCGGCTCCGGCTTCTGTGCGGGTGGGGTGTGGCGGCGGGCGGGGAGGATCAAGGTGACCAGGATGGTTCCGGCGGCGAGGATGATGCCGCCGATGAGGCTGGTGTGGGCGATCACGTGGTCGGCGGCGGTGGTGAGGGTTTGGGCGGGCTGGGAGCCGAGGGCCGGGTCGTGGGCGATGCGCTGGGCGACGGCGCGGGCACCGCCGATGGAGTCGGTGGCGGTGTCCAGGGCGGCGGGCGGCAGGTGGCCGGTGAGGGTGGTGGTGAGGGTGTCCTTGTAGGTGGTGGCCAGGATGGAGCCGAGGGCGGCGATGCCCAGGGAGCCGCCGAGTTCGATGGCGGTGTCGTTGATGCCGACGCCGACGCCGACGCCGACGCCGACGCCGACGCCGACGCCGACGCCGACGCCGACGCCGACGCCGACGCCGAGGTCGGCTTCGGGGAAGGCGCCCATGATCGTGTCGGTGCACGGCGAGGTGCTCAGCCCGATGGCCAGGCCGAGCAGCAGCAGGGTGGGCAGGAAGTCGGTGTAGGCCGAAGCGTCGTCGATGCGGGTGAGCAGGAACACCGCGACGGTGCCCAGCACCATGCCGGCCGTCACGACGTACCTGGTGCCCAGCCGCGTCGTCAGCGGGCCGGTCAGCGCGGCGCCCGAGAACACGGCGGCGCCCAGCGGCAGCAGTCGTACCCCGGTGGTCAGCGGGCCGTAGCCGAGGACGAATTGCAGGTGCTGGGTGGTGTAGTAGATGGTGCCGAAGGTGCCCAGGAAGAACAGCAGCACGGCCAGAACGGCGCCGGTGACCGCTCGGTTGCGGAACAGGGCGAGGTTCAGCAGCGGGCGCGGGTGGCGCAGTTCCCAGGCGATGAAGGCGGCCAGGCCGGTGGCGGCGACCGCGGCGGCGGTGAGGGCGGGTGCGCCCCAGCCGTGGTGCGGGCCCTCGATGATCACGTAGACGAGGGAGCCGACGGTCACCACCGACAGCAGCCCGCCCATCAGGTCCAGCCGCCCCATGCCCGCGGCCTTCGACGGCGGCACCAGCACCAGCGCGGCGACGAGTGCGACGGCGGCGACGGGCACGTTGATCAGGAACGTCGAGTTCCAGGCGTGGTCCTCCAGCAGCCATCCGGCGAGCAGCGGGCCGGCGGCGATGGCCAGCCCCGAGGTGGCAGCCCAGACGGTGATGGCCCGTGCGCGTTCGGCGCGGGGGAAGGTAGCGACCAGCAGCGACAGGGTGGCAGGCATGACCACCGCCGCGCCGATCCCCATCACCGCGCGGGCCGCGATGACCGCCCCGGCGCTGTGCGCCAGGCTGCCGGCCACCGCCCCGCCCCCGAAGACCAGCAGGCCTGTGACCAGTGCGCCGCGGCGGCTGTACTTGTCGCCGAGAGCGCCCAGCACCAGCATCAGCGCGGCGTAGGGGACGGTGTAGCCGTCGATGACCCATTGCAGATCGCTGCTGCTCAGGCCCAGGTCCTCCGTCATGTCGGGCGCGGCGACGATCAGTGAGGTGTTGGCCATTACCACGATCAGCAGGCTCAGGCAGAGCACCAGCAGTGCCCACCACCTGCGGGCGTAGGGGCCGTCCATCCGGTTCACCGGGGTGTTGGCTATCAGCGGCATCGGATGCCCTTCTTGTCGTGCGAGGGGGGGCGGGCCGTGCCGGGCCCGCGAACGTGCTTGTCCGTGTGCGGTGGCATGCCGGCGACGCGGTCAGACGGTGAGGGTGAGGACCAGCAGGGCGAGGGCGGTGACGACGGCGGGGGCGATGGCCTTCGCGGAGTCCCGGGACTTGAGGTGGGAGCCCGCGGCGCCGATCATGAGCAGGCAGATCGCGGCCGCGGTCACCGAGGCGAGGGGGGCGATCGCGAGTCCGGCCAGCAGGCCGATGACGGCGGCGAGTTCGGCGGCGCCGACGATCCGGCTCAGCTGGGGGCCGATGCCCAGGTGAACGGCGTGTTTGCGGGCGGTGGCGGTGGCGAGCGCCTTGCCGGCTCCGGAGAAGCCGAACAGGACGGACAGCAGGATGGTCAGGGTGACGATGGCGGCGTGCATGGGTGGTTCCTCGGGGGTGACTTGGGGGCGTTCTTGGATGGGCCCGGTCAGGGTGCGCTGCCGCGACCGGTACTGGTGCAGCGGTTGCGGAGCTCGCCGAGCCGGGTGATGGCCGTGCGCAGCGTGCTGCCGGGGGTGAGGTAGCGGGCGGGGGTTAGGGCGTAGCCGACGCCGGAGGGGGTTCCGGTGAAGATCAGGTCCGCGGGACGCAGTGCGCACACGCGGGACAGGTGGCTGATCAGGGGCGGGACGTCGAAGATGAGGTCGCGGGTGCGGCCGTGCTGGACGGTGTCGCCGTCGAGGGTGCAGGTCAGGGTGAGGTCGGCTGGGTCGTCGAGTTCGTCGAGGGTGGTGATCCAGGGGCCGATGGGGGCGAAGGCCTGGTGGCTTTTGGCGAGGCTGAACTGCGGGGGTGTCCCCGTCATCTGGCCGGTGCGTTCGGAGATGTCCTGGCCGACACAGAATCCGGCGAGATGGCCGGGGGCCTTGTCGGCGGGGATGTCGCGGCCGCCTTCGGCGATGACGACGACGAGCTCGGCTTCCCAGTCGCAGGTGGCGGTGGGCAGCGGGACGTCGGCTAGCGGGACCGGCCAGGCTGGAGGGGAACTTGGTGAAGACGAGAGGCGAGTCGGGCAGGGCCAGGCCGGTCTCGTCGCTGTGGTCGCGGTAGTTGAGGCCGATGGCGAAGACCTGCGACGGGGTGGTCACGGGCGGTCCGAGGCGTGTGGGGTCGGCCTCCAGCGAGGCCGGGTCACCGTCGGGTCCTTGGCCGGATGGTCGGTGGCGAGCCAGTGGCGGATCTGCGCGACGTGCGCGACGCAGGCGTCGGGGGAGGAGGGGAAGCGGCCGCCGGAGGCGGCTGCCACGTCGATCACACCGTCCGCGGTGACGACGACGGCCCGTCCATCGAGGTTGGCGAGTTTCATCGAGAGGACTTTCTGCTTGCGTGCCGGCCCGCGGCGGCGAGGGGCCGTGGGCCGGGACAGGGGTCAGACGTGCGGTGTGACGGGGGGCCGGGTGTCGCTGAGCATCGCCCGTACCTGTTCGTCGGAGGCCGTGGCGAGCACCTGGTAGACCTCGTCGGGTAAGTTGGGGTGCGGCTTTCCGCGGTCCAGAGCGGGCTGGGCAACCGGTACGCCGGGCCGCCGGTCCGGGGCCGGGTCGCGGTAGCGGGCGAGTTCGTCCGGAGTGATGCCGGCCAGCGCGACGACCTCCGGGTCGATCCACGCGGTGTCGTCGATGGCTTCGCCGGTGGTGAGTTCCAGGGCGAGCCCTTCGGGTCCGCCGAAGTAGAGGGACTGGCAGAACCCGTGGCCGACGGGGCCGAGCACCATGACGCCGCGGCTGCGGATCCGGTCCCGCAGCGCCAGCAGATCCTCGACGCCGTCCAGGTCGAAGGCGACATGCTGCATGGCGCCCGCCGCGACCGGTCCGGTGGGCGTGCCGGCGTGGGTCAAGCCCCATTGGAGTGTGTCCGGGTTGTCGGGGTGCTGGACGAAGGCGATGCAGGAGTGCGGGTTGAGTTCGAGGAAGGCGTGCCAGGCACACTCGGCGCCGTGCATCCAGTAGAGGGCCTTGGGCTTGCAGCCCAGGACGTCGGTGAAGAAGTCGATTTGGGTCTTGATGTCGCGGGTGGCGATGGCCAGGTGGTTGACTCCGCGCGGGTGGACGATCACGGCTGGTCCTCCTTGGTCGCGGTGGAGAGGGTTGTGCGGCACCACGTGCTGACCACGCGGGCGTAGTCGGCGGTGTGGAAGAGCATCAGCTGGTGGACACCGCCGGGGTGGACGTACAACTCGACCGGCCCGGCCGTGGCGGCGGCGACGCCGCGGGCGGTGGCCCTCCGACATGGGCCGGCCGAAGCAGGCCCCCGGGGGGGGCCGCGTGAGCAAGACGGATGCCCAGGGATGACGACGAACAGCCGGCTGCCGTCGGCGGCGGGTGGTGGCGTGTTCTCCAGGTCACCACGGTCCAGCCGGCCTCCAAGTCCGGAGGCACCTTGTCGGGTGGTTGTCGGGGCGGTCGGCGGTGGTCGGTGATCTGTCGGTGGCCTGTCGATGACCTGTCGACGGCCACCTGGACATTGGAGCCCGCTGGCACCGGGCCATTAACGGCACCGGAACCGGCACCGGCCACCAGCAGCGCATCGTCCCGGCTTACTGGAGCGGCGATCCCGGCGAATCCTGCCGGGCATCGTCCGCACAGCAGCCCAAGATCAAGAAGGAACCCCCATGACTACTGACGTCACGATCATCGGCGCCGGGCTCGGCGGCCTCACGCTCGCCCGCGTCCTGCACGTCCACGGAATACCGTCCACGGTTTATGAGGCGGAGGCCTCCCCGGCTGCGCGTTCGCAGGGCGGGATGCTCGACATCCACGACTACAACGGACAACTCGCCCTCGCAGCAGCCGACTTGATGGACGAATTCCGCGGCCTCATCCTGGAGGGCCGTCAGGCCATGCGGGTCCTCGACCCGGACGGGACCGTCCTGTTCGACAAAGCCGACGACGGCACGGGCGGACGCCCCGAGGTGCAACGCGGCGACCTGCGACAGATCCTGCTCGACTCGCTCCCGTCCGGCACCGTCCAGTGGGGGCACAAGGTCACCGGTGCCCGTAACCTCGGCGAGGGCCGCCACGAGGTGACGTTCGCCGACGGCGGCACCGTCGTCACCAGCCTGCTGGTCGGCGCGGACGGCGCGTGGTCACGGGTCCGGCCGCTGCTCTCCACCGTCACACCCGAGTACACCGGCAAGTCGGTCGTCGAAACCTACCTGTTCGACGCCGGCACCCGGCACCCGGCCGCCGCAAAGACGGTCGGCGGTGGGTCGCTGATCGCGCCCACGCCGGGCAGGGAGATCTTCGCGCACCGGGAAAAGGGCGACACCCTGCACGCCTACATGGGGCTGTCCGAGCCGCTGGACTGGTTCGCCGCCATCGATTTCGCCGATGCCGCCGCGGCCACCGCGCGGATCGCGCAGGAATTCGACGGCTGGGCGCCGGAGCTCACCGCCCTGATCACCGAGAGCGACGTCACGCCGGTCCTGCGCCCCCTCTACGCCCTGCCGACCGGGCACCGCTGGGACCGGGTGCCGGGGGTGACCCTGCTCGGCGACGCCGCCCACCTCTCGGCCCCGAACGGCGAAGGCGCCAACCTGGCCATGCTCGACGGTGCCGAACTCGGCAAGGCCCTCGCCGCGCACCCCGACGACATCGAGGCCGCGCTCGCCGAATACGAGCAGGCCATGTTCCCCCGCAGTGCCGGGGCTGCCGTCTTTGAAGGTGGCGAGGGCCCCGGGACCGACTCCGACAACCACGCATTCCACGACCTGATCGCCGCTGTCACCCGGCACGAGCAGTCCCGATAAGGCGGCATGCGCCGCCGTGGGGCGCAGCGCCCTCTGGCCGGCCCCGCTGCACGGGGGGCACGGTGCCTATAGCGGCTTTCAGTGGCCTACAGCGTCAAAAGGGGCTCCAGGGAGCGCAGCTGCCGGCGGATCTCGTCCAGAGGCAGGGTTTGGTCACGCTCCAGGACGAGGTAGATGAAGATGCCGCCTTCGCGCAGCCGCGGCAGGGGCCGGATCATGTGCAGTTCTCTGTCCAGCGTGATCAGGATGTCTTCCACGCTGTCCGGGGGATAGCCGAGCAGCTCGAGCGTGTACAGCTTGGCACGCATGACGTCGCTGTCCCCGTAGGCGACCTTGTCCATGTCCAGCCCGCTGCCGCGGTCGAGCCAGCCCAGGACGCTGCGTTGGCGGAAATCGACTATCGCGACACCGGTGGCTCCGCTGATCGCCAATGCCTTCTCCAGGGCAGTCTCAACGGTGTCCATCGGTGCACGACCTCCTTCGACCAGGAACCCGAGAGGGCGCAGTGACGCCCAGGCTTCCCGGCTTCTCAGAGCATGCACGCTAGCGGAGATGTCGTACATCATGCATGCACCGCCTCAAGCCTCACCGTGCATGAGCCCATCGGGTCTGCCGGCTGGGCACGGCCCGGTCGACCGTGACTTCGCCCTACCTCGCCGTGCAGCCGTCGGCCCGGCACGACCGGCTGCCGGCGTGGGCTCCGCTTCGACCCCAGGTCAGCGGACCTGCTGTCCCGTCCGGGCCAGGCTGCCGCAGTTCGCCTTGGAGCGGGCCACGACGTAGCCGTCGATCTCGCCGCCCCAGTCGACGCACTTGCCCTTGGCGTCCAGATGGAGCGGCCCGGCGTACGAGGTGTAGAAGCCGTACTGTTCCTGCTTCGACTTCAGTTCATTGTTGCGCTGGATCCAGGAGCCCACCCACAGCCGCGAGCCGGTCGAGGTGTTCCGCTTGGTGACCACGCAGTTCTTGCCGGTGGCGGCGTTGTAGGCCGGCAGGACCGCCCCTCGGCCAGGGATCGGGATCTGGTTGACCTGCACGTATCCCGTGCCGCACTCCCCGTTGTACGTGGTGGCGGCGGGGGCCGGAGCGGCGACGGACGTTCCCGTGCTCACCACCAGGGCGGTGACGGTGGTGGCGGCGAGCAGCGCAGCTCCTGCAACGCGGTTACGTTCAGCACGCTTCACTGTGTACTCCGTGGACGTCGCATGGTGCCGGTTGATGGTTGATGGTTGATGGTTGACGGGTGTACGCGGGACGGCCGTCTCCGTGCCCACACAGACACGCCGCGCCCCGAAGGGGGTGTGCGCCCCTTCATCCCCACAGCGCAGAACCGGCCACCCGCTGCACCGCGGCGGTGCGCGCCCGATGCCGGCGCGCGATGGTTCGGACGGCTCGGTGGTCAATCCGGTCAGGGGGCAATCCCGACTACCGCTACCTGCGGCAGGTGTACCAGGTGCTGCAGTACGGCCGGGTCCGTCGGAAGGTGTGCGCGCCCGCGGCGTCCGCCGATGGGTGCACCGGGGACGCTCGTGGCAGTCACGGCGGTCGGCCATCCGCCTTCGACCGTGAGGCCACAAACAGCACAACACCGTCGAACGCTGCATCAACCGTCTCAAGCAATGGCGCGGCACCGCCACCCGCTACGAGAAGACCGCCACCGTCTACCCCGCCGGACTCCACCTCGCAGGCATCTTTCTCCGGTCGGCACGCTGATCCAAAAGAAACGGCCTAAAGATCTTCTCGTAACTCTGCAACTGGGCTGCTCCGCCAGCAGCGTTGCCCGCGCACCCGGGGGCCGAACAGGGGGTCTCCGTGGCATGGGGGTACCTCCTCCCCGGATGGGGTCTGTTGCAAGATGGGAGGACTTGTATGGCAAACGGTGCACTCGGGCACGGTGTGTGCCGGTATCACTATGCGCCCCGTGACACCACCGCGCACCGGAACGATTCCGCATGCGGGGTCACGGCCATGGACATGTCTCCTTCTGGATGGTCAGCCGCCGGTCAACATCCGCCACACAAAGGAAGCTCCATGCGCCTCCGCCACACTGTCGCCGCTGCCCTCGGCGCCCTCACACACACCGTCACCCTGCCCACGTCCGCCAACGCGGCCGTCGGCGAGTTCGCCTACACCTACCGCAACGCCAGCGGCGTTGGGGTGCCCGGCGGTCTCACCGACCCGCGCAGCGGGCAGTGCATCAACGTCCCCGGCGCGACCGAGGAAGTGCCCGCGTACGCGCCCAAGAACCTCACCCCATCGGTGGCGACGGTGTTCGTCGACCCGGACTGCGACGGAGACACCTTCTACGTCATGAACCCGGGCAAGATCCTGGGCTGGGTGCGCGGACAGTGGCGTTCCCGGCGATCTCCACAGGCGTCTATCGGTGGCCCGTGGAGGGCGCGGCCCGCATCGCGGTCGAGACGGTGTGACAGACGGAGACGTCGGTGGAAGAGGCCCCCGATGGCAGCACCGTCAGGACCAGGACGGGCAGCATCAGCGGATGCAGCGCGGTCACGACACCGAACGCCGCCACCGGCTTGATCAGCGCCGACATGAACGACTGCACGTCGTGGATCAGCCGGTCACAGCGCACCGACCCCGTCTCGGCCGCCTCATGCTCTTCGGAGGACTCCGGCCGCAAGAACGCCGACAGCTCCACCCGCAGCATCGCCTCGACCACCGCGACGTCCGCCGCCGTCATCAACCGCGGCTTCAGCCGCCCGACCGGCCAGGACGCCAGCCCGTACGCGACCCTCCCACACCGGCCGCGACCGCGATCACGACCAGCGCCGGCAGTGCCTGGTGCACCGGTGCGACGCCGAACCGGACCCGAGAACTGGCACCATGGCCCGAGCCGTCGCCGCCAGCGCCACCGCCGACCCGATCCCGTAGACGACCTGCGCACCGACCATGGCGAGCACGTCACGGCGGTCGATCCGCCACGCCATCCTGAACACCTGCGTCAGCACGGCCGGGATCGTCGTCACCAACTGCCGGACGCCGTGCCGGTCGAACGCCGACTTCGTCCACTGCGCCTTGCGCTCGATATCCACCGGCTCCGGATACGGCGGCCGTGTCCGGGCCTGCTCGTCCCCTTGCACACCCTTCATGAACGTCCTTCCTCCCCTTGAAGGCATTTCAGAAGATCAGTGAGCTCTGCTCCGACAGCGCGTACACCGTGGCCGCCCGGCGTCGCGGAAGGGCCCGCCCGTCGTCGCGGCGGCCAAGTCCTTCCTGATCATGTTCGAATCGCAAACGCACCCCCGTGGCATTTGCGGACCGATCCTGGTGGTAATGCATCACGCCTCCTCGTTGACGAGCGGGTCGGACAAATGATCGGAAAATGGCCCTCGGATGGATGTGGTCACGGCCATTCGAGGGCGTTTCGTCGTACGAATTCGGATATCCGTCAATCGGCCTGCGATCGCTGGGCAGGCGGGCCGCGGGGTGGTGTGCGATTCACCCGGCCGTGGCCGCTCACCCGATCCGGGCCTTGTGTTGCTCCCGGAAGCGGCAGGCCTCCGCCCGCCGACCGGTGGTTGCCGGTCGGCGGGTGCTGCCTCTTTTTTGCAACTGACCGGGTGATGCCCGGCAAGGGGCGGTCACATGGCGTCCTCGGCTTCCTGGTCTCGGCCGGTCGTCTGCGGCAGGCGGTCCCGTACAGCGTGCGTCTTCCGTACGATGTACACGCGCCCGTACACCGTGCCGCCCGGGGGCCGTCCCGGGCTCGAGAAAGAGGAGGCCGCATGCCGGTCGACGATGATCAGCCGAAGCAGACGATCCCATCGGTGTGGACCCGGCCCCAGCGCCGCAAGCGGGAGCAGCCCACGCTCAGCCGGGACCAGATCGTGTCTGTCGCCCTGGAGCTGCTGGACGCCGACGGCATCGACGCACTGAGCATGCGCAAACTCGGCACCCGCCTGAACGCCGGGGCCACCTCGCTGTACACGCACGTGGCCAACAAGGACGAACTGATCGAATTGGTCGTGGACGAGATCTACGGCGAGATCGAGGTGCCCGGCGTCGACACCGCGGACATGCGGACCGAGTGGCGCTCGGCCGTCACGAGCTGCGCCCAGAGCCTGCGGTCCGTGTTCCACCGGCACCCCTGGATCGTCTCCGCGCTGGGTGAGGCGGGCGTGGTCTCCCTGGGGCCGAACGCGATGCGGCTGTCCGAGGGCATGCTCGCCGTCTTCGAGGAAGCCGGCTTCTCGCTGGAGCAGGCGGACCTCGCCGTGAACGCGGTCGTCTCGTACGCCATAGGGGTGTCCACCACCGAGGCCGCGTGGCTGTCCAGGCTCGCCCGCAGCGGTCTGAGCGAGCAGGAAGGCGTGGACAGCCTGTGGCCGGCGGTCGAGCAGGCCGCGCAGGCGTACCCGCGGCTGCGCCGGCTGTACGCCACGCAGCACCTCCAGGACTCGGTCGGCACCCGCAACGACAACTTCGGCGACGGGCTCGACTGCGTCCTCGACGGCCTGGAGATCCGGCTCCGCCGTACGCGAGGCGCCGCGGACTGAAGCACACCGCCGCCGGGACTGGCCGGGGCCCCGGCCCCCGGGGGCGCGGGGGGGCGGGGGGGCACGGGTGGGAGTGGGGGCACGGGTGGGAGTGGGGGTGGCGGCGGGCGGATCCCGGCGGACTACCAGCCGGTGCCGATCCGGGCGCGGTCGCCCAGGGCGTTGGTGCCGGTGCCCGTGCCCGTGCCCGGGTAGAAGTAGAGGCTCCCGGTGGCGCCGGCGGGTGCCTCTACGGCGTCGACGTCGCCCTTGCCGTCGCGGTTGAAGTCCGCGCCGACCAGCTGTCGCATGGTGTCCCAGCCGGTGCCGATCCGGGCACGGCCGCCCAGGGCGTTGCCGCCGTCGAGCGAGCCGGAGCCGGGGTACGCCCAGAGATCGCCGTCCCGGTCCACGGCCACGAGGTCGGCCTTGCCGTCGGCGTCGAGGTCGCCCGGGCTGGTGAGTTCGGTCATCGTGTCCCAGCCGGAGGCGATGCGGACGCGGCTGCCCAGGGTGTTGCCGCCGTTGACCGAGCCGGAACCGGGGTAGGCCCACAGGACGCCGTCCTTGTCGACGGCCAGCAGGTCGGGCTTGCCGTTCCGGTCGGCGTCCATCGTGGTCAGCTCCCGCATGGTGTTCCAGCCGGTGCCGATCCGGACCCGGTCCCCGAGGGTGCTCATGCCCTTGGCGGCACCGGTGCCCGGGTACGTGTACAGGATCCCGGTGTCGGAGTCGACGGCGAGCAGGTCGGCCTTCCCGTCCCCGGTGAAGTCACCGGCGGTGAGCTTGCTCAGACCGCCCCAGCCGGTGCCGATCTGGACGCGGTCGCCGAAGGTGCCGCTGCCGGTGCCGGGGTAGAGCCACAGCTTCCCGGTGGCGGTCTCGATGCCGACCAGGTCGGGCTTCCCGTCGCCGGTGAAGTCGGCGGAGGCCAGCCGGGCCATGCCCACCGGGGCGGGGTCGTCGGGCCAGGACGCGTGGACGACCATCCGCCGGTCGCCGGCCTCGTTGGCGATCCACAGCTCGTCACTGCCGGGCCAGTAGGAGAGGTTCTCGATGTTCACGCCGGTGCGCGTGACGAGGCGCACCGGCTCATCGGGCCTGGCGTGGTAGAGACAGCTGGGGATGTCCACGCCACCGTTCTTGGCGTCGACGAACTCCGGGCACGGGCCCGCGATGGCGAACCGGCCGTTGTTCATGGCGATCCCCTGTGTGCCGCCCATCGGGGAGGCGAAGGCCTCCGACGCCTGGACGCGTCCCGAGGCGTCGGCTTTCAGCCGGCCGGTGACCGGGTCGATGGGCCAGCGCACGACCGGCGCCGTGGCCTTGCCGAACTTGTCCTCCACGCTGTACGGATCGCCCTCCGCGGTGATCAGGGCGGGCTGGGACCCGCTGAGGTCGAGTGATGCCGCGGTCAGGCACGGGCGCTGCTGGACGTTCGCCGGCGGGTATGTCCCGCAGCCTTCTCCTCCCACGCCGGTGTACGCGTAGCTGCCGGTGCGCGGCAGGACGTAGTCGAAGCCGCCCCCGTGCGTCCGGCCGGACGCGTCCACGCCGACCGAGGCGTCGGCGGTCGTGTCCATCTTCCAGATGCCGTTCAGGTCGAAAACGTCGAAGCCGCTGCCGATGGACGCGACATAGAGGCGGCTTCCCGCCCAGACCACGCCGTTGGCGTGCCCGCCCAGGGCCGCGAAGTTCTTGCTGTCGTCGGAGAGCCCGACCAGGAGGACGTGCCGATAGGTGACATGGGACGGATCGGTGACATCGGCGAAGGTGATCCGCTCCCGCTTGTCGCCGGACGCGCTCCAGCCGGCGATGAGCACCTTGCGGCCGTTCACCAGGGTCTGTGCCTGGGGCGATTCACCGGATCCGGCGAGGCCCTGCGGATACCAGGCCGTGGTGCCGTCGTCCTCGGACGACCAGCAGAAGCCCTGTGCCCCGGCGATGTTGGACGGGTGGCACAAGGAGCGGGCCGAGGTCACGTTCGAGGTGTCGGCCAGGACGCCGTTGATGCCGGTGCGCTTGAGGGAGGAATGGGCGGACTGGAACGTGGACACGCGGCTCGCGTCGCGGCCGTTGTCCCACTGGAAGCCCAGACCGTCGGTGCTGATGCGGGTGACGGCGTTGTAGGTGGCGATGCCCCCGTCGGGGACAGCGGGGGCGGTGGGCGCGGGGGCGGGGGCGGCGACGGCCGGGCCGCCGGTGGCGAACCCCACCGTCAGGGACGCCAGCGCCCCCAAGGCCGCGGCGATGCCTCGGGCTGCGGCGCGGGTTCCGCGGACTGGTCTGGTCATGGCGATGACTTGCCCTTTCCGGAGAATGAGGAGGGGCCGCCGCCGCGTCATGGGTGCGGCGGCGGCCCGTGGACCGCGTCAGGAGTAGGCGTTCCAGCCGCCGCCGAGGTCGGTCGGGTCGGTGTACGTGCCGTCGCCCTTGCCCCAGTAGATCAGGGCGTGGCCGTCGGACTTCCGGCGTACCATCAGGTCCGGCACGCCGTTCTTGTTGATGTCACCCACTCCCGTGATTGCGTCGTAGTTGTCCCAGCCGGCGCCGAGGTCGGTGGGGTTGGTGTATCCGCCGTCGCCCTTGCCCCAGTACACCAGCGCGTGGCCGTCGGACTTTCGGCGCACCATCAGGTCGGGCACGCCGTTGCCGTTGATGTCGCCTACAGCTGTGATCACGTCGTAGTTGTCCCAGCCGGCGCCGAGGTCGGTGGGGTTGGTGTATCCGCCGTCGCCCTTGCCCCAGTACACCAGCGCATGGCCGTCCGACTTTCGGCGCACCAACAGGTCGGACACGCCGTTCTTGTTGATGTCGCCGATGCCGGTGATTGCGTCGTAGTTGTCCCAGCCGGCGCCGAGGTCGGTGGGGTTGGTGTAGCCACCGTCGCCCTTGCCCCAGTACACCAGCGCGTGACCGTCCGACTTACGACGTACCAACAGATCCGACACGCCATTGCTATTGAGGTCACCGGCACCCGTGATCACGTCGTACCCGTCCCAGCCGGCGCCGAGGTCGGTGGGGTTGGTGTACGTGCCGTCGCCCTTGCCCCAGTACATCAGCGCATGGCCGTCCGACTTACGGCGTGCCAGGAGGTCCGGGACCCCGTTGCTGTTGATGTCACCGGCGTTGACCAGCGGCGACATCGCGGGGCCGGCTTCCTCGTCCGGGTAGGGATCGGGCCCGCCCTTGCTCAGGCCGGTCCCGGGAGCGCATGTCCACGCGCCCGGGCCCTGCTCTTTGAGGATCTTCTCGGCTATGAGTATCTGCTGCTTCTTCGTGGCCAGATCGGGGCGCGCCGCGTATGCGGTGCCGCCGTAGTGCTGCCAGTTGTCCATATTGATCTGGAGGCCGCCGTAGTACGTGTGGGTGGGGTCGATGGCGCTCCAATTGTTGGTGCTCTCGCATTGGGCGACCTTGTCCCAGGTGGCGACCGACGCCGCGCTCGCGGGAGTGGCGCCGAGGGCGCCCGCGGCGAGGGCAGTGGTGAGGGAAAGGAGCACGGCAGCCTTACGGAGCCGCTCGGTGGTGGGGACGCGGGTGTTCACGGGCGTGGGGATCCTCGCTGTGCGGGGTGATCGGGTGAGGCGGTGCTGAGGTGGTGCTGACGGCCGGGGCCCGGGTGGGTGTCCAGCGACCAGGCCCCGCTGCCGATGGGGGCCGGGGGTCAGGAGTAGTTGTCCCAGCCGGCGCCGAGGTCGGTGGGGTTGGTGTATCCGCCGTCGCCCTTGCCCCAGTAGACGAGGGCGTGGCCGTCGGACTTTCGGCGTACCATCAGGTCGGGCACGCCGTTGCTGTTGATGTCGCCGATGCCGGTGATTGCGTCGTAGTTGTCCCAGCCGGCGCCGAGGTCGGTGGGGTTGGTGTATCCGCCGTCGCCCTTGCCCCAGTAGACGAGGGCGTGGCCGTCGGACTTTCGGCGCACCATCAGGTCGGGCACGCCGTTGCCGTTGATGTCACCCACACCGGTGATTGCGTCGTAGTTGTCCCAGCCGGCGCCGAGGTCGGTGGGGTTGGTGTATCCGCCGTCGCCCTTGCCCCAGTACACCAGCGCGTGGCCGTCGGACTTTCGGCGCACCATCAGGTCCGGCACGCCGTTGCCGTTGATGTCGCCTACACCTGTGATCACGTCATAGGCGTCCCAGCCGGCGCCGAGGTCGGTGGGGTTGGTGTAGCCACCGTCGCCCTTGCCCCAGTACACCAGCGCGTGACCGTCCGACTTTCGGCGCACCAACAGGTCGGACACGCCGTTCTTGTTGATGTCACCCACGCCGGTGATTGCGTCGTAGTTGTCCCAGCCGGCGCCGAGGTCGGTGGGGTTGGTGTAGCCGCCGTCGCCCTTACCCCAGTACACCAGCGCATGGCCGTCGGACTTACGGCGCGCCAGGAGGTCCGAGACGCCGTTGCCGTTGATGTCACCGACGTTGACCAGCGGCGACATGGCGTTCGCGGACGAGTCGACGATCTTGTCGTAGCGGCGTGGGGAGAAGCCGGACCTGCCGAAGTAGGGGTAGTCGACCGTGCGGTGAACGGCTCTGCCGGTGCTGCCGCCGGCCTCCTCGAAAGCGTCGTACTGCGTGTGGGCCGCGTCCTTCCAGCCGTTGAATATGACGACATGGCCGTCGTTGCCCGCGGCGGGGTTGAGCAGGATGTCGCCCGGCTTGAGGTCCTCCTTGCCTATGGAGGACGTGAATTCGGTCAGGGTGGGAGTGGTCTCGCCCCAGTTGTTCGCCGAGGAGGTGGCGAGGTTCCAGGCCATGGAGACGAAGCCCGAGCAGTCCGTGCGGTACTTGTGACCGTACTGCGTGCGGTAGGAGACCTGGCTGTACGGCACGGCATCGTCCGTCCAGGTCTTGGCTCTGGTGATGACCTCCTCGCGGCTGATCGGGCCGCCGACATTCGAGTCCGTGAACAACGAGCGGCCCTTGGCCGCGGGAGCGGCCGCGTCCAGCTGGGCCCGGGTGGCGGTCGTCGGGTTCGGCACCGTCGGGGTGAAGCGGGTGATCGTGTCCAGGCCCACCGCGCTCTTGGTCCGCGTGCTCTTCGTCTGCACGCTCTTGGTGGGTGCAGCGGCAGGCGAAGCGGCCGCTGCGAGGTCGAGGTTCGTGAGGGTGACCGCGCCGACGACGGCGGTGGCCAGGGCGATGCGGACTGGCAGGTTCATGACAGTTCCCTTGTGAGGCGTGAAGTGTGAGGCATGGGCAGGGCGCGCGGGAGATCCGCGCGGTCACTGAAAAGAGGCGATGCGCACAGCCGGCCCGGAGGCGGGGTTCGGCGTTAGAGGCGGGTCGGGCCCGGCGCTTGGGCCAATGCGGGCTTCGGTGCTCCCCGATCCGGACCCTTCGACATGACACCCCCCGGTCATCAACGCCGTGCGCTTCTGAGAACACCGTACGCCTGTCCGTACAGTGTTCGCAACATCCGTACGCCGTGCGCTCAAGGGGCTTCCCGGCCGCTTGGCGTGGGTGGCGGTCCGACGCCGAGCGGCCACGACTGCCTCGCCGCTTGACATGCAGGTATTTGCCTGCATGATTGAGATGTGAGTAGCGAGATGGACCGGGTCTTCAAGGCCCTGGCCGATTCGACCAGGCGGTTCGTGCTGGACAGGCTGCGCGAGAACAACGGCCAGACGCTGGGCGAACTGTGCGAAAACGTGCGGATGGCCCGGCAGTCACTGACCCAGCACCTGGGCGTGCTGGAGGCCGCGAACCTCGTCAGCACCGTCCGCAGGGGCCGCGAGAAGTTGCATTACCTCAACCCCGTGCCGCTCCACGAGATCCAGGAGCGATGGATCAGCGCCTTCGATCAGCCGCGGCTGGACGCGCTGAGCGCACTGAAACAGAAAGCGGAATCCTCCATGAACACCGAGAACGAGCCTCGCCCGGAGTTCGTCCACACCACCTACATCGCCGCCACCCCGGAAAGGGTCTGGCAGTGCCTGATGGACCCGGAGGCGACGGCGGCGTACTGGTACCACCACAACGTCTCCGACTGGCAGCCCGGATCGCCCTGGGCGCACCGCCGTCTGGACGGCTCGGGCATTGATGACGTGGTGGGTACTGTGGCCGATGTCGACGAGCCGCGCCGGCTGACCCTGACCTGGGCCGGTCCCGGCGAGGACCGGCCGCACGGCGAATCCCGGGTCACCTTTGAACTCCAGCCCTACGGTGACACCACGCGTCTCACGGTCACCCACGTCAACCTGCGGGACGACAAGGAGTACCGCTCCATCTCCGGCGGCTGGAACTTCGTGCTGGCCAACCTCAAGACCTATGCCGAGACCGGCACGACGCTGCCCGTCCCGTCCTGGCGCCCCTGAGAAGACACAGCCCGGCGCATGCCCGACGCATGCCCGGCGCATGCGCCGGCACCGTCCGTACCGGGTACCGGGCCTCGTACCCGTTGTCGTTCAGGCCGGACGCGGCCGCGAGCGGAAGGTGCGGCGGTAGGTGTCCGGGGGCACGCCGACCGCGCGGTTGAAGTGCCGGCGCAGCGTCGTGGCGGTCCCCATGCCGGTGGCCGCGGCGATGGCGTCGACACTGTCCTCGGCGGTCTCCAGCAACTCCTGGGCGTGGCGGATCCGCTGAGCCGGCAGCCATTGCAGCGGGGGCGTGCCGGTCACCGACCTGAAGTGGCGGCCGAGGTGGCGCGAACTCAGCCAGGCCTGGCGGGCGAGGTCTTCGACGGCCAGCGGATGGTCAAGCCGTTCGCTCGCAAGGTCAGTTCTCGTGTGGCGGGGCGGCGGCGAGGAGTTCGCGCTTCACGTGCTCGTAGTCGGCCAGGGCCTGCGGGTCGCCGTGGTGATAGTCGGTCCAGAATCCGGGGCGCTGCCAGCGGGCGTCCGCGAGGCGGGTGCGGCCGTCGGCGATGGCCAGGGTCCAGCCGGGTGGTATTCGAGTGTCCACTGTCTCGAAGTCGGCGGGGTCCCAGAGCAGACCGGGGTCGGGTGTGCCGGGGCCGAGCACACGGATCTGGCAATCGATGTCGTAGGTGACCATCTCCAGAACCGGGTAGACACTGCCCACCCGGATCCCGTCGTACTCCGCGACCGGGATGCCGGCCGCGGGGTGGATGATCTGCCGGCACCTGACTCTCATGGGAAGAGTCTCGCCCCAGTCGATCCCCAGTCGTTGTCCGGGTCACCGCGACGGTTCCAGCGAGGCGGCCATGTCGCGTCGCGGGAGATGCCCACTCCCGGTATTCCCGTGGTTGCCCTGGCGGAACAGCGGCAGGGGCGGAAGCCCATCGCTGCTCCGCAGAGTCTGATGCCAGGTCCGGGGCGCCGCTGACGACCAGGCTCTGCCTTGAAGAGGCCCCGTCGGCCCAAACCGTCTGAGATGACGAGCGAATCGGGCCAGATCACCTGAGACGGGGACCACATCGGTTGAGGGGGGACGCGCGACCACAGCCCATTCGGCCCCGACAGCCGCTATCCGTCTCAACGAACCGAATCCTTGCCTCTCACCCAATCCAGTCCAGCAGCCCAGGTGCCAGGGCCCAGGGGTGAACCGCTCCCGGTGGCGCGGTCGCAGCAGTACCGGGATGGCGTAGGCCGGGGTGAAACCCACGACGGAAATCGCGGTCACCGCCGAGAACGCCGTGGCGGAATACAGGGACGGCAGGGTCGGCACGAAGGCGGCACCGGCCGCGAGCCGGACAGCGTTGGCCGGGACGGCCGTACGGCGGGTGACCTTCTGCCGGTGCGCCGAGCCGGGCAGGGCGCCGTTTGCAGGTTGGCCCAGGCGGCGATGAAGGCCGTGATGCCGTAGTCCTGGGCCGCGATCCCGCCGGGCAGCCCCAGGAGGTTGAGCCGGCCGGTGTATCAGCTCCCACGCTCACCGCCGAGCCGGCGGGCCATGTAGTACAGGCTGCCACTGGTGGGGTGGCGGGAGGCGATTTCGGCCAGCGCCGCGGCCAGGCGCAGCACCAGCGGCTCCACGGCGAGCCACCCCCACAACGCCACTGCGCAGCTGCGCCGGTACGGCGTTCACGCGAGGGGATGATGGACCAGGAGCAGGCGTCGGCGGACGACTTTTCGGCGCCTGTGATCGAGTTCGCCGACCTGCAGGGCCGATCGCCGACCTGCAGGGCCGAGCCGTCAGGTTCCGCCCCGCGGCAACGGGGACGGGGCTGGACCTGGGAGCCCATGTGCCGGTCGGCTGTCTGCCCGAACAGCCGGAGAGCACAAGGGCGTTCACCCGGAAGCACCGCCGGTCGCGGATCGTCGTCCTGCCTACCGGAGGCGTGCTCTTCCTCGGTGCCGCGGTGCCGGCCACGCTCACCTGGTGATCTTTTCCTTGTTCCTCGTCCATCGCGCAAGCTGCTTCGGTGTCGTGAGCGCACGGGGGATCGACCGCGAAGGCACGCGCGACACCGGTACGTCGATGCCCGGCCCGCGTCGCCGCATGTGTTCGGAGCCGCACCCAGTGGAGAACTGGCGTTCTGACGGACGGTAGCCTCGGGTGCCCGGAGAGTGGGCAGGCCGACCCGAGGAAGGATGAGGCGTGGCGGAGGACAGTCGGTTTCCGGTGCTGGTCGGGCGGCAGCGGGAGACGGAGCTGCTATCCGCGGCGCTGGTCCAGGCGGTGGACGGCGCGAGCGGCTCTACGGTGCTGCTGCGCGGTGATGCCGGAGTCGGCAAGAGCACGCTGCTGGTCTGGGCGGAACGCGCGGCCCGCGACCGCGGATTCACCGTGCTGCGCGCGGTCGGCACGGAGGCGGAGACGGATCTCGCGTTCGGAGCCCTTCATCAGGCCTTCTGGTCGCCGCTCTCGCGGTCCGGCGCCCTGTCCGCGCACCAGCGGGACGCCCTGGAGAGCGCGTTCGGCGTCCGCTCCGGGACTCCCAGCGGCTTCGCCGTCGGCACCGCCGCCCTGGCGCTGCTGGAGGAGGCGGTGCGGACCGCACCCGTGCTGCTGCTCCTGGACGACCTGCACTGGATCGACTCGTCGAGCGCGACCGTTTTCGCCTTCCTCCACCGGCGCTGTGCCGGGCTGCCGGTGGTGATCGTCGGTGCGACCCGCCCGGACGAGCCGGCCGCTCAGACGTGGTCGGCCGAAGCCGTCGACGTGCGGGCCCTGCCCCGGGCGGACGCGGCCCTGCTGCTGGGCACCCGCTACCCCGAACTCGCGGCGCCCGCCAGGGACCGGGTCCTGGCCGAGGCGGCCGGGAACCCCCTGGCGCTGGTGGAATTACCGCGCCAGCTCGCGGCCGGCCAGCAGCGGGGAACCGCTCCACTGCCGGAGCGGCTGCCCCTGGGCCGAAAGCTGGAGCGGATGTTCGCCGAGCGGCTGGGAGGGATGGCACCGGAGGTCGGCCGTCTCCTCCTGCTCGGAGCACTGGCCACCGGCCCGGACTTCAGCAGCGGCGGCTGGCTGCGTGCCGTCGCGGACGACAGCGCGCGAGAGGTCCTGGAACGCATCGAGGCCGACGGACTGGCCCGGCTCGACCCGGCCGGACAATTGGTGTTCCGGCACCCCTTGGTCCGCACCGCCGTCGTCTCCATGGCCTCCGGCACCGCACACCGCGAGGCCCACCGCACCCTGTCCGAAGCCTTCGCACCGGACGACCCCCGACGGCTGGTCCACGAGGCGGCCGCCGCGCTGCTGCCCGACGAGGATCTCGCACACCGCCTCCAGGAGGCCGGCCGTGACCTCGCCCTCCGCGGCGGCGACGCGGAGGGAGCACTCCTGCTCGAACGCGCCGCCGCCCTCAGCCCCAGCTCCTGCGATCGTGCCCGGAGGCTCACCTGGGCGGCGGTGATGTCGGCCCACGGCGGGCAACTGCGCCACACCGCGGCCCTGGTGGAGGAACTGAAGGCCAGCACGGTCCCGCAGGACGCCGCCCCGCTGTTCGCGTACGCGGTGGTCTACGCCGACCAGAGCCACCACGTCGACTTCGAGTCCTCCGCCGCACTGCTGCCCGCGGCCCTCGACACGCTGACCGCACCGGGCGCCGACACCTTCGGCGGGCTGGTCGAACAGGCCTATTTCAAACTGCTCCTGGCCGCGACCTACACGGACGACCCCTGGGCTTGGCGGGCCCTGGAACGGCACCGCGAGAACGTCTCCGATGCGGGCCGGCTGTGTCTGCGGGCCTGGACCGTCCCGGGCCCGGACACGGCCACCGCGCTCCGGGCGGTGGCCGAGCGGCTGACCGAGGAACAGGAGGCCGGCGCGGCCTGGCTCCTGCTGTGGACCGCCTCCGCGCTCGACTGCCCCGAGGGCGATCTGTGGCAGCGCTTCACGGGGCCGCACGGCTACGCCACCCAGGGCTCGGTCGCGAAGGCCAAGTGCCATCAGGACTTCCTGCTCGGACACTGGGACCAAGCGCCCGTCTGCCTGCGCGAGGCCGAGATCGCGGACGAACTCGGCTACCACACCAACGCCCTGATGTTCCGCCAGTACTACGCCCACTTCCTGGCCGGCCGGGGCGACGAGACCGGACTGCGGGAGATCGATCAGGTGATCAGACCGACCGCCACCCGCGCCCGGATGCGGTACGTCCTCGACCGCCTGACCCACCTGCGCGGCCTGGCCGCGCTCGCCCACCAGCGCTACGAGGAGGCGTACGCGCACTTCTGCGAGATCACCCCGTCCGGCCGGCTGCCGGGCGGCCCGCCCTGGCAGCACGCTCTGGTCTTCGACCTGGTGACGGCCGCCGTGCACACCGGCCGGCACGAGGAGGCGCGGGCCCACCTCGCGGCCGGGCGCACGGCACGTTCCGCGGAGATCTCCGGCCGGCACGCCTTCCTGTGCGCGGCCGCCACGGCCCTGGCCGCCGCCGACGACGAGGCCGAAGACGCCTACCGTGCCGCGTACGCCGTTCCGGGCGCCGAGCGGTGGGCGTTCGACCTCGCCCGGCTGCGGCTCGCCCACGGCTCGTGGCTGCGTCGCCGCCACCGGCCCGGAGCACGGGAGCCGCTGCGCGCGGCCCACCACGTCTTCCGCCGCCTCCAGGCCGCTCCCTGGGCCCAGGCCTGCGAGGAGGAACTACGGGCCGCCGGCGAGTCCGTGGCCCTGCCGCCGGACGAACCGGCCGAGGGACTGCGCGCCCTGACCGGCCAGGAACTGCGCATCGCCCGGCTCGCCGCGACCGGTCTGACCAACAAGGAGATCGGCCGGCGGCTCCAGCTGTCGCCCCGCACCGTCGGAGCCCACCTCTACAAGGTCTTCCCCAAGCTCGGCATCACCTCGCGCGCCGCCCTCGCCCACGCCCTCGACGGCGCCTGACCTGCCGCAACACCCGCCGTCCCCGGCCCGCCGCCCGGTGCCCGCACGCGACAGTCAGATGACCTAACGACCCGCGGCGCCCGAGCCCCAGGCTGAGCGTGCAGGACTTCGGCGGAAGGGCGGTCGGATGGGCATGCGGGTGACGACCACGTCGGTCGCGGACGACGAGAAGGCGGGCTTCTGGAGCGGGGCGGTGTCGCGGGCACTGGTACCGGTGGAGGCGTGCCCGCTCACTGACCGGCCGTTCGACGGGCTGGTGGAGTCGCACCGGCTCGGGTACGTGCGGATCTCCACGCTGGAGGCGGACCCCGCCCGGCTCTCCCGTACGGCGGCGCTGATCGCCCGGGCACCGCTGAGCGAACCGCAGGCCGTCGTCGGCGTCCAGGTGTCGGGCCGAGCCGTCCTGGAGCAGGACGGACGCCGCGCGGAGGTGCCGCCGGGCGGGCTCGTCCTGTACGACACGGCGCGCCCGTACGCCGTCGACTACCCGGAGCGGTTCCGCACCCACCTGTTCCACCTGCCGCGCCGGCTGCTCGGTGTGCCGGAACGCGACCTGCGGCACGCGTCGGCGACGGCCGTCGGCCCCGCGGAGGGGTACGGACCGGTGCTCCTGCCGTTCCTCGGTGTCCTGGCCGCCTCCGCGCAGACCTACCCGGCCCCGGTCGGCGACCGGCTGGCCGGCAGCGTCGCCGACCTGTTCAGCGCACTGATCGCCCAGCTGTGCCTCGCCCGGGCGGCGCACGAGCCGGGCACCCCGAACGAGCACCTGATCCGCAGGGTGCGGGAGTACATCGACCACCACCTGGACGATCCGGAACTTTCGCCTGAAAAGATCGCACGTGCCCACCACATCTCCGTGCGCTACCTGCACCGCCTGTTCGAAGGCGAGGGTGAGGGGGTGACTGTCAGCCGGTTGATCCAGCGGCTCCGGCTGGACGCGTGCGCCCGCGAGCTGGCCCGGCGCGGCCGCACCGCGCCGACGGTGTCGTCCGTCGCCCAGCGGTGGGGCTTCGTCAGCCCGGCGTACTTCAGCCGGGCCTTCCGCGCCGCGTACGGAGTTCCGCCGCGTGAGTGGCGCTCGCTCCGGAACGAGGATGCCGACCGGCGAGCCGCCCGACCGCCGGCCGAGAGGCACGACGACCTTCCCCTGCCCTGCCCGATATCGCGAGGCCGGACCGGCCGGTCCGGTCGACGTCCGTTTGAGTCAACAGCCGTTTGAGGAGCACTGATGTCCGTCGTCCTCGACACCGCCGAGGTGCCGACCGCCGACCGCGCCGAGTACTGGCACGAGGCCGTCTCCCACACCTTCATCCCGCTGGACGTGGCCCTGTTGGAAAGCGCGCCCGCCCCCGCGACGATCACCAGCCACCGGCTGGGCGCCTTACAGGTCTCTCTGGTGCAGGCCGGCCCGCAGCGGGTCGAGCGCAGCGCGGACCTGATCGCTCGTGGCGGAGAGGACCACCTCACGCTGGCACTCCAGCACCGCGGTACCGCCCGGCTGGCCCAGGACGGCCGCCAGTTGGAGCTGCGGCCGGGCGCCTTCGCGATCTCCGACGCCGGGCGGCCGTTCGCCAAGGAGTTGCCGGAGCCCTTCGTCTTCACGGCCTTCCACTGGCCGCGGTCGGCCGTGGGGGTCTCCGAGGAGGACCTGCGGGTGCTCACTGCGACGGCCTTCGACACGGGCGACGGCACCGCCCGGCTGGTGGCCGCTTACCTGGAGTCCCTCTCCCGGTCGGCCGGCTCGACGGAGCCGCAGCAGGCTTCCCGGCTCGCCACCACGGCGCTCGACTTGCTCGCGGTGCTCGCCCACGAGCGCCGAGGCCGCTCCCGCCCGGAGGTACCCGAGGCCGCCCTGGCCACCCTGGCCCGGGTGAAGGACCACATCCTGCGCCACCTCGGGGACCCGGACCTCTCGCCGGAGCGGATCGCCGCGGCCCACCACGTGTCGGTGCGGTACCTGCACAAGCTCTTCCGCTTAGAGGGGGTGACGGTGGCCCGCTGGATCCGGCGCCAGCGGCTGGACGTGTGCCGCCGCGACCTCGCCCGCCCGACACCGGGCCGGGCGAGCGTGGCGGCGGTCGCGGGCCGCTGGGGGTTCGTGAGCGCCAGTCACTTCAGCCGGGCGTTCCGTGCCGCGTACGGGGTGTCCCCGCGTGAGTGGCAGGCCGCCGCCGGAACGGGCCTGACGCCGGGCGCCGTGAGGTTGCCGCTGCCGGCCGGCGCTGCGGGAGGGGGCGGCTGTCCTTCGGGGTACGGCGCAGCGGTGTGAGCCCGGTGGCGGGCCGTCGACCCCGCCGGCCCGCCACCGGGCACCCGTCACTGATGACCGGTCACCGGTCGGTGTGGATCTCCGCGATGTAGCCGCCCGGGAAGCGCACCATCGCGCTGTCACGGCCGCCCGCCGAGACCGGACCCCACAGCACCGACGCCCCGGCGTCCTTCGCCCGCTTCAGGGTGGCGCCGAGGTCCGGCACGCCGTAGCCGGTGAGCTCCCGGCCGAAGGGGTGCGGCAGGTGCCCGTCCGTCACGGCGACCGTCGTGGTGCCGAAACCGGAGGTGAGCCGCAGCAGCCGGTACGTCGTGCCGGGCAGCCCGACCGCGGCGCCGTCGGCCCGGCGGTCGTCGGAGACGACGCGGCCTTGCGTGAAGGCGAGGTAGCTGCGCAGGAAGGCGCCCACCGCGTCGGGTGACAGGTAAAGCCGGTTCTCGGGGACGCTCACCAGGCGGGGATAGGACGGCGGGGTCGTGTGCACGTAGAGCTGGGCGTTGATCCCGCCGGGGAACTGCACGACGGCGTCCCGCCCGATCGGGTCGGTGAACGGCGCCACGGTCACGGCCGCGCCGTCGGCCCGGGCGGCGCGGACCGCCTGGTCGAGGTCGGTCACCAGCCAGCCGGTGCGCTCGGTGCCGAACGGGTACGGGACGGGCGTGGTGAAGTCGAACACCGACAGCGTGCCCACGGGGGAGACGATCAGCTCGGAGAGCGTCCGGCTGGGCGTGGGCGTCACCTGGGTGGCGTTCGGCCCGATCGTGGTCCCGCCGAAGGTGGCCACCCAACTGGCCGCGAACGCCTGCTCCGTGCCCGGTTCGACGTAGACGTGGGTGGAGTCGTACTGGGGCCCGACGGCGAACTGCCGGTGCGGGCCCGGTGGTCGTGGCTCGGTTCCCTGGGCCACTGAGGCGGTGGGGAGCGCCGTCAGCGTGGCGATCGCCGCCACCAAGGGGACCAGCCGTCGGACGAAGCGTCGTTTCATCGGGGGACCTTCCGGTCGTCGTGTGCGCCCCGGCGTCCGCCTGTACGGGGACGCCGGGCGCCTGGTTGTCGTCGGTGCCGCTCACGTCGTCGGTGCCGCTCACGCCGCCGGTGCAGCTCACGCCGCCGGTGGGGCCCAGTGGGCGTCCGGGGCCGAGACCCGGCGGGCGGTCAGCGCGGTGGCCAGGAGCAGCAGCGCGGCCAGGGCGAGGGCGGCGGCAGGCCGGCCGTGCAGGATCAGCGCCGCGCCCGCGAGGCCGCCGAGCAGCATCGCCAGCGCGGAGAGGATCCGGCGCCCCGGGCGGGGTGCCGCGCCCCCGGCCGCCGTCGAGTCGGCGGCGAGGCCGGTCAGGGTGAGGGTGAGCACGGTGGTGGTCAGGTCGGGCACGCCGAGCCGCCGGGCCACGGCGTTCTGGAGGCCCATGCCCAGGCCCAGCAGGACGATCAGAGCGTAGTGGGCGCCGCCGCCCGCGGCCGCGGCGACGGCGGCCGCCGCGGCCAGCAGAACCGTCTG
Source organism: Streptomyces sp. XH2 (assembly GCF_049725035.1). NCBI lineage: Bacteria > Bacillati > Actinomycetota > Actinomycetes > Kitasatosporales > Streptomycetaceae > Streptomyces > Streptomyces sp. XH2. The sequence goes on along the minus strand of NZ_JBMMMZ010000005.1, from coordinate 341,339 downwards.
GACACCGGCGGCCAGGGCCAGCAGCCGCCCGCGGTGGGCCGCAGTCCGGCTGCCGAACCGCCCGCCCACCAGCGCGCCGGCCAGGAAGGAGGCCAGCGAGACGAGCGAGGCCACGGCCGACAGCCCCGGGGCCCCGGCCAGGGCGAACCCCAGGAAGACCACGTTGCCGGTCATGTTCGCCACGAACACGTGCCCGAGGCCGATGTAGCTCACCGCGTCCACCACGCCGGTGGCCACCGTCAGCAGCAGCATCAGCGGCGGCAGCGGTCCGTGCCGGTCCGTGCGCCGCGGGACCAGGGTCCGCAGGGCGTCAGCCAGCAGGGCGCGCACCGTCCGTCGCCTCCTCGGTCGCCGGTGGGCGGTGCAGGACCGCCCGGGTGAGCAGCCCGCTCGCCGGGCCGAGCACGACGGCCGCGACCGACAGCAGGAGCGGCCAGGCGGTCAGGCCGGTGGCGTGGTCGACGGACCACCGGCCCGGGCCGGTGAGGGCGAGCGATCCCGCGATGACGACCAGCACCAGCGGGTACTCGTAGCCGTCGTCCTGCACCCAGAGCCCGTTCGGCAGCTTGACGGTGATCGCCACCGTCATCACGCCCATGGCGACCATGGCCGCCGCCGGCGTGAGCGCGCCCAGGGCCAGGAACAGGCCCGACCCGGCCTGTCCGGCGCCCGCGGCGAGGGCGGTGAGCGGCCCGCCGCGGAAGCCGTCGTGCCGGAACTCCTCCGCTCCGCCGGCGAGGCCGTCGCCCCCGAGACGGTGGCTCACCTTCTGCACCCCATGGCCGGCGATGAGCAGGCCCACCACCACCCGGAGGATCAGCAGTCCGGTATCCATCGTGTCCTGTCCCTGGTCCCTGGTCCCTGGTCCCTGTTCTGACAACGGCGTTGCTGTACGGCGCCGGTGGTGGGGCTCAGCCCGCGGCGTGCTCGCCGATGACCGCCTGGGCGTAGACGACCCCCAGGCCGTACGCGTCGGCGTGCTCCTTGACGATCTCCGTGACGGCGCCGTAGGTCTCCGTCCGCGCCCAGTCGCGCTGGAGCTCCAGCAGCACCTGGAGCCAGGTGACCGGCACCGCGCCGGCCTGCGTCATCCGCTGGATGGCGTGCTCGTGGGCCTTCGGGGAGACGCCGCCGGAAGCATCGGCGACGACGTAGACCTCGTAGCCCTGGCTGATCATGGACAGGACGGGCAGGACCAGGCAGACCTCGGTCCACAGGCCGGCTATGACGATCTTGCCGCGTCCGGTGGCCTTGACCGCCTCGACGACCGCCTCGTCCTCCCAGGCGTTCATCGAAGTGCGGTCGAGGATCTCGGCCTTCGGGAAGACCGCCGCCAGCTGCGGCAGCAGCGGGCCGGAGAAGGACTCGGAGGCGACGGTGGTCAGCACCGTGGGCACCTCGAAGGCCCTGGCGGCCTTGGCGAGGCCGACGGTGGCGTTGATGATCGCGGTGCGGTCGCCGCTGCCGGTGCCGAAGAACATCTGCGGCTGGTGGTCCACGAACAGCACCACGGCGTTGTCGGGGGTGAGCAGGTCCGGGCTCGGGGTGGCGCTGACCTGGGTGAAGTCGACCATGACGGGTTCCTTTCGGTTCTCTTCGGTTCTTGGCACGTCCGTCGCACGGTGATCCGCGGCGGAAGTCGGGGGGCCGGGGAAGGGGGAGGGAGGTCAGAGGAGGAAGCAGGGGTCGAACGGCTGCTGGTGCTCCGTCGCCAGACCGCGTCCGACCCGCCACCGGTGGTGCAGCTCCGATTCGGCGACGACCTGGCCGAGCAGCTCCGCCTGCCGGGCGCCCGCGCCCGGGGCCGGGCGGGAAGCCTGGTAGCCGCCGAAGCGGGCGACCGGGCTCCAGGCGGGGCTGACCGCCGGGAGCTCCTCCTCCATGCCCTCGTACTCCGCCGCGGCGTGGACGATCCGGCCGCCGACGACCGTCAGCACGGACTCGATGTGCGGGACTTCCTGCTCGGGCACGGTGAAGTAGTCGTCGGACAGGACGGCCAGGTCGCCGTAGCAGCCCGGCCGCAGTACGCCCTTGACATCCTGCTCGCCGGTGAGCGCCGCGCCCGCCGTGGTGTACATCGCGAGTGCGGTCGCCCGGTCCACCCGGTTCTGCGGTGGCCGGATCGTCAGGCCGCCGACGGTGCGGCCGGAGATCAGCCAGTGGAGGGCGACCCACGGGTTGTAGGAGGACACGCGGGTGGCGTCCGTGCCGGCGGCCACGGTCAGCCCGCGCTCCAGCATCGCGCGGACCGGCGGGGCGTCGGCGGCGGCGCCGGGGCCGTACCGGCGGGTGAACACCTCGCCCTGGAAGGAGAGGCGGTTCTGCACGGAGAGCGAGCCGCCCAGCGAGGCGATCCGGTCGAGGCTGTCCGGGGAGACGGTCTCGGCGTGGTCGAAGAGCCACCGGTTCCCGGAGGGGAACAGGCCCTCGGCGGCGAGCTTCTCGAACACCGCGAGGTCGCGGCGGATCGTCTCGTCGTAGGTCGCGTGCAGCCGGAAGCCCCAGCCGTGTTCCATGAGCAGGCGTACGGCCTTCTCGAAGTCTTCTTCGTAGGGGGTGAGTTCGGGGCGCGGCTCGGCGAAGTTCTCGAAGTCGGCGGCGGCCCAGGTGAGGTTCTCGCCGGCGCCGTTCAGCCGGAGCCACTCGTCGCCGTCGCCGGGGCGGACCGTCTCGATCCAGCGGGTGAGGTCGTCGAGCTCCTGACCGGGGGTCTGCGGGAACAGGTGATAGGCGATGCGCAGCGAGAGCAGCCCCTCGCGGGCGAGTTCGGTCACCGTGGCGTAGTTCTCGGGGAAGTTCTGGAACCCGCCGGCGGCGTCGATCGCGGAGGTCAGCCCGAAGCGGTTCAGCTCGCGCAGGAAGTGCCGGGTGGAGGTCCTGCGGTCCTCGCCCTCCAGCACCGGGGCCTTGGCGAGTGTGGAGTAGAGGATCAAGGCGCTCGGGGCGGCCAGCAGCATGCCGTTGGGCTCGCCGCCCCGGCCCCGGACGATCTGCCCGCCCACCGGGTCCGGGGTGTCCTTGGTGTAGCCGGCGGCCTTCAGCGCCGCGCGGTTGAGGATCGCCGACTGGTAGAGGTGGAGGACGAACACGGGGGTGTCCGGCGCCGCCTCGTTCAGTTCGGCGGGCGTCGGGAGCCGCCGCTCGGCGAACTGCTCGGCCGACCAGCCGCCGACGACCCGCACCCATTGCCCCCTGGGGGTGCGGGCGGCCTGCTCCCGCAGCATCGTCAGTGCGTGGCGCAGCGAGGTCACGCCGTCCCAGCGCAGCTCCAGGACGTAGTTGAGGCCGCCCCGGATCACGTGCAGGTGCGAGTCGTTGAGACCGGGCACCACACGCCGGCCGAGGGCGTCCACCACGGTGGTGGACGGTCCGACGAGCGGGGCGACGTCCGCGTCGTCCCCCACGGCCGCGATCAAGCCGCCGCGGATGGCGAGGGCACCCGCCCGGGCGCGACGGGCGTCCCCGGTATGGATCTTCGCGTTGCGGACGACGACGTCAGCGGCGTTCTCGACGGCGCGGGGGACCAGCCCGCCGACCGGCATTGCAGACACCTCGACAGCCTCCTGTCACGGGATCGGGACGCCGCCCGGAGCGGGCGGCGGAATGGGGCGGCCGAGCGGATCGGGGCCACTGTTCCGGCCCGTCGGATGCCAGAGGGGACGTTAGGCGGGCGAGCGGTAACGGACTTGACCCGCAGCGCACCGGCTCCGGTCCGCGAGCGCACCGTTTGGAGGGGGTGACAACCCAGGCGTTCCCGCGCTCTCCGCGACGGCCGCCGGGGGCGACGTGTACGTCGCCGTGGACGCCTCCGGCGCCCTCGGCCAGGCCGAGCCGGAGGCCGGACGACGGCGCATGCAGCGGGCGGGCGTCACCGTCAGCGAATCCGCCACCCTCATGGTGGAGGCCCTGGCCGACAACGCCGCCCCGAGGCCGGCGTCCTCTACGCCCCTCTCGACATGCCGTTCGCCGCCCTGGCCGGCCGGATCTCCGTGGCATGCCGGGCCCAGGGCAGCGGTCGGCGGCTCGCCGACCGCTGCCCCCTCTGCGCCTTACCTACTGCCGACCTGTGACCTGCGGCCCCCGTGCCGGGCCTGCGGGTGGCATCAGCCCGTGCGGCCGGTCGGCAGCGGGATGACCCGGATCCCGGCCGGCCGCCGAAAGCAAGGGACGTGTCCGCGGGCCGGAGCCCGGCCGTGGGCGGTCAGCGCTCGGCGGTCTGCCTGATCAAGGCGGCCACCTCGTCCGGCTGCGACACGGAGATCGCGTGGCTGCCGGCGACCTCGACGACTTGAGAGCCCGCACGCTCCGCCATCGCGCGCTGCGCCGGCGGTGGGATCATGCGGTCGTGGGTCGCTACCAGGTACCAGCTTGGTTTCGCCCGCCAGGCGGGGGGGGGGGGGGCGCGGGGGGGGGGGGGCCCCCCCCCCGCGGGGGGGGGGGGGGGGCGGGCCCCTGGGCCCCCCCCCCCGCCCCACGGGATCTGGGAGTCGGCCAGGAAGGCCGCCTGCTCGGCGGGCAGGTCGCCGGCGAAGGAGCCGGCGAACCTCTTGCGGTCGAGGAGCAGGAAGCCGTCCTTGGGCGGCAGGACGGGCGGGACCGGTGCGCCGGGCGTGGGGTCGGCGATGAGCGTGTTCACTGACTCGCCCTTGTCGGGCGCGAATGCGGCGATGGAGACCAGCGCCGAGACCTTGGGACGGTTTCCCGCCTCGGAGATCACGGCGCCGCCGTAGGAGTGTCCCACCAGGACGACCGGCCCGTCCTGGGCATCGATGACCTGCCGCGTCGCGTCGACGTCCCCTTCTGTTGTGCTCGTGTCGCGAAACACCGTCCTGCCCCGCTCCTTGCGTCAGAACTGCGGGTGGAGGTAGAAGGTCTCGTTGACGGCCGGGGTGCCGTTGGGGTTGGTCTGGTAGGGCCACTGGATGACCCAGGTGCCGTCGCCGGTGCCGTTGCCGCGGATGTTGGCGAAGCGGTGGGTGCCGTTGTCGCGCAGCACGGTGAGGTTCGGGAAGCGCGGCTCGGGGTGTTCGAGTGTGAAGTTCTGGGTGTCGCGCGCGTAGCCGCCCGGCAGCGGGGCGCCGTCCCGGTTGTGGCAGTCCCAGACGTTCAGCCAGTCGCCGTCGCCGCTGGCCTGACCGCGGTTGACGTCGAGGCATTTGCCGCTGCCGGCGCTCACCAGTTTGTACAGCGGCTGTCCGGAGTCACCGTTGCGGCCGACCGGGCGGAGCGTCCAGCGCTGGTTGGCGGCGCCGTTGGCGTGGTAGGTGATCACGTGGGTGCCGTTGGCGGTGTTGCCGCGGTAGACGTCGAGCAGGCGGTCGCTGTTGTCGGCGTGGACGGTGAACTGCCGCGGCCCGGCCGCGGCCTGCAGGGCGCTGAAGCCGACGGGCCAGTGGTCGCTGCCGTAGTTGGGGTTGACCGTCGCCTGCCAGTTGTCGGTGTCGACGTTGGAGACCATGTAGTCCAGTTCGCTGCCGTTCTGCTGGGTGGCCTGGCCGCCGTTGTAGATCAGGCCGTTGCCCGGCATGTACCGGTCGGACTGGAGGTCGCCCGGGGCGCGGTTGTAGTCGCCCAGCACCGCCCAGTTGCCGACGTTCTGCTGGAAAGCGGTGTCGGAGACGCGGCGTACGAGGTAGGCGGCGTCGTTGGGCCTGCCGCCGTTGGAGGCGGCGTGCACGGAGGCGAACATGATGTTGTCGCCCGTGTTCGTCACGGCCAGCGCGGAGCGGTAGACGCTCCCGATCTCCTGCACCCGGCCGGGCACCCAGGAGGTGACGATGCCCAGGTTCCGTGACTGCTGGCGCAGGATGTACAGATAGCGGTATGCGCCGCCGCCTATGGGCCACAGGTACGAGGTGACGTTGCCCGTCTGTCCGTCCTGGAGGGCCCCGGCCGGCGGTCTGCTGGGCACCTCTTGGAGGGCCACCACGTCGAAGGTGCGGGCCAGGGTGCGCACCCCGTCCCAGCGGGTGGAGCCGGCCTGCATGTTCCAGGTGGCCATCCGGTGGGTGTCCGGCGGTGCGGCGGCCGCAGGGCCGCCGCCCGCAATCAGCATGGCGAGTGCGAGCAGCCCGGCGGCGAGCAGTGCACCCGCGCGGCGTAACACGTTCCCCGTGGCTCTTGAGGCGGGCGTGGAAGCCCGGCTTCTTCGGGCGGATGTGAAAAACATGCCCGGCAGTATTCCATTCAACTGCAAGAAAAGCAGGGGTGGTTGGTAAATGACTCGCCCCCTTCCGTATCGCGTCGCTCGACTGCCGCCGTCGAGGGGGCGGCATTGAGTGTGACCTGCCTGGGGCGCGTGAAAGCGCGGGCCTGCACGCGGGGATCACGCAAGCGCGTCGGAGCCGCGTCAGCGGCTCCCGCACGCGGTGTAGAGGCGGACCGCCGCCCAGGTCGCCGCCCAGGTCGCCGCCCGGGTGGCCGCCCGGGTGCGATCGGGCTGGGGCTGAACCCGAGGGTCGTCTGCCGGGTGCCGGTCGCGCCCCCCGGTGCGCGTGCCGGCGCTTCGAGAGCCCTTTTGGGTCCTTGGTGTCAGTGCTGCTGAGGGTTGGTCGCGTCGCCCGCGACGATCTTCAATCGTTTCACGGAGTGATGGTGGCCTGGTCCACGATTAGAGGCCAGTGCCTTTTCTCTCCTGCCGATCTCATCGTGCGCCGTGCTCCTGGTGGCGCTCAACGCCGCTCAAGAATCGGTCGCGCCGAGGCGTGTAGCGGATGACCGTCTTCCCGCGGATGCCGATGCCGAAGACGAGCGCGAGGGAACACCTCAAGGAGACTGGACACCCTGGCCGCAACGCAAGGACTCTGCGGGGGGCTCAGGAGAACTCGCGGGATGTCGCACATCACGTGTTGCGTGGCGACAGTCGCCTTGTGATCCGGTCGAACAGCTCAGTCAGCGGCTCGCCGACGTCCCGGCCGAACTCGGTCAGCCCGTAGGTGACCTGGGGCGGCGTCGTCGGCTCGACCTCCCGCCAGACCAGGCCGTCCTGGACCAGCGCGCGCAGGGTCTGGGCGAGCATCTTCTCGCTGATGCCCTGGATGCTCTCGCGCAGCTCATAGAACCGGAGGTTGTTGCTCCGCAAGGAGATCAGCACCCAGACGCCCCACTTGCTGGTCACGTGGTCGACCACATCGCGCGCGGGGCAGTCGGTGTGAAACACCTCATACCCCTTCTCCGTCTCGGCCTGTGTGAGCTGCGCGCGTTCCGCCATGTGATGAGCTTACGTCGAGGTATGTCCTTACTAAAAGTTAGCCCGGCTCCTAGCGTGAAGGCCACAAAGGACATGGGACAAGGAGCTGATCATGATCGTGGTGACCGGGGCGACCGGGAACGTGGGCCGGCCGTTGACGCAGGCACTGGCCGAGGCGGGCCGGCAGGTGACGGCGGTGTCACGGCACGCGGCGGCGGTGCCGGACGGCGTCCGCCACCTGGCGGCCGACCTGGCCGAGCCGGCCGTCCTCGAGCCCGTGCTGGCCGGGGCGAAGGCGTTGTTCCTGCTGCTGCCCGGCGACCTGCACGCCGCCGGGGCCGGCCCGGCCTCCATCATCGGTGAAGCCGCGGCCTGCGGGGTCCGCCGGGTCGTCCTGCTTTCCTCGCAGGGCGTGGCGACCAGGCCTTTCGGCCCGACGCGGATCGCCCTGCGCGGGGTGGAGGACGTTCTGCGGGAGTCCGGCCTGGAGTGGGCCGTCCTGAGGCCGGGCGGTTTCGCCTCCAACGCCCTGTGGTGGGCCGAGTCCGTCCGTGCGCGGCAGGTTGTCGCCGCGCCCTTCGGTGATGTCGGGGTGCCGGTCGTCGACCCGGCGGACATCGCCGAGGTCGCGGCGGCCTGCCTGCTGGATGACCGGCACACCGGCGGCGTGTACGAACTGACCGGCCCGGAGGTCATCACGCCGCGCCGGCAGGCGGAGGCCATCGCCGCCGCGCTGGGCTCGCCCGTACGGTTTGACGACCTCACCCGCGACGAGGCCAAGGCGGCCATGAGTCAGAGCATGCCGGCCGAGCTCGCAGAGGACACCCTGGACATCCTCGGTTCCCCGAGCCCGGCCGAGCTGCGCGTCAGCCCGGACGTCCAGCAGGTCCTCGGCCGCGCCCCGCGCCCGTTCGCCGACTGGGTCGCCCGCAATATCGCCGCGTTCCGCTGAGACGGGTCAGCGCCGCTGGGCGGGCGGAGGCACCGGCGACCAGGGGCAGTCCGGCCGCGTCCGACAGGGTGTGAGTTCGCCCCGGCCCGGGCGTGGGCTGAACAGAGAACCACTCGGGTCACGTTGGCCAGGTCGGCTCGTGGAGGCGGTGCAGGACGGCCTCATGCAGTCGGCCCCGACGGCTTCGGGATTTCCCACTGCCTGTCCGGAGCGATCCGGCTCCCGCCCATACCGGCCCGCGCCGGCGGCCTGCCGTCAGTGTGTGAAGGAGCCGAGCTGGGTGTTGAGGGACTGGCCGGGCCTTCGCATGGCCAGCGTCGGGACGTTCAGGGCCTTGGCCGATGCGGGGCACCTGGACGCGACGGTGCCGGGACCATTTGGTCCCGGCACAGGGTGCTGACCAGCTCCTCGGCGAGGGAGACCTGGCTTTTGCAGGCTGTGCGAGCGAGCAGGAAACGTCCTCTCAGAGCTGGAACGGATAGAGAGAAACGCCGGCCGCTGCGACGCGGATCTCCACGCATGTGGCGACGATGCCTTCCGGAAGCGGTGCGGCGAGGCCGAACATGATCAGCGAGCCCTCTACCTCGAGGACTGCGATGTCAGCCTCGGATCACCACCGCGGTCCCGATCGCCGAGTGAACCCGTACTGCCATCTGCGGCAGCGAGCCCGCCTGCGCCTTTTCCACACGAACCAACATCGCTCGATCATCCATGATCTCGCTCAGGCAGCTCGGCACACCAGGGCCGGAGAGCGGGTGTGGCTCGTCAGTCAGTAAGAGCTACACCCTCCTCCGTTTGTAGGGGTCCCAGGAGTCGGGGGCGCCGATGTACGGGCAGGGTGTGGTCCGCTCCTGCGTGAGATCAGGCCGCCGTGGCGAGGGCCCGGGCGGGCTGTGTCTGCTCGTAGGCGTGGCCGACCCGCAGGAGCGTGGGCTCACCGAGGGGGCGGCCCAGCAGTTGCATGCCGATGGGCATGCCCGCCGCGTCGTGGCCGACCGGAACGGTCAGGGCGGGGACTCCGGTGATGTTGGCGGGGGAGCTCAGGCGGACGTAGGCGTCGGAGACGCTCTCGACCGTGCCGTCGGGCCAGGTCACCGTCTCCTGGCCGGCCCCGACTGCCGGCATCGGGACGCTCGGGGCGACGATCACGTCGACGTCCTCCAGCATCCGTGCCCACTCGGCGCGCATGAGCGTGCGGGAGCGCTGAGCGCGCACGTAGTCGCCGGCGCTCATCAACTCACTTGCCTCCAGGAGGATGCGGACGTCCTCCTCGTACAGGCCGGGGACCGTGCGCAGGCTGCCCTCGTGGTAGGCGCCGGCCTCCGGCACCATCAGGCCCCACTGGGTGGCCTGGACGTAGCGGGTCATCGGGATGTCGACCTCGACGAGCCGGGCGCCCAGGGCTTCCAGTTGCCCGATGGCGTGCCGGACGGCGGTTTCCACCTGCGGGTGGACGTGGTCGAAGTAGTAGGTGCGCGGCAGACCGATGCGCAGCCCTGTCAGGTCGGTGCCGGCACCGGGCCGGTAGTCCACGGCGGGCAGAGCGAGTGAGGCGGGGTCGCGCGGATCGTGTCCGGCCAGCGCGGTCAGGACCAGGGCCGCGTCCTCGACGGTGCGGGTGATCGGGCCGACGTGGTCCAGTGACCAGGACAGGGAGGTGACGCCGTGACGGGGGACGAGACCGTAGGTCGGCTTGAGGCCGACGACGCCGTTGAGCGCGGCGGGCACCCGGATCGACCCGCCGGTGTCGGTGCCCAGGGCGAAGGTCGCGGTGCCCGACGCCACGGCGACCGCGGAGCCGCCGCTGGAGCCGCCGGCGATCCGGCCGGTGTCCCAGGCGTTGCGGGTCTGAGGGGTGGTCAGGCCGAACGCGAATTCGTGGGTGTGGGTCTTGCCGAGCAGAATCGCGCCGGCTGCGCTCAGACGCGCGGCGACGGTGCTGTCCGCCGTGGCGCGGTGGCCGGCACGGACCCGGGAGCTGGCCGTGGTGGCCATCCCGTCGACATCGATGAGGTCCTTGAGTCCCATCGGGATGCCGTGCAGTGGTCCCCGGTAGCGGCCGTGCGCCGCTTCGTGTTCGGCTTCGCGTGCGGTCCGGCGCGCCTGCTCCGCGGCGACCGTGACGTAGGCGCCGAGGTGCGGCTCCGCCTTCTCGATCCGGTCGAGGACCGAGTCGACCAGTTCGACGGGGGACAGCCGCCGGTCCCGTATCGCGTCCGCGGCGGCGGCGAGGGACAGCTCATACGGCTGCATCGTGCTTCTCCTGTACGGGGTGGTAGGCGGCGGCGGGCGGGACGTCTGCGAAGTCCAGCTCACGCAGGACCGAGACGACGCTGTGGATGTGGTTGGCGACCGCGGCGACCGCGGCGTGACGCTCGGCGGGCAGGTCGAGTCCGGCGCGGGCGGCCCAGCGGGCGGCCTCGGGCGGTGTGAGTTCGACGGCGGACATGGATGTTCTTCCTGTCGGTGGGGGTTGGGGCGGCGGTGTGGCCGACACTCTGAAGGCGGAGGTTTCGCGTGGGGCGGCTGAGGACGCCGCGGCGGCCTGTGCCGGTGCGGCCGGTTGCACGGTCAGGCCGCGGTGGCCGGGATCTCGGCGGCGTGCTCGGCGAGCAGCCGGTATCGGCCGTTCTCCCGGCGGACGGTGCCGGCCGTGGGCTGCGGGAAGTGGGTGCCCAGGAGCAGCGCGTCGGTGTCCGCCAGGGTGTCGAGCAGCCGGGCGCGGGTGCGGATGGCCTGGGCGGGGTCGATGTCGACGCAGCTGTGCACGTGGGGGTGGGAGAGCTGCACGGGGTGGTGGATGCTGTCGCCGGTGATCAGCGCGTGGCGGTCGCTGCCGCGCAGTTCGACGGCGACCTGTCCCGGGGTGTGGCCCGGGGCAGGGATGAGCAGGACGCCCGGGGCGACCTCGTGCCCCTGCTCGGGCACGTCCACGAGGTCGTACTGTCCGGCGTCGTGTACGGGGGTGACGGAGTCGCGGAACATCTGGCGTCGGGCCTCGTCCAGGTCCGTGGCGGCCCAGTGGTCCCATTCGGTGCGGCTGGTGAGGTAGCGGGCGTTGGGGAAGGTGGGAACCCAGTCGTCACCTGAGAGGCGGGTGTTCCAGCCGACGTGGTCGGTGTGCAGGTGCGTGGTGATCACCAGGTCCACGGACTCGGGCGGGAAACCGGCCGCCGCCAGGCGCTGCAGGAAGCCGGTGTCGAGTCCGTTCCAGGCCGGGTTGGCGCGCGGCTTGGCGTTGCCGATGCCGGTGTCCACGACGATCCGCAGCCCGCCCGTCTCCACCGCGAAGCTGTGGCTCGCCAGACGGGGGACATCGGCATCGGCGAAGTCGGGGCGCAGCCACGGCGCCTCGTCCAGCACCTCTTTGGTGGCGTCCGGCAGCAGCCAGGGTCCGGTCCGGCGCGGCAGTTCGATCTCGTCGACACGGCGTACGGCGATGTCGCCGAGGCTCCATCCCGTGCGTGCGGGCGAAGTGGCCTGACGGGGCGTGGTGGTGCTCATCGGTGGGTCCTTTCGGATGGGGCGGTGCGGTGCGGGACGGCAGGATCCGGTCGGCCGGTGGCCGGCTGCCGCACGGAGGGGACGAGGCCGGTCAGGGTCAGCAGGATGACCGTCGCGGCGTAGAGGAAGACGGCGGTTTGCAGGCCGTAGAGGTTGGTCAGGAGGCCGGCGAGGACGGTGGGGATGCTCATGGCCAGGTAGCTGAGGACGTAGTGGGCGGCGAGGGTGCCGGCGCGTTCGTCCGGGGCGGCCGGGGCCGGCAGCAGGCGCAGGGCGCCCTGGGCGACGGCGCCGAAGCCGGTGCCCGCGAGGGCGGTGCCGGCGAACAGGGCGGGCAGGCTGTGCAGGTGGGGCGCGCTCAGGGTCAACAGGGCCCCTGGGATCAGGACCGCGGCGCCGACGGAGCTCGCTGTGCGGACGGACAGGGGCCGCGTGGCCAGGACGGCGAGGCCGGCTGCGGCCGTCAGGGTGAAGAAGACCAGGCCGCCGGTGGCGCGGGACGGGTGTGGGCGATGAGCCGGGCGAGTGAGGGAACGAGGGAGGAGTGGAAGCCGACCAGCGCCCAGACGGCGACGACGCCGGGGGCGAATAGTCTCATGGCCGGGCGGGAGGCGGGGGCGACGGCGATGCCGGGACGCAGGGAGCGCCACGCGCCGGAGTGAGGGTGTGCGGTCTCGGTGGTGAGCAGCACCGCGGCCGCCTGCGCGGTGAACAGCAGGAGCAGCAGGAGCAGCAGGAGCAACAGGACGTGGACGGTGCGGGTGGGAGCGGGGGCGTACTGCGCGAGGGCGGTGGAGGCCAGGACGCCGACCGCCATGCCGGCCACGGGGGTGATGCCGTTGGCGAGCGTCGCCCGTCCTGGGCGGCCGGGGCCTCGAAGCCGAGCAGGGCGGCTCCGGCGACGCTGGTGGCGACGCCGGTGGCCAGGCCTTGCAGGATCCGGGCGGCGATCAGCGCCGCGACGCCCTGGGCGGTGGCGAAGACGGCCATCGCGGTGGCCTCCGCGAGCAGCGCACCGATCAGGACGGGGCGCCGGCCGGAGTGGTCCGAGAGAGTGCCTGCCGTCAGCAGGGCGCCGAGCAGGGGCGAGTGCGTAGGCGCTGAACACGACGGTGACGGTCAGCGCCGAGAAGCGCCATTCGGCCTGGTAGAGGGCGTACAGGGGGGTCGGCGCGCTGGAGGCGGCCGGCAGGGCGACCAGGAGGGAGGCGTGGAGGGAGAAGGCACTGCGGCGGCCCGGAACGGGCAGGCGACGGGAAGGGGACGGCGGGGCCAGGACGCTGAGCACGGAGCACCTCTCATGCCTAAAGCAAACGCTTTGCGTTAGGCAGATTAGGCCTCACGCACCCCAAAACGCAAACCCTTAGCTTTTAGGGGCTTTTAGCTGCCGGAGGGAGCGGCGCCCCGGCCGAGCGCCGACGCCACGAGCCCGTCGGTGTAGGCCTCCGACAGATCCGAGGGGCGGAACAGAATGCGGTACATGAGGGGGGCGACGAGGACGTCCAGCAGGGTCTCCACGTCGGGCACGCCCTCCCCGCGTCCGGCCGCGCGCACCCCGATGGCCTTCAACTGCTCGGCGGCGTAATCGGAGCAGCGAACCGCATTGCCCTGCTCAGGGTCGCCCAGCAGGGCGTCGCGGACGTACGTGCGCCCCGCCGTCGAGGCCATCTCCTCCGCGAACTGCACCGCCCACGCCTCCAGGTCCGCCCGCAGGCTGCCGTGGTCGGCCGGCGGACCGTCGGGACGCAGCCGCTCGACGGCGACATCGGACAGCAGTTCCCGCAGATCCCCCCAGCGCCGGTAGACGGTGGACGGTGTCACCCCCGCGCGGGCGGCGATCAGCGGCACGGTCAGCGCGTCCCGCCCCACCTCCGCCTCCAGATCACGGACGGCCTGATGCACGGACTGCTGGACGCGGGCGCTGCGCCCGCCGGGGCGTGTGGTCGCTCGGGCACTCATACGTCCAGCTTAATGCGAAAAAATAGCGTCCAGCCGATTGAACCTCTGAGGCTCTGCCCGTGCAGAACGCGGCAGAGCCGGAGCCACTCTGCCGACACACCACCGCCCCGGGCCGGGCACCGGGTACGGCCGAACGCCCACCCCGTTCCCGAGCCGCGCGCAGCAGGCCTGCTAACCGCCCTGGGGACGCTGGGCAGCCACCCAGTTCCGCGGGTTGACCGGCACCCGGCCTGTCACCGCCTTCGGAGGCCTCGTCACCACACGCCCCACCTCATCAATGGCAAACAGCATGGCGTGATCCTCCAACACGCCTCTGACATCGACCCAATGAGCAAGTGGAGGGGGGTGGTCATCATTGGCGGGTGAAGACATGGATGCGCTGTTATCGGGACGAGGAGGATCTCTGGCTCTGCTTCGAGCCCGCGACGCGGGTCGCCTCGAGGCGTACGACGCCAACTTCGGGATCACAGCTGAACTGCCCGTCTCGCAATGGGAAGGCCACGAGCCCGAGGGGCTGACCTCCGACCAGTTCGAGGAGGTCTGGGACACGGCCTGCCGACAGATCACAGCCCGACGATGTGACTCCTGACGGAGCCGTCAGGAAATGCCACCCTCCTGAGTGGGTGTTCCGCGAGCGTTCGCCGAATTTCAGCTTGAGTTGGCGTCTGGTGAGCCAGGATCTCGCGGTATCCGGCGGGCAGCGGCTCGGGTGGCGGGGTGCCGTCCTCGGCGGCCGGTTCCAGGATGGTCTCCCGGGTGGTCTCCAGACGGTTCAACGTACGCTCGGCAGCGGTGAGTTGGCCGGTGAGCGCGGTGATCTGGTCACGCACTTGTTCTATCGTCTCGCGGACGAGGTGCTGCCGGGTCTCGATCTTGTCCAGGAGTTCCCTCATCGGCGCTCCCGCTGGTCGGGGATGCCGCGTGCCAGGCCGGCGGATCGCGCGGCCGGGCACGGCGGGGCGGAGGATCCGGGATCAGCCGTCGAGATGGCGGGTATCGCCGAGCCGGTCGAGCCGGCGGTTGTGGAAGAAGTCGTCCTCGCTCAGGTGGGTGATGCTGCCTGAGGGCGCCCGGAGATTGATGTAGCCGAGCGACTCGATCGGCATCCTGATCCAGGCCGCCACGACGAAGGTCAGGGCGAAACCGTGGGTCACGATGATCTGGTGTGCACAGGGGCGTTGCAGGATGTCGTCCATGGCCGCGTAGACGCGCCCGGCGAACTCCGCCTTCGTCTCGGCGCCCGCGACCCCCTCGTCGTGCCCCATCCGGTCCCCGACGGCGGGCGGCGCGACGAATCGCCTGTCCAGCCACCCCTGGGGCTTTCCCTCCGCCTCTCCGTAGGACTTCTCCCGGAGCCTGCGGTCCAGGACCGGTTCCACGCCGAAGGTCCCGGCGATCTCCTCGGCCGTGCGCCGGGTCCGCAGCAGGTCCGAGGAGATCAGCTCGACCTCGGCGTCCTCGGGGATCTCGGTCCGCAGCGCCCGGGCGATCAGGGCCGCCTCGCGCAGACCTGCGGGCGTGAGGTGCGCATCGTGCCACCCCCCGACCAGTCCCTCGACGTGGTGGCTCGCCTCCGGGTGAGTGACGACGTGGATGCTGCGCACGAGCGGTGTCCTTCTGCCGGGGAAAGGCCAGGGAGAGGTCAGGGGATAGGGACGGGGGGGAGTTCAGGGGAAGGATAGTTCCAGCATCATCAGGCCCCACAGCAGGCGGGCGTGGTCCCGGCCTGCCGCATGTTCCGTCAGGACATTCCGTGCGGCGGCTGCGCTGAGAAATCCGGAGGCGCAGAGCCGGGGCCCGGCCAGGACGCCGGTGGCGAAGTCCCAGAGCGTGGCGCCCGATGCCATAAAGGCGCCGACCGGGAAGGTGAACGGCTGTTTCTGCCGCTCCCGGACCGCTCGCGGGACCATCTCCGCTCCGGCGTCCCACAGGATCTGCTTGCGCTGAGACCCGGTGACCTTCAGCGCGTCGGGAGTGCGCCGCGCGGACCCGGTGACGGACGGCTGGCAGCAGGGCACACGACCCTCGACCGCGTGCGCCATGGAGAGGTGGTTGAGTTTGCGCAGGTTCAGGCCGGGCAGCTTGTGCAGCCGGTCGAAGGACAGTAGCTGCTCCAGGCGCGAGGGAGCCGGCCGATTCAGCGGCCCTGCGCGCCGTCGTCGCGGGCGCCGTCGAGCAAGCCGCGACGTACGGGCCGGCCGACAGCGCTCGCGCGTTCGCCGGCCGGGACCTGGTCGTCGAGCTGTTCGACTGGTGAAGAGGCAGTGTTTCGACCGTGCGGCATGGCCCAGGTGACGGCTGCCTCAGAGTCGAGGCCGAGGTATTCGGCGTGCCGGCAGATGACGGTGTTGGTGGCACCGGCGGCAGGCCTGCCGCCAGTTGTCTGCCGCACTGGAACACCGCTCAGGATCGGCACCTGGCCGTCTTCGGGAGCCTGACCACCCTGAACACGGCAGGTGTTCACGGCTCATCAGCGACGGCGGGTTCGCCCCCAACCGCCCCGCAAAGGCGACCTCGACGCCTACGCCGGCAAGCTGTCATCGGCGCCTTACACGACCGGGGTGGACGGGCCGATGATGCTCGTCGCCGAGCCCGCGGTAGGCGCCCCGTCCTGGGTCGGTTCGGACTGAACATCGTCATCCGCGGCGTGATCTCCTCCGCGCCCGGCCTGACCACCACATTGAATCCGGGCTCGTTCACAGGCGGCCAAAACTGTTTTTTGGTTGCTCTGACCTGACACGTCTGCCGCATGCACTTAAGAAATCAACCTAAACTGATCTTTCCAGCACGGCCTGCGGCGGATCGCCCCGGAGAAAGACTTGGTATGTGAGACCATCGGCGACATATATGGTTCCATTCCCTGAAAACTTTTCAGTGGAGCCGTCTTGTTTGGCGTAGGTGATCTCGACACTGTATTCGGAATCCTGAGGCATATCATCAAACTGAAGAACATTGCTCACCGCCGGATTGTCGCGATTGACGGTAAGGGTCAAATGCGCAGTGCCGACGGTAATCTCGTCAGTCTGCTGCACCACGTTCTCGTCGTCGGGCATCTCGGTGACCAGCTTCAGGGTTATCTTCTGTGCCGGCTCTGACTGATTGGGTGGAGATGGAGGGTTACCCGAACCGGAGGGTTTGTTGGCAAGCCAATAAAACCCCGCCACAGAAGCCACGAAGAAGAGGACCGCTATGGCTACCAGCACCCCCCTCTGGAACGGCCCCACCTTGCCGGAGATGGTGATCTTAAAATCACGTGCCGCAAGGTCGTTCACGGTAAGAATTCCGATAAGAAACAGCACTGCGGCGATTATGAGCCCGGCAGTAGGAGCGGCATATTCCATCAGAATCCTCCTGCCCTGATAGCAGCGGCGCCTACCACTCTCGCGGCGGCCGGAGCGAAATCCGGTGCACCACCCAGCGCTCAGCGCACACTGCCATGATTGCTCTGGTGATCGCTCTCCGCAAACGGGGTTTCGCCCTTGCTGCGAGTGCTCATTTCACAAGGAGCGGTCGGCGGGGGCACCGTCACGGCGGCCTCGTCGGCGCCCTGGTGGAGCTCGTCAGCCGCCAGGACGCCGCCCTCGCCGAGGTCCGTGATCGCGCGCGGGAAGCACGAGATCAGGTCGCCAACACGCACCGTACGAACCTGCGCGACGACCTCGACCGCGTGCTCGAGGGCCTCGGCCGGGTCCTGGCTGCACGAACACCTGCTCACCCAGCGGTTGCCGGTCGTCACCGCCTCCGGAGCCCGCGTCGCCTACAGCCACCTTCAGCGCCTGGAAGGGGCCGGCCTCGTGGAGCGGGACAACTCCCGTCCCGTGCACGCCGGGCAACCCGTGACCCTCGCCGACGCCGGCCGCGCCGCACTGTCCGGATCAGGCCGCACGAGCCTGCCCGCCACGTCTGCCCACCGGACCGGGGCCTGGCCGCCGGCACTCGCCGCTGACGCCCGCGGCCCCACCGCGCCGCCCGCCGCCACTGACCCCCGAGAGCCCTTGTGCCGCACGACGAGCACAGCTTTCTCCGCCTTGGCGGGTACGAAGCCGAGAACGCCACCGCCCGCACGTTCCGCTTCGAGTACGCCGAACTGCCGTTGCCGACGATGGCCCAATCCTGGCTGATCTCCCGCGGCTTCCCGAAGGAGGCGATGAGCCTCCCGGACGGCATGGGCACGCGCCCCGCCGACGAGGCAACCCGTGCCTTGCAGGAGCGGTTGATCGGTCCCTGCTCGGTCGCCAGGAAGTAGTCCGTCGACTCGTCGAGGATGAGCTGGACCACCTCGGCCGGCTTTCCGGTCCGGGCCGACATCTCGACGGCGTCCTTGCTGGGAGTGATGGTTCCGAGGTGGACGTGGCGCCCTTCGGAGACCGAGACCGCTTTGGAAGTGATGACCAGCACGTCGTCCGGTTCGAGGGCGATGCCTGGGTCATTGAGGACGCCGGGGATGGCGTCGGTGATCGAGGCGCCTTCCTTGATTTCGGGGAAGGGTTCGAGTGAGAAGGAGTGGAAGCCGGTGGTCGGGGTCACGGGGATTCAGCTCCTACACGGATGGTGCCAAAATATCTCGACAGCCTTGGCGAGCGTGCGTGTGGTGTGCTGAGGACGTGGACCTGGGCTGGTAGGCGGTCGGTCGTGGGAGATTCACACCGTCGTCAGCCCCGCGATGCGGGCGCCCGCAATGTCGTCCAGTAGGCGGCCACCAGTAGGACTCGGTCCTCCAGAGGTAGCGGCCAGGGACGTCCGGGGCGAGATCCGTCTGCGCCCTTTCCGCGCACCGTGGTGACCAGTTTGCGGAACATCTGTGGGCTCAGCCCGGTGAACGGGACTTTCCAGGACGTCTCCGACGCCGTGATCACACCAGCCACGGCAGAATCGTCCCACCTTGATTTGCCTGAGCGAACGGCATGTCTATGCCGGGTCCTTCTACATCGTCTGCCGCGTTGACGGCGAGACGGTGATGCTGGACTACAAGTCGTCGAAGGGCATCTACGCTGACGTTCTACGCGCGGGCGGACCGCATCATCGACATCATCGACGCCGATGGGGTCAAGTATCCGGTGCCCCGGTGCGAGGCCGGCGCGGTCCTGCACGTGACCGCTGGCCAGAGTGGGCGCTCAAGCCCGTGGAGATCTCCGACGAGGTCTCGGCCACTTCCTCGCGCTGCGTGAGAGGTTCGAGCGGGGGCGGGAGCGGGAGCGGTCGAAGGCGGTCATCAGCGAGCCGGAGATGTCCGGCGGCTCCTCCCTCGTCACCGGTACCCGGCGCAGGGTCCGGCGGCAGTTGCTAGGGCTCGTCGGCTCCGTACGAATTGGAGGTGAAATGTCCTGCCATGGAAGCGGGCGCTGGACCCGCGTAAGTTCACACAGGCGGGTGGATTGATCCCCCGAACGGCCTTATCGGCGTATTTCCCGTCCGGGCGCCAGCATCATGGGGACACCCCAGTCCGCACCCGCCCGTCGACGGGGAACCACCGTGCGTCTGCCCCCTCGCTGCTCGTTCTCGCGAGCGCCCTCGCCCTGGCCTTCTCATCCGCCACGTCCGCGCACGCGCAGGAAGAGCTCGGACTCAACTACAAGTACACCGACACCACCACCGAGGAGGCGGTGAGCGCGAGCCTGCCGGAACGGCCCTCCTTGAACGAATGCATCCTCATCCCGCAAGTCTCCGAGAACGAGTCCGGGTCCCAATACGCGGATGCGTTCGCACCTCAGAACTCCAGCACCCGAGCCAGGGCCCAGATCTTCGCGGATGACGAATGCACGGGCACGCCCAAGCTTGTCCTCAAGCCGGTCAGCGACCAGGAGCCGGATTCCGTCACCTTCCGGTCGGTGAAGTTCGTATTGCCCCCCTCCACCTCATAATCGCCGCCCGGAACACGGCGTGGAGTCCCTGCGGTGTCGGCTGCAGGGACCCTGAGCGCGCGACGGGCGAACACCGGCCGCCGCAGGGGCCCGTGCAGTGCAGCTCCGGCTCCCGCCCTTCTTCCGGCGAGGTGAACATGGTCGTCATCAGGCCGGCGAACGGCGCCGGGACGGGCGTGTGATGCGCGCCCGTCCCGCGCCATCAGGGCGGCGATGCGGAAGGGGCGAGGCGGGGCGAGTGCCACGGGGAGGTTCGGCCGGCCGCGTGGCGTGGTGCCGAGTCGAACCGTGGGCCATGACCCACTGCGCGTTCGGCGGACAGCCTCCGCAAGGGTCCGTTGAACAGTGGTCCCCACCGCGATGCGGGAGGGCGCGCGGTGGTCAGTGGAGTACGCCTCGGCGTGGCTGGAGTGGCACAGCCCGCTCCGGCCAGGACGTACTTCTGCGCCCGCTCGAACCCATCAGCTTGCCCCTCCCTCGAACCCATCGCACAGCCCGAACCGCTGCAGTCCGCTATCCGAAGCAAGGACGGTTGTCTTCCCACTCCGTGGGGCCGTGACCGACTGTCCTTCAGTCCGTTTTCCAGTCCGAAGCGACCGGACGCAGATAATCCGGTTACCCGCTTCGGCCTCTTGCCCCCACATCATCCCAGTGAGGACACTCCATGACCGGAAGCATCCGCACCCGTCTCGCCGCAGCCCTGGGCACCCTCGCCCTGGTCGCCGGAGGCGCTGTCATCGCAGCGCCCGCCGCCCACGCCGGCGGCCCGGACTGTGCCAACTACCTGGCAGGCGGCAACCCTGCCCGCAGCACCATCGGCGCGGAGATCGCCTGCGGACTCGGTGCAACGGGGCTCCCGACCGCCAGCAAGCTGCTGTGCGAGACCGTGATGAGCAAGGTCGACCAGGTCGGCCCGGGCAGGACCGACACCGCCTGCAAGGAAGCCGCCGACTGACCCGACGCAGTCGAAGCCCCGGCCCCAACGCCGGGGCTTCGCTGTCGTCTCAGGGCGGAACCAGCCCAACGCCTCCAAGAGGTATGCCGCCAAATATGTACGAGATACACAGAGCAGCGCGGTCGGTGGGGGAGCCAACCAAGGCGCGATCACTCCCTCCAGCGGTCGTGGCGGAGTTCCCGGTGCTCGGCGAGGCCCGGGGCAAGGGGGCCGGTGCCGGGGATGCTGCCGGGCTGCCCGGCAACGGGACGGCGTCCAACGGGACGGCGTCCGGCCGCGCGACGTGGCCTACGCCCTCTTCACCTCCGGTTCCACGGGCACGTCCCGGGCCGTGGAGATCGAGCACGGCTCCGTCGTCCACCTCCTGGCGGCACTGGAACGGACCGTCTACGCCGGCCAGGGGCGGGAGGCTGCTGGGCGTCTCCACCATGTTCGAGACCATGTTTGAGCCGGTCTCCGCAGCCGGCCCCAACAACGTCCTGCAGTACGGCGCCGCCGGTAGCATCTTCCTGGGTTGGGTTCCGCTGCTGCGAGTAAGAGGGAAGGGGCGGCGGTGGAGAAGAAGGCAGCCGTGTCGCGGGCGGGCCGCACAGAGCGGTGCCTGTGCCTTGAGCAGAACCACGGCGCCCGGTGAGCATGGTGGACGGCCGGATGCGCTTCGGCGCGGGTGCTTGGGGGCTGATCCGGCGGCAGGACGGGCACGTGCTCCTGGTGCACCACGCCCGCTCGGGGCTGTGGACCCTGCCCGGGGGCAAGGTGGAGGAAGGGGAGACGCTCAGAGAGGCAGCGATACGGGAGGTCCGCGAGGAAACCGGACTTCACGGCGAGGCCGGACGGCTCCTGGTAGTCCGGCACGCACGCCCGGGCACCTGGTTCGGGCCACTGCAGCGCACGCGGGACTCGCTGCACTTCGTGTTCGCTATGAACGTCCCTGCCGACCAGTTCCGCGGTATCCGACGGCAGGAGGACGAGGTTCTGGACGTCCGGTGGTGGGCACCGGATCAAGTGATAGCCGACGGCCGGCAGGAGCCCTCGATTCTCATCGCGGCCGCCCTCGGAGCACTGACAGGACGGACCGAGGGGTGCGCGTACCTGGAGGACGACGAACTGCGGTAGGCGGACGGTGTCCGGCAGGGGTGCGGCGGCGTGACCCTACCCTGCCCCGCGCGAGATCTTCTGGTGTGGGCTGGGATCACGTAGCCACCCGTTGGGCGAACTTCCACTCAGGACCTTGGCCCGCTGAGCGCGCCGGAGTGGGAGGGCTTTACGGTCGTTGAACTGTGCGTATGTGGATCCGGGCCAGGAATGGGAGTCGGCGAAGGCGCTGACCGGCAGCCTGCTGGCGAAGACCGAGCTGGTCGAGGGCTACACCGAGCACAGCCCGTACAGCCATCATCTGACGGCGGTCTGTGGGACGTATGGCGCCACCCATGCCTACGACCGGCAGCTCAGCGCGAACACCTGGCGCTACGCCAGCGCGGCCGCCGTACTCGGCCTGCTGGTTCGCCGACCGCCTGATGCACTCCCGGCTGCCGCTCACCGACGGCACCCTGCAGGCACGGGCAGGAGAGGAACCGACCCTTGTCCACTGGAGACGGCGTTCCGGCCGTTCGACGGCACGGCCCTGGCGGGCACGGTGACGGTTCCGGAGGGGCTCGCGGGCGGTCTGGCGGTGCGGGTGCACGGTGCCGGGGGCACCCGGAACGAGGGCGGTTTCTTTTCCCGGATCGCGGCTGCTCTTGCCGGGGCCGGGGTGCGCTGTCTGCGGTTCGACCTGCGGGCCCACGGCGTCAGCGGCGGCCGGCTGCGGGACATCACGATCGCCGGGGTCGCCGACGACATCCGGGCCGCCTGCGATCACGTGCGCGCCGGGAGTGGTCTGGACCGGCCCGCGTCGGTGATCGCGGCGTCCTTCTCCGGCGGTGCGGCCACGCTGCATGCCGCGCACCGGCCGGAAGGTGTCGGGCGCCTGGTGCTACCCAGGCCGGCCGCGACCAGTTCGTCGGCGGCACCATGATGCCGATCGGCACTTCGCTCGTCACCCAGAGCCGCGTGGACCCGCCCGGTCTGGGAGGCGAACCAGCGCCCTGGTCGCGGACAGGGTCGCCTTCTTCGCGGCGACACCGCGCAGGCGCGGAGTGCCCGCCGGGTGACCGAGATGGCAGGGACCTTCAGCGCCGACACCATCGCCGCCGGGTCCAGGAAGTGCACCTCGTTCAGCAGCGCCCGGTCGGCCCGAACGGGCTCCGCTCGGTGAACCCCTGCCCCTCCAGCGCCTTCACCCCCCCGCGGAGAGGTGGCCGTCCGCGGAACCGGCGTCGACCTCCAGCAACGTCAATCTGGAGCAATATCGGCGGGACCCGGACCTACTCGATACTGCTCTGCCGCGTGGCCATCAGCGGCGCCGTGCGTGTCGGCCGGTGCCCGGCCCGAACATGATCCGGAGGAGGCCCGGCTTTTCCGCAGGGGCCGGCGGCAGAGGGGGCCTCGGAGGCGGCACGGAGCGAGCGATGGCGTTCGGAAGCGGTGTCAGGCTCTGACCAGCCGGGCGGTCTGACAGTGTTGTCCAGCCGGATTCCACCGGCCGGACGTCTTGGCGATGGGACGTGATCGCCGCCTCCGGCTGGTACACGGGCGTTGTCGAAGCCGGCCACTGGGTGCTCCACGGCCCTGTGAAATCAGCTGGCCCCCGTAGTGCCGGTGCCTCGGGCTGGCCCGGCGCGTCGAGTCCGGTCGGGGGCACTGTGTGCAGGTGGTCCGGTACGCCGGTGACGAGGTGGCCCGTGTACGGGTCGAAGGGGAAGGGCACCTCGCAGTAGGGCGTGAGCCCCCAGTCGCCCAGGCTGCCGATCTGCTGCTCGTACGGAAGCGTCGCGGGAGGCGGCGGCATGCGGAGGTTCGCGGCGGCGGAGCGCACCGCGCGCTCCGCTTCCTGCAGGGCCACCTGTCCCCGGAGCTTGTCACGCTCGACGCGTGCCAAGCGGAGGCCTTCGAGAGCACGGGTCTCGGCCGCACGGGCCCGTTCGTAGTCCTGGGAGCGGACGGTGAGCATCTCCTCCAGCTCCTGGATGCGGGCCTGTGCCGCCGCGCGGTCGGCCCGCGCGCGGTCTGCGGCCTCGCGCTGTTTCCGGCGGGCGCTGTCGAGTTCGCTCTGCTGCCATCGCAGCTGGCCTTGGTCGACCTGCTGCTGATGGTGGGCGGCAGCAGCGTCCTCCCCAGCCTGCTTCAGCTGCGACCGTAGCCTCGCGCTCTCGGCCCGGTGCCTCTCGAGCTCCTGTGCGCGCCGCCGGTCACGGGCCTCCAGAACGAGGGCGTAGTCACGCCGGGCCTCCAGCTCCTGCTGCAGCAGGAACTGCTCGTGAATGTCAGGCGCGCAGGCGCGCAGCAAAACGCAGTAGGCGAGCATCAGTACCTGGTGCTCCCGCCTGGTCAGCGCCCGGCCGTCGTGGCTGAGCAGGCGGAGGAGCACCTCGATCTCGCACGGCTGCGGCACCTTGGTGCCTTCCTCCATCGCCCGCAGCTCTTTCGCGGAGAACCCGTCGCCGTGGCCGTCTGGCAGACAGGCCCGCGCGCGTCGGCTGGCGGCATCGAGGTCGCCGTCGAACCGGTCCAAGACCAAGTCGCGCATCGCGTCGGCGAAAGCGCGGGCCTCGGCGGGGATCTCCTCCCGGGCCGCGTCCGTCCACAGCGACCGGGTCCGCTCCCAGGTCTCGTCCTCCGTCTCCGTGCGCGGGCCGGGACTCATGTCGCGCAGGGCCACGACCACGGCGTGCAGGGTGTCTTCACGTGTCCGGCGGGAGCCGTTGAGGATCTCGCGAACCACGGTGTGCGAGGCCGTTGCCAGCCCGTCGTCCCGCTGGCGGGAGAGCAGCTCGATGCGTTGCGAGACTTTCCGCGCCGATGGTCCCCCCGCGGCTTGGTGCAGGGCAGCCACGGCGTTGCGCAGGCGGTGCAGGGCCGGGCCCGGACGCGGTTTCTGAGCGGGCACGGCCGACGCCCCCAGTGTCAGTTGCTGTCAGAGGCTTCAATCGTTCCAATTGCGAGCGCCTGCCGATGGATTACATGACAAACATTCATCCGTAAGAGTGCGTCAGGGCCTCCGGAGCGGGGTGTCGACTGGACACAGCCGGTTGATCGAAACCGGCGTTCCGATGACCGGGCCGCTGTACCAGCCGGCAAGCAAGGACCAGCGGCCCGGCCCCACCCAGCGAGAGGGTGTCATGTACCAGGCTAAGAAGACGCGCCTGCGCGGGCGCGAGTCCGGCCGAAACCGCCACCGCATGCGCTACATGCGCTACTGTGCCCGGCCCGCACACGTGGTCCTGCTGGCAGTCCTGGCCGCCGAAGCCGTCGTTTTCCCCGCCGAGGCCACCGCCGCGGCACCGCCGCAGACCGACGTCCGTCCCGCGGCGGGCTGGTCGTCGGCGGGCGACCTCGTGCACACAGCCCTGCCCCCGCTCCTCGCGACCCTCGCCGCCACCGGCATCGTCACCGCCATCAGGTGGGCCTGGAAGAAGGCGAGCGGCCCGAACCGCAGGCCGCAGACGACGCCGCCGAAGGAGACGGACCACGCGTGAGGCCTGGTGGGCCCGAGCTCGGGCCCACCAGGCCTCACACGCCCGGACCTTCCGGTCCGCCGAGCAGCCCAGTCCGGCTGGGCCGGGGAGGCCGAGGACGCTGAGCCCTCCGAGGGGCCCGTCACTCAGGGGCGGTGCGGGCCAGGATGCCCTTCATGTTGTCAGCGGCTGCGATCAGCACGGCTGCTCACTCCGGATCGGTGGCCGCCTCCCGTCCGGCGGAGAACTGCAGCAGGGTGACCGCACGCTGCAGCACGGTTCGGAGTTCGGTGATGTGCTCGTCACGGGTCTCAGCGGCACGAGCGGGCGTGACGTGCATGATCGGGACTCCTGCAGAAGATCGGGCGAACCACTGATGCTGCCGATCCAGCACATCCCAGGCCCCGGAAACTCTGGCGAATCGCCCAACTCGGCATACGGAAACGGATATTATGGCCCGTGGCGCACCTTGTGCACCCCCTCCGCCCGGGTCCTGCGCACGTCTTCTCTGCTGTAGCCGGATGCGGGACCCGGCCCTCACCGCGGCTCACGGCCCGCGGGCCTCGCTCGAAGGACGGGCTTCCCACCGGTCACCGCCGCCCGCGCGCCCGAAACGTGGCTGCCACCGTCGGATGACAGCAGGGCGCGAACGGGTGCGGCTCAGTAGTCGAGCCCGGCGAACCACTCGCCCCGGCCGCGGGTGGTGAGGTCGAGGACGTGCCACACCGGGCTCATCAGGTCGATGCCGCGCTGGTCGATGTCGTCGGCCATCCGGGGGTGCGCGGAGTAGAAGTGGCGCACCTTGCCTTCGCCGTCGCGGGTGAACACCGAGACCGTCGAGTCCTGGTTGCCCTCGGCGTCCTCGCTCCCGAGGTCGTACTTGAAGGTCCCGGCCCCGGCGCTCAGCAGGCGGAGGTTCGTCCATTGCCGCTTCCGCGCGTACGCGCGGAGCGTGGGCAGGTCGGCGGCGGCGACGATCGCGAAGTCGACGTTCTGCGCGATGTGGCGAGCCACGCCGTTCACCCCGTCGATCCACATCGTGCACATGGGGCACGCCGTGGTCTGCCGCTTGCCGAACATGAAGTGGTAGACGACCAGGTCACGGCCGGGCCCTGTGAACAGTTCGCTCAGCCGGATGGTCGTCACCGGTGTGTCACCGGCCCGCAGGTCGGCAGGACCCTCCTCGAAGACGTAGTCGTCGACGACCGGGCCGGGCGGCAGCCGGCGGCGCTGCTCGGCCACGCGTTCGCGGTGACGCATCAGCTCGATCTCGGCCTGCCGCAGTTCCTCCCGGGCGCGGACGTACTCGGCCGGCTCGTCGCTGAGGTTGGTCACCCGCATGGCTGCCTCCGTGTGCTCTCGCCGCCATTGTCCGCTCGGGCCGGAAGGGCCGCCACGCGGCGCAGCGCCGTGGGAGGCACCTGCCCGCCCTGCCTGCGGCCCGGGTGGGCAGGTGTCACAGTGAGCGGTGAGCGATGGATCCGCCCCGGTAGAGGAGAGCCCTGATGCCCCGAGGTTCGAGTCCCAAGCGTGAGCGCCAGTACGAGCACATCAAGGAGAGCGCGCAGGAGCGCGGCGAGAGCACGAAGCGAGCGAAGGAGATCGCTGCCCGTACCGTCAACAAGGAGCGGGCCCGTGCGGGCGAGTCCAAGACCGCCAGCCGCTCGTCGGTGCAGGACATGTCCTCGTCCCGGCGCGGCGGGCAGCGCTCGCACTCCGGTGCGCAGGGCCCCACCAAGGAGCAGCTGTACAACGAGGCGAAGCAGAAGAACATCGAGGGGCGCTCGCAGATGAACAAGGCCGAGCTGAAGCGGGCGCTCGGCCGCGGCTGAACCCGGCGTCAGGGTCCTCCGCAACCGGCGGCGTTGGTCGCGGTGCCGGCACGGGAGGGGCAGGTGTACCGCTCGCCGTCCCGGCCGGGGCCGTTCGACATGCCTGCCCGCTTGCCTGCACGCACGAGCGATGTCTGAGCGTCCCGGCCGGCACATCGCAGGCCGCCGCCCGGGCGGTTGTGGATTCCCGGCCCGGCTATGCGGCGGGGGTGAGTTCGGCGCGGCCGAACAGCAGGGCGTAGCCGGAGGGGAGCTGTTGGAGGATGCGGGTGATCAGGTCGGGGCCGGCGCAGGCCGCGACGGCGGAGAGGACGGATCCGGTGTCCCAGCGGGTGGTGGCCAGGGAGGCGCCGGTGCGGGCGGCGAGGTCTTTGACGAAGGCCCAGCCGGTCAGCGGCTGGGTGTCGGGGATCTGAGCGGTGAGGATGCGCGCGGCGTCGAGGGGGAGGCGGGCGGCCAGTTCGACGCGTTCGTCGCCGGTCAGCTGGCGTCCCAGTCCTGCGAGGACCAGGCGGACGGCTTCCTCGGCCTTCTCGCGGGTGGGATAGGCGCCGTCGTAGCGGACCTTCTCCAGCATCTGCTCGTACGCCCTCCCGTGGACGGGGTGCTGGAGCGGTGGGCGCCGGTCGGACATCACTGCGGTGGTTGCCTTTCTGTCGCCAGGGTTGATGGTGCCGGTGTGCGGTCACCGGGAATTGCGGGACCCGACAAGTCCCCTCAGGTGGGCTGGGGGCGGCCGAAGAGGAGGTCGTAGCCCGCGGGGAGCTGGAGCAGGATCTGCCCCAGCAGGTCGCCGTCGACGGCGTCGGCGACCGTGCTGAGGACGGCGCTGACGTCCCAGGCCGCGGTCTGTTCGGTGGCGCCCTCGATCCAGGCTGCGGTCGCCCGCACGAACCGCTCCGGGGAGAGCGGCTCGGCGCTCTGGAGCGGGTTGAGCAGGATCAGGGCGAAGTCCTCCGGCAGACGCGCCGCCAGCTGGGCGCGTACCTCGCCGACCAGGTGTGCTCCCAGCAGGGCGAGCACCACGCGGGCCGCGCGCTCGGCTTCCTGCAGGGTGTCGTATGCGCCGCGTTCCTTCACACGGTCGAGGAACGCTTCCCATCGCACCGTCATCTCGGCCGCCACCCTTCCTCGGTCCACGAAGGCGCGGAGGGCGGGCAAGGGGGTAGATCAGTTACCCGTCCTCCGCCGCTGTTCAGCCCTCGGCTGTCCGGCTCAGCCGGAGATCTCCTTGTGGCCGGACCCGGCGCCGATGGAGATCTTGCGGGGCTTGGCGCGCTCGGCGATCGGGATGCGCAGGGTGAGCACGCCCGCGTCGTAGTCGGCCTTGATGTGCTCGGTGTCGAGGGTGTCGGCGAGCACGATCTGGCGGGAGAAGACGCCCAGCGGCCGCTCCGACAGCTCCATCTGCACGTCGTCGCCCTTCGCCACCGGCCGGCGCTCGGCCTTGACCGTGAGCATGTTCCGCTCGACGTCGATGTCGATCGCTTCGGCGCTGACGCCGGGGAGGTCGAAGGCCACCACGTACTCGTCGCCCTCGCGGTAGGCGTCCATCGGCATCGCCGACGGACGGGACCAGGTGCCCGGGCCCATCAGCTGCTGGGCCAGCCGGTCCAGCTCACGGAAGGGGTCAGTGCGCATCAACATCGGAAAACACCTCCAGAAGGTTCGGGCAGTTGCTGCCAATGCGCCTCACTGAATCCGTTGTAACATGTCATCCAGTGGATGACAAACATGCCGTCGTCCAGTGGATGACATCCCAAGGGAGGTGCCCATGACCCCGGCCGACCAGCCGGCCTCACTCAGCGCCGGCACGAACAGCCCGGCATCGTTCCTCGCCGCCGCGGCAGCCCTTAAGGCCATAGACGAGGCCCTGTGCGCCGCCCGGCACGACGCACCCACTCCCGAGGCTCACGAGATCGGTCCGGAGCAGGCCCTGGCCTCCCTCCTGCTGCTGCGGCAGGTCCGCGAACGGCTCGCCGGATGGGAGACCGGCCTGATCGAAACGGCCCGCGACGCGGGCGCCAGCTGGGCCGACCTCGCACACCCCCTCGGCGTCGCCAGCCGCCAGGCCGCCGAACGCCGCTACCTGCGGGGCCGTCCCGGACCCGCCGGAACCACCGGCGAACAACGCGTCCAAGCCACCCGCGAACGCCGCGCCGCCGAACGCACCACCGCCACCTGGGCCCGCCGCAACGCAGCCGACCTGCGCCGCATCGCCGGCCAGATCACCGCCCTCACCGACCTGCCGGAGGCAGCCCGCCTCCCGCTCAGCCGACTCCACGCGGCCCTCGCCCACGACAACCCCGCCGACCTCATTCACCCCCTCAACGCCACCCGCCCCCACCTGACCACCACCCACCCCGACCTCGCCGCACAACTCGACACCCTCACACCCCCCTGAGCCCGACCGTCGTCGAAGGGGGCGCGGGGCGCGGGTCGCGCAGGAGGCGGCTCGCCATGCGGACGCATCGGCAGACGATCACGCAGCAGGCCGATGCGAGGAACCCCTCGCGGCTATCGCCCTGCCGGGTGTCAGCGCAGGGCGACCGCCGCGTCCGTTCGTCCGGTGGCGATCCTGACGGCGGAGCCCGCCGGGGCGGTGCCCACCGCATGCATGACGGCGCACTCAGTCATCAGGGACCACTCCGGCGATCCTTTGGAGACGGACCGTAGGAGCGGCTCCCAGGCACCCACCCGGGCGCGGCGCTCCGCCCGGCGTACACCGCCGCCCGGGGCTCCCGCGGGCGGCGGAGCGGACAGTCGTTCAGTACGCGAGGTGGAAGCCGGCGCCGACTCCACCGTTGGCGTTCATCTCGTCGATGATGCTCAGGATGGGCGAGCTGTGCTGGGCGCCCCAAGCGTTGCCGACCAGCGTCTGCCCGACGACGACCGGGGAACCGGAGTCGCCGCCATTGGTCCAGATGAGGTGGGTGAACCACATGTTGTGGGTGCCGAGCTTGATGCCACAGGTGAGGCCGGTGCGGTGGCCTTGCTTGCACATGCGGACCCCGTTGGCGGGCGGGGCTCCGATCGATGAGATGGTCACGTCGCCGACGGTGCTGGTGGGAGCGACTCTGGTCTCGTCCAGCAGGATCACCGCGTAGTCGAGGCCCTTGGGACCGTTGTTGAGAAGGTTGTTGGGCGTGCTGACGTACGTCACCGTGCCGATGGGACCGGTCTCCAGGTCGGGGCGGGTGTTGGGAATCGGCGCCGGGGCCTGTGCTGTTCCCGCGGGCGAGGCGTCCCGGTAGACCTTGTCCCCGACGAGCTTGTTGCCCTTGTCGTCGATGAAGCAGTGTGCATTGGTCAGCCCCACCAGATTGCCGGCGTTGTCGCGGCCGACCGCGGTGAGGGTGCAGATGTACAGGCTGGTGGGTGCCTCCGGACTCGGACTCATCCGGAAGACGATCCCGGTGCCACCGCCGATGGGGGTGCGTGTGTCTGTACGGGAGTCCGCGCTCGCGGACGGAACCGTGCCGATGGATATGGCCGCCGCGAGGACGGCGAGGCCGAGGGTGCGTATCACTCGTAACATGTGATGACTCCTGTGTAGGACTGGTTTCTGGTGCGGGGCTTGGCGGGGGGCCAGGTGCGGACGGGAACCGTATACGACTGGAAACTGCATACGGCCAGGCCGGCGGTAGCGCCGACGGTCGCACCGACGGGCCTTCAGGTGACCGTCGCATCTGGCTGAGAGTCCAGGTCTGCTCGTGAAGACGTTCCACTCTGGGTGTTGGCCACCACGGACACGTGGCGGCCGTCCGCGGTGACCATCGTCCGGGTGCAGTAGCCGGGCACCATGCCGTTGCGGCCCCAGACCGAGCCGCCGCAGGGCAGGTCGCGCCTGATCAGCCCGGACCCGTACCCGGCTCCCTCGAACTCGGCTCCCGCGGTCTTCTCCGTCTCGGTCAGGGCGGCCGGGACAGACGACCTTGCCGCCGATCAGCGCCTGGTAGAACTTCGTGAGGTCCTCCTACGTCGAGATCACCGCTTCGGCGCTGCTGAAGACGGACGGACGGGTCGTAGTCGAGGACCCGGGACCAGAAGGAGAACCCGCCGATCCGCACGCCGTGGTAACCGCGTACGGGCGAGGCGGGCAGGGAGCGATCACCGGGGGCCGGGAAAACGGTCCGGGACAGGCCGAGCGGCCTGATGATCCGGTTCGTGACGGCCTCGTGCACCGCCGTCCCTGCGGTCTTCTCGACGAGCATGCCGAGGATCAGGTAGTTGGTGTTGGACTACAGGAACGCGGTACCGGGCGCGGAAGCCGGGGCGCGCTTCAGACTCCTCCTTGGGATGATTGAACGAGCCGATAGATCCGCATGGTAGCCAGGGCGCGCAGGACTGGCTCCCCGGAACTTTCCGGGTGGACAGCCGAACGGTCCGGCGGGCGTGGCGGCCCGCACACTCCCTTCTTCCGGACCAGGCGGTTACGACGGGAAGACGCCCCGCCCTCGCCCCGCGACGGCGGGAATGGGGACTGCGCGTCTGCACCGCCCTGCGGCGTGCCTCGTCGGGACTCGGGGACACGCACCGTGTCGTTTCCTTTGGGGTCGATTTATGCGGTTTTGTAGAGCGAGCGGGCTCCCGGGCTGTTGCTCTTGAAACGCTGGCCCATGGCGATCTCGTCGCCCACCACCGACCAGACGGTCTCGTCGTCCTGGAAGGGGAGCGGGTCGATGCTGCTCGTCTCCTCGCGGATGCGATCGACCTCACCGCCCAGGCGCTCGAAGCCGGCCTCTTCGTCGCTCTCGTCGCTCTCGTCTCCGCTGAAGGTGAACTCTTCGAGCAGGCGCTGGAACCGGAGGGTGACCTGGACGAGGGAGGAGAGGTCCGTGTGGAGTTCCTGCACGGTCCCCTCGCCGGGGTCGAAGGCGTGCACCTTGCCGGATACGGGGTCGAGGGCGAGGTGCGCGTTGAGCAGCCAGCCGATGACGGGCCAGGTACCCGCGCCCTCCGCGCCCGCCGCGGCGTCCTCGAAGTCCTCGATGTGGACGACGTCCTGGACGAGGGGCAGCAGACCGTCGTGCTCGTCGGGCTGACGCAGCAGGAGCGTCCCGGTGGGGACGCCGATGGTCTGCAGGAGGCGGGCGCCCTCGGTGTCCGCGGCGGCGGGTGGGAAGGCGGTGGCGGGCAGGGTCGCGATCCGGTCCTCGCCGAAGATGCCGGCGAGTCCGCTGCGGGTGATCTCGAAAAGCACTGCCGGAACTCCGAACTCCGCGGCGGCACGGGCGCCGTGGGACACTCTCAGCGGATGGAAACGGGTACAACAACTGCGTTGCGGATCAAGGCGTTTTCGGCGACCCCGACCCCGACCCCGACCCCGTTCCCGCCCCGCCCTCTGACCGGAGAGCAGCATAAACCCAAGAACAAACCGACACTGCCCGGCACCGGATCGTGAGGCCCTGGCCTGGCCTTGAGCACCTCTCCTTGTCCTTGACCGGCTGAACGTCCGTGGACGGTATTTGCGACCTGTCCGGCTTGCTCCAAATCTGTGCGCCGGAAGCCCGGCAGAGGGCAAACTGGCGTGGGAGAGGACGGTGCGCGCGGCTGGGGGCCTGCGTACTGTCATTGGACCGCGTTCGCCGGGGCGGGCCGCTGCCGTGGCCGTGGGGGGAATGAATGACGCAGTCGCTTTCCGGGCAGCGCCGTGCCGTGGGCGGGCCGGGTTCCGGGGCAGCAAGTGGGCCGGTGGTGGTGATCGGGGCCGGTCCGTACGGTCTGTCGGTGGCCGCGCATCTGCGGGCGGCCGGGGTGCCGGTGCGGGTCTTCGGCGAGATCATGGACAGCTGGCGGCACGCGATGGCCACGGGGATGTTCCTGAAGTCGACGCCCGCGGCCACGGATCTGGCCGCCCCGGTTCAGGGCGCCCGGCTGAAGGATTTCTGCCGTGTGACGGGCCTGGAGGAGCTGACCGAACTGACACCGATCCCGTGCACGACGTTCGTGAACTACGGGATGTGGTTCGCCCGGCAGCATGCCGGGCCCGTCGACCCGGCCCGGGTGAGCATGGTGCAGCGGGCCGGGAGCGGTTTCACGGTCCGGCTGGAAGACGGCAAGGAAGTCGAGGCCGCGGCCGTGGTCGTGGCCACCGGCCTTGGCACGCTCGCGCACATCCCGCACCGGCTGCGCCATCTGGCACCCGCGGGACCGGGGCCGCAGGCGCCGCTGTCCCACACGAGCCAGCACACCGACCTGTCCCGGTACGCCGGGCGCCGCGTCGCGGTGGTGGGAGGCGGGCAGTCGGCGCTGGAGAGCGGCGCTTTGCTGCACGAGGCCGGCGCCCGCGTCGAGGTCCTGGTGCGCGCTGCCCGGGTGCGCTGGGGAGAGCGCCCGCAGTTGCGGCGGCCATGGAGCGAGCGGCTGGCCGCACCGGCGTCGCCGCTGGGGACCGGCTGGCCCCTGGCCGCGGTGTGCCGCGCACCGGGCGCTGTGCGGCACCTCCCGGCGTCCGCGCGGATGCTGCTGTTCCGCCGTGCGCTGGGCCCGTCCGGCGGGTGGTGGCTGCGCGACCGCGTCGAGGGCGTCGTGCCCGTCCGTACTTCCTGCCGCATCCGGCAGGCGCGCTTGGAGCCGGCCGGGGTGAGGCTGTGCTTGGAGGGGGCGGGCGCCGGCCCGGCCGAGCTCGTGGTCGATCACGTACTGGCGGCCACCGGGTACCGGCTCGACGTGGACGTCCTGGCCTTCCTCGCACCGGAAATGCGGCGCGCTGTGGCCCGGGTGCCCGGTTCGAAGGCTCCCCGCCTGTCCGGCGCGTTCGAGTCCCGCGTCCGGGGTCTGTTCTTCACCGGCTCGCTCGCCGCGCCCACCTTCGGGCCGATGCTGCGTTTCGTCGCCGGGACCGAGTTCACCGCCCGGCGGGTCACTAGCGTCCTGGCGCGCCGGACCTCGCACCGCTGACCTCTCACCTACCGAAGGGCGCCCGTCTCCAGCCTGCCGGCCGTTCGCATCCATGCGTGTGCCGGCCACTGCCGCCGGCAGCGTGACCCTTGGCCCGCGGCCGGCGCCAACCCCGTACAACCGGAGGCGACCGGCCGACGCGGGCGGCTTCTACGATGAGGGCATGCCGGAACGCGAACAAACTCCAGTTGCTCCCCATTCGCATCAGCGGACCCCGGGCAGGGAGCAGCTGGCCACCGCCGCGACCGTGTTCGCGCTGCTGGCCGACCCGACGCGGCTGCATCTGCTGTGGCTGCTGGCCAAGAACGAGGCGGACGTGACCGCCTTGGCCTCAATGAGCGAGGCTCCTCGCCCGGCCGTGAGCCAGCACCTGGCGAAGCTGCGGCTTGCGGGCCTGGTGGAGGCCCGTAAGGACGGGCGGCGGATGGTGTACTCCCTGCGTGACGGGCATCTGCGTCGTCTCGTCGTCGAGGCTCTCAGTCACGCGGACCACCAGGTCACCGGTGAGCCCTGGCACGCCTGACCGCATCTTTCCCGAATGACGTTCGATCGACGTGTGCGCATGTATGCACACGTTGTCTATGGTGGAAGGTGCCCGGGTTCGCCGACCGAGGAGTCCCCATGCTCGCCGTGCTGCGCGACCGCACCTACCGCCGTCTGTTCACCGCCCAGGTCATCGCCCTGGCCGGCACCGGTCTGGCAACGGTCGCGCTGAGCCTGCTGGCGTACGACCTGGCGGGCGGCGGCGCCTCCGCCGTGCTCGGCACGGCGCTGGCGATCAAGATGGTCGCGTACGTGGGCATCGCGCCGGTGATCAGCGCGTTCGCGGACCGAATACCGCGCAGGGCCCTGCTGGTGGGGATGGACCTCACCCGGGCCGGCGTCGCACTCGTCCTGCCGTTCGTGGACAGCGTGTGGCAGGTCTACGTCCTGATCTTCCTGCTCCAGTCGGCGTCGGCCGCCTTCACTCCGACGTTCCAGGCCACCATCCCCGAAGTCCTGCCCGACGAGCGTGACTACACCCAGGCCCTGTCGCTGTCCCGGCTCGCCTACGACCTGGAGAGCCTCTTCAGCCCGGCACTCGCAGCCGGACTGCTGACGCTGGTCACGTACAACTGGCTGTTCGCCGGCACGGTCGTGGGCTTCCTCGCCTCCGCCGCCCTCGTCGTCTCCGCCGTCCTGCCCAAACCTGCCCCGGTCGAACGCACCGGCGGCATCTACGCCAAGGCGACCTTCGGCACCCGCCTGTACTGGGCCACGCCCCGGTTGCGGGCCCTGCTCGCCCTCGACCTCGTGGTGGCCGCCGCCGGTGCCATGGTCTTCGTCAACACCGTGGTCCTCGTCCGCGACCAGCTGCACCGCGGGGCCGGTGACGTCTCCCTCGCGCTGGGGGCCTACGGGGCCGGGTCCATGGCCGCGGCACTGATGCTGCCGAAGCTCCTTGAGCGACTGACCGATCGCGCGGTGATGCTCCCCGCCGCGTTCACGCTCGTCGGCGTACTCGGCGTGTTCGCCGCAACACCCTGGTCGTGGCCCGCGCTGCTGACCGCCTGGGCCCTGCTGGGCGCCGCAACGTCCGCCGTCCTCACCCCCGCCGGACGGCTGATCCGGCGCTCCGCCGCGCCCGCGGACCTGCCGGCCGCCTTCGCCGCCCAGTTCTCCCTCTCCCACGGCTGCTGGCTGCTCACCTACCCCCTGGCCGGCTGGCTGGCAGCCGGGGCGGGCATGACGACGGCCGCCGCCGTCCTCACCGCGATCGGTCTGGCCTCGGCCGCCGTGGCCCTGTTCCTGTGGCCGTCCCGTGATCCGGTCAGCCTCGGCCACGTCCACACCGGCCTGCCTGCCGACGATCCCCACCTCGCCGACGCCCACCAGCACCCGAACGGCTGGCACCACGCCCACGCCTACGTCATCGACGTCCGGCACCCGCGCTGGCCCACCTCCCATCGCGCCCGGAGGACGCCCGCATCGGCCCTGCACGGGTAAACCGTGACCACCGCCCCTCAGATGGTGACGACGTTGACCACGAGGGACGCGAACACGGCCAGCGCCCCGGCCTGCCCGAAGCGGCGCGGGTCGGCCTCGCCTTGTGGCGGGGTGCCGTCGCCTTGCCCGCATCCCGGAGTGGATCACTACCCCCGCCGCGCGCCGCTACTCCCGCCTGGCCGCCTATGCCCAGTCCCAGCTCGCCCTGACGATCTTCTCCAGGGAGAGCGCCCCGTGGACGTCCGTCAGCGTGCACCCCGGTGTGTGCGACACCGCCCTGCTCCCGCTCTACGCCCATGAGGGCGACTCCGCGGCCGACGGCGCCGCTTGCGTGGTGCGCCTGTGCGACCCGGCGACCGAGGTGGAGTCCGGTGCGTATTACGACCGTACCGCCCCCGCCCCTGCCGCGCCGGTGGCGCTGGAGGACCGCACGGTCCGGCTGCTTTGCAAGCTCGCCGACCACCTGGTCGCCGCGAGCGCCTGACTTCTGTCCCGAAAACCCCTGAACCCCTGAACCCCTGAACCCCAAAGAAGGAAGACCGATGTCGAAGCGTGCTCGCAAGAAGCGAGCCCGTCGCAAGAAGAACGCCAACCACGGTAAGAAGGCCTGCAACTGACCACCTGACGCTGGTCGCAGGACGTTGCGGACCCGGGGGAACGGCTTCGCAACGTCCGCTTCGTACGTCTACGGAGTGGGCTCCCGTTCACCGTGAACTGCGGCAGGCAGGATACGGGTTCCGTCCTCGGTGACGACACGTGTCATGTCCGGAGCGTGGCAAGATTTCGTCAGCGTCGGGTAAGTTCCCCAGTGGAGTGCCGGGAAGACTGGTCGGCGGCGAGGCTTCCTCAGCCGCGCCTCGGCACACACTCGGGGGAACGACCACATGACCGGCCTGGCTGCTGTGCTCTTCCTCGTGGCGCTGGCAACCGCGGTGGCCACCGGGGCGCGGCACTGGCGCATCCCGGCTCCTTCACTGCTGGTCGTCGCGGGAGTCGCGGTAGGGGTGCTGCCGTGGATGCCGGATGTCCGCGTCGAGCCCGAAGTGATCAGTGTGCTGGTGTTGCCGCCCCTGTTGTACGCCTCCGCGGAGGAGATCTCCTGGCGGGACCTCCGCGAGGTGTGGCGACCTGTCACTGTCCTCGTCTTCGGCCTGGTGCTGGCCTCGGCGGCGGTGGTGTGCACCGTGGCCGCACTGACGACTCCGCTTACCGGGTCCATGGCCTTCGTGCTCGGCGCGGTGCTCGCCAGCACCGACCCGGTAGCGGTGACCGCCTTGGGCCGTCGTCTGGCCCTGCCGCCACGGGTGCAGGTCATGGTGCAGGCGGAGAGTCTGTTCAACGACGCTACGAGCCTGGTGCTGTTCAAGGTGGCGGTGGGGTCAGCGGTGATCAGCGGCGCGGTCTCTCCTCCGGGCGCGGTGGGGAAGTTCGTGGTGCTGGGCGGCGGAGGGGCACTTGTCGGCGCGGCCGTCGCCGGCATGGTGGTGCTGATACGGAAGCGGACCGAGGACCCGGTGCTGGAGGCCGTGATCGCCTTGGTCACCCCGTACGCGGCGTACGTACTGGCCGAAGACCTGAAGACTTCCGGGGTGACGGCGGTCGTCCTCGCGGGCGTGCTTCTCGGAAGCACCGGCCACAAGCTGGCCAGCGCCCCGATACGACTGCAGGTGCACGCCGTGTACGCCACCGTGGTGTTCCTGCTGGAGAACGTCGTCTTCGCTCTCATAGGACTGGAGTTGCCGTCCCTGGTCCGTGCACTCGCACCGGACGAGCGAGGCTGGCCGCTCGGCGTCCTCGCGGTGGCCGCCACCGTCATCGCGGTACGGGTGCTGTGGATCTTCCCCCTCTCGGCAGTGATGCAGCACCGGCGCGGCGAGGGCAGGATCTCCTGGCGAATCCCGGCGGTGGCCTCCTGGGCCGGCACCCGGGGAGTCATGCCGCTGGCGGCCGCGCTGTCCATTCCGCTGGTGACGAGCGGTGGCGAGTCGCTGCCGCACCGCTCACTGGTCCTCACCCTCACGACCGGTGTCGTCGCGCTCACTCTCGTCGTTCAGGGATTCACCCTGGCCCCCCTGGTCCGCAGGTCCGGCATCGCCCTGGAGCCTGAGCACACCGCACGCGAAGAGGCCCGCGCTCGCTGCAGCCTGGCCCATGCGGCTCTGCTCCATCTCGACAAGCTCATCGATCTCGAGGCGGTCCCCACGGCCGTGGCCGACCAGTTGCGCCGCGACCTTGAGAATCGCCTCGGTGTCGAAGGCGAAGCGGGCGTGGACGATACCGCAGGCCTGCGCTTCGCCATCGCCGACCACCGGGCCATGCGGCGCACTCTGATCGGTGTCGAGTCCGAAGAACTGCTACGCCTCTACGAGACCCATGAGATCAGTGACACCACCAGACGCCGCATCCAACGGTCGCTGGACCTGGAGGAACTCGGCCTCACGGACTGAGGAATTGTCCCAGTAGGACAGCCCGGTCGGGTTCCGGCACCAGAACAAGGCATCGGATGCCATAAAAGGAGCGTCAAAGTAATGGGGTGATGCGTCAGGAATCCATAAAGAACCCCTGTCGACCGGGCTGTTCGCGCTTTGCTACGAAGCCCGTACACCTCAGGCTCCCCCGCCGGGGCCGGGCGGACTTGTCCTCACGTTTCCCTACTCGACGGGTGTTCCTACATGGCGGATCCGGGCCCCTCGGCGCCACTTTTGTCCGGGCTCCACCGCTCCTTGACCACCCTGACAGGACGACATCCCCATGACACCGCCCGGCCGCCCGAGCTCAGGCTCGTGTCCCGGGCAGCGTGCCGTCTCGTGGAGAAGGACCGAACCATGGCGCAGCACAGTGCTTCGACCGGTGGTCCGGGCACGCGTCCGGGCAGGCGTCCGGGAAGGCTCAAGGTGTTCCTCGGGGCGGCACCCGGGGTCGGCAAGACCTACCGGATGCTCGACGAAGGACAGCGGCGCACGGCCCGGGGCAAAGAAGTGGTGGTGGCCTTCGCCGAGAGCCACGACCGCCCGCGCACCGACGCGCTGCTCGAAGGACTCGACACCATGCCCCGCACGACACGCACCTACCGGGGCATGGAACTCACCGAGCTCGATCTCGACGCGGTGCTGACGCGTCGCCCCGAGGTCGTGCTCGTCGACGAGCTCGCGCACACCAATGTCCCCGGTGGCCGCAACGCCAAGCGCTGGCAGGACATCGAGGAAATGCTCGCGGCCGGGATCGATGTGGTCACCACCGTAAACATCCAGCACCTGGAGTCCCTCAACGACGTCGTCGAGAAGATCACGGGGGTCCAGCAGCGTGAGACCGTGCCCGACGAATTCGTGCGCAAGGCCCATGAGATCGAATTCGTCGACATGTCACCCGAAGGCCTGCGGCGGCGCATGGCACACGGCAACATCTACCCGCCCGAGAAGGTCGACGCGGCCCTCTCGCGCTACTTCCGGATCGGCAACCTCACGGCGCTGCGGGAGCTGGCCCTGCTGTGGGTGGCGGGCAGGGTCGACGAGGCTCTGCAGAGCTACCGGTACGAGCACGGGATCGGCAGCGTCTGGGAAACCCGTGAACGCGTCGTGGTCGCCATCACCGGCGGCCCCGAGAGCGAGGCCCTCATCCGCCGTGGCGCCCGCATCGCGGCCCGTTCCTCCGGCGGTGACCTGCTGGCCGTCCACATTGCCCGGAGCGACGGCCTGGCCGATGCCTCACCCGTAGCCCTGGCCAGGCAGCGACAGCTGGTGGAGAGCCTCGGCGGCACCTTCCACTCCGTCGTCGGGGACCATGTGCCCACTGCACTGATGGAGTTCGCTCGTGCCGAGAACGCCACCCAGCTGGTCATCGGAACCCGTGTCCGCGGCTGGCTGCTCGGCTCGCTGACCGTACGCGGCGCGGGCGAGACCATCGTCGAGCTCTCCGGCGACATCGACGTGCACATGGTCACCCACGAACGCGCCAAGCGGAGGCGCGTGCCGGCCAACCCTCCCAACCGCCTGCCACTCACCCGCCGCGTGGCAGGTCCCGTAGCCGGTCTCACTCTGCCCGTGCTTCTGACGGTGCTGATGCGCGGCCTCTCCGGGCGCGTCGACCTCAACCTCACCAGCGACACCCTGCTCTTCCTGCTGACCGCATCGGGAGTCGCCTGCATCGGCGGCGTCGTCTCCGCGCTGCTCGCCGCGGTGACGGCCTCCCTGCTGATGAATTACTACTTCATCCCGCCCACCGACCGGTTCACCATCGACGACGCCGACAACGTCCTCGCACTGATCGTTTTCGTGACCGTGGCCGTCACGGTGGCCGCTGTCGTGGACCGCTCTTTGCGGCTGGGCCGCCGCGCCGCCGGCGCGGCGGCGGAGGCAGAGACCCTCTCGGCACTCGCGAGCAGCATCTTGCGCGGTGACAGGGCCGTGCCCGCGCTGCTGGAACGCACCCGGGAAACGTTCGGGATGGAGAGCGTCGAACTTTCCCACGGCAAAAGTGAAACGGGGCGCAGGGCAATGGCCGACGGCGAGACGGACGCGGCCCACGAGACCAGGGTCCCGATCGGCTCGGACAGTGTGCTGGTGCTGCGCGGCCGCCGACTGCCCGCCTCCGAGCACCGGGTGCTCACGGCCTTCGCCGCCCATCTCACCGCCGCTGTCGAGCGCGCCCGGCTGGCCGAGGTCGCGGCCGAGGTCGAACCGGTCAAGGCCGCCGACCGGATGCGCACGGCGCTCCTCGCCGCCGTCAGCCACGACCTCCGCACACCACTGGCCGGCTGCTGGGCCGCCGTCAGCTCACTGCGCAGCCGGGACGTCGAGTTCTCGCAGGAGGACCGCGACGCGCTCCTCGCCACGGCGGAGGAGTCCCTTGCCAAGCTCAGCCGCCTCGTGGACAACCTGCTCGACATGAGCAGGCTTCAGGCGGGCGCGCTCACCCTCCGCTTGGAGCCCACAGCGCTCGCCGAAGTGCTGCCACTCGCGCTCGACACCCTGCCCGAACCGACGGTCCCTGTGATCACCCAGGACCTGGAAAGCACTCCTCAGGTGCTCGCGGACCCGCCGCTGCTGGAACGCGTCATCGCCAACCTCGTGGCCAATGCGGTACGCAACGCGCCTCCCGGGCACCCGGTGATCGTCAGTGCCAGCACCCTGGCCCCGTACGTGGAAGTACGGGTCATCGACCGTGGCCCGGGGATTCAACCAGCCGACAAGGAACGTGCGTTCCTGCCCTTCCAACGCCTCGGTGACACCGACAACACCACCGGTCTCGGACTTGGACTCGCCCTCTCCCGCGGCCTCACCGAAGCCATGGGCGGGACGCTCACCCCCGAGGACACCCCCGGAGGCGGACTCACCATGGTCATCTCCCTGCCCGCCGCACCGGACTCCGCCGGCGATCCGGGCAACTGACATTCCTGCCGGTCCGGCGTCCGGACTGATCCGGTTCGCTGCAGGGCACGGCTCCGCCCGCAGGGATCCCTGGGGCTGCGGCTTTGATCAGCCGCTCGCCCGGGTGTCCTGTGCACGGCGGACCGGATGGGCCAAGGGCGCGTCACCCGTGCGTAGGAAAACCGTCAATGCCTCTGGCACGTCCTGCGGAGGGGAGCTTCCATGGCCACCATGGCGGCTTCGGCTCGGGCCCGGAGCGATGAGAACCGTGCGGTGAAGCACTGCTGGTGGGAGAGATGTCATGACCGCAGGACATGTCGTCGGGTTGATCGTCGCCGCCGCACTGGTCGGCTATCTCGTGCTCGCCGTGAAATTCCCCGAGCGATTCTGACGATGCGCCACGGTGGTCGCAGTAGCCGGGCCGGGCCCCGTTCCGGCTTCCGGCGTGTCCGTCCTGCCACGTCGTTGCGGCTGCGCTGATCCTTCCACCGGCCGTAGCCGTCGCACTCGTGCCGCTGTGGACGACGCTGCCGGACACCGATGCGTCGCGGGCCAGGGCGCCAGGCCGCACCCGCCTCGCATTTCTTCAGCACGTGCCCGTCGCTTCCGCCTGCCGCGCGCAAGCCGGCTCGCCGGCACACGCTGGGGCCGGTGACGCGCATCGCTTCGCCGGTCAGGGTGTTCCGCTGCCGGGTGACGGTGGCGCTGCTGATCAGACCGAAGACCAATTGCCGAACAGAGCGAGACTACGCTTTCCTGCGATCCGATGTGATGGGCCGGATCGCGGCCGTGTGAGGGTGACGTCAGGAGGCTGATGGCGTGTCGGCCTCTCGTGGTAGCTTCCGCGAGTATTGGCGAGTGATTTCTGCCCAGGGGGGGGGCAGCGTGACCGATCGGTTCGTCGGTAATTCCGATGCTTGGGAACGGATTCGGCTGGAGGCCGAGAGCGCGGGGCTGGGGGAGCATCGCGCGGTGTACTGGCCGTTGACGTCCTACCCGCCGGGAAAGCAGCGGCGGGTAGGCATAGGTGCCTTCGTCTGCCTGGCCCTGTCGGTGGTTTTCGTGAACACGACGGTATGGATCCTCAC
Source organism: Streptomyces sp. XH2 (assembly GCF_049725035.1). Classification (NCBI taxonomy): domain Bacteria; kingdom Bacillati; phylum Actinomycetota; class Actinomycetes; order Kitasatosporales; family Streptomycetaceae; genus Streptomyces; species Streptomyces sp. XH2. Next base: position 299,188 of record NZ_JBMMMZ010000005.1, on the reverse strand, counting down.
GGCCTTCACCGCCCCCTTCGCGGCGGTCTGCGCCCTGGGGTGGCTGATCGCGGTGCGTACCGACCAGCGGAACGCCGGTGTGCGGCTCGATCTGTTCGCACATGGCCTGGTCTTCACCGGGCCCGGTACTTCCCTGCACGTGCATCGCTGGGACACGGTGTCCGTCCTGGAACAGATTCGCAATCCCACCCGCAACAGCCTGTACTACGGCCGGACGTGGATCTACGTGCTGACCGATCCCGGTGGCCGGACCGTCAGGATCAGAGGCGGCATGACGGAGGGCGGCGGCATCGCGGACGTCGAGGAATGGGGCCCGGCGATCCTCCGGGCCGTCACCGAGGCTCAGCTGCCCGGGTCGCTCGCCGCCCTCGAACAGGGACGGACGCTGGAGTTCGGCGGCCTGGCGGTGAGCCGCGACGCCGTGACAGCCCTGGGGGTGTCCGTACCGTGGACGCAGACCGGGGACGTGACGTACAAAGGCGGCGATCTGATCATCAAGGCCGCAGGGAGCCGGCGGACGCTGGTCAGGACGAGTGTCCTTCGCATCCCGAACCACCCCCTGCTCGATGTGCTCATCAGGCACCTGCGTGACTGCGCACGGCAGTCGTAGCGGCGACGACTTCGGCGATCCCACCCACGCCCGAGGCCGCGCGCTTGACCGCGCATCGGTGCGCTCGCCGTCCAGCGGAGTCGCGAGCACGTCACCGCCGGGAACCTCTCGGGTCGTGCACAGTGAACTGCCACGCCGCCGGATCCAGTCGGCGATCGCCCACAAGGTCGCCCCGAACACCGAAGTCGCGATTCGGCTGCCGTGGGCGAAGGCCGCCTCAACGTCCGGCGAGCGTCCAGGTGAAGCGGCTTGGTTCGAGACGCATGGCGACGCCGGCGGTTGAAGGCAAGGTCAGTCGGCCCATACCCGCACCAGGCAGCGGCCGGGGTGCGGTGGGGGCGGGTCGGCGAATGAAGTCCTGCCGTGCAGGATGGCCATGTTGTCCACCAGCAGCAGGTCACCGCGGCGGAGCCGCACGCGCAGGGCCATGCGAGGGTCCGCCAGGACCTCGTCAAAGGCGTTCAGAGCGGCAACCTGGGCGGCGGACAGCGGGTTTCCGTGCTCCTGCTGGCCACGCGTGATCCAGTACCGGTTGTACTGCACGTGCAGGCGGCCGGCGCCGCGCCGGAAGACGGGGTAGATGTGTTCGAAGTCCGGCCCGCGGCCGAAGTGGAAGTCCTGGTAGAGGTCAGGCAGGACATCCGGTCGGGACCTGAGCAGTACGTTGTGCACGGCGTGGCCGCTCACCAGCACCGATTCGCCGCCGTGGCGCGCCGGCCGGATGCACAGCATGCCCAGCAGCCGTGGAGGTCCGGGGAATTTCGCCCGGTCGGTGTGCAGGGCGAGGTCTTCCCCGGGGTGGTGCGCGCGTGCCGGGGGCACGGGGGCGGAGGTCGCGGCCGTCACCAGGTTGTCGCCCGGGTGGTCCGGGTTCGCAGGGCGTACGTCGCCCAGCGGTGCCATGAACCGCCGGCACGCCGCGACGCACTCTTCATCGGTCAACGCGTCAAGGCCGAGGCCGCGTACCACCGCCAGCCCGGGACCGCGGTTCAGGCACTGCGCGGCCCGGGCCGCGGGATCGCCACCCTCCTGGCCCGGGGGCGCGTCACCCGTGGCGCCCCCAGGCAGCAGAGGATGCACCGGAACCAGCCAGTCCCGCTCCTTCAGCGTCGCGCCCTGCCACACGGAGGGCCCCGCGACCGCAACCGGTGTGTCCATCAACGGGCTCCTTCCGGCCTTTCGGTCCCTTGTCACCACCGGGTAGATCGGACCAGACATACGTCAGGATGAGGTCATGTGATCTCCCAACGCTGGGCGGCGAGGAAGGCGGCCACGGCACGTTCGATGCGATGCACGTTGGTCCCGGTGGCCGGGAGGACACTGAGATGGTCGCAGTCGAAGCGGTAGAGAGGATACTCCTCGCCGGCCTTGCGATGTCCGCTGATCACCAAACGGTGCCGTATTGACCGTTCGCCGGAGTCGACGCCTTGGCGGGCGACGCGGACGCCAACCCGCTTGCCCTGCAACCGCTTCCGCTGGTGGGGGACGTCAGAGGCCCCTCGTCAGGACAGAGCGTGCTCCCTCCGGGAAGGCGGGAATGCGGGAAGGCGTCTCAGGGGCGGACCAGCAGGCCCACCGTGCCGAACGCGTGCGACGCCCCGTACTGCTCGTCGCCTCGGAAGGTGGCGACGTAGCCGTTGGTCAGAGTGCCGGCGCTCGCCGTGCCCAGGCGGAGGGGTCCGATGCACGCGGCTTCGCCATCGCCGCCGGTGACGGCGCGGCAGATCTCGCTGCCGTCGGGGGTTGTGAACTCCACACGCTTACCCCTGAGCGGCTTGCCGGTCTCGGCGTCGTACAGAAAGGCCCTCGCGCCGATGGAGGGCGGGAAGAGGTTGGCGTTCGCGTTCTGGGTGGACAGGCGCGTCGCATGCGGTTCGCGGGAGCCGTGCTCCCCGTGGGCCGAGGCGGCTTGCGTGCAGGACAGGACCGTGGCGGCGGCGAGGACCGCGGCGCCGAACCAGGACCGTACGGACATGGGGTCTCCTTGAAAGGCGGGTTCCGGAGCTGAATGATCTGCTCCTCATACTGTGCGCCTAACGGTGCGATGCGGCGGAGGTTACGGGGCGAAGGGGCCGGGTCGGCGCGAAGGGTGCGTCAGGCCAACTACTCCACCACGTAGAGGGATTGACGTGACCGGTGCCAGTCCTACAGTTCCCTCGTGCTGTATTTGCTGGCGCTGCCCCCGACCGACTCCGTCACCGAGGGGTACCTCCCCGCCGCCGCCCGGCTGGGGCTCGACGTCACGCTGCTCACCGACGCGCCCGAAGCGCACCGACGGGCTTACGAGGGGCGCGGCGGGGACGCGTGGCCCCGGATCGACATCGTCCCCTGTGAGGTTCGCGACTTCCGGGAGGTGATCGCCCGCATCGCGGCGCTCGACCGCCGGCCGGAGGCCGTGTTCACCAACAGTGACCACCTCCAGGTGCAAGCGGCGCTCGCCGCCGACTGGTTCGGCCTGCCGGGCAAGGGCTGGCGGGCCGCGCTGCTCACCAAGAACAAGGCGCAGATGCGGCGGGCCCTCGCCGAGGCGGGGCTGGAGACCGTATGGAGCGCGGAGTTGACCCGGCCCGGGGACGCGGAGGACGTCCGGCCGCCCTTCCCTTGTGTGGTCAAACCCCGCGAAGGGGTGGCCAGTGAGGACGCCGAGCTGGTCGAGGACCGGGCGGAACTGCTCCGCCACTGCCGGGACGTGTGGTCCCGGCGGCCCGGCCTGCCCTTGGTCGTCGAGGATTACCTGCGGGGGCCGCTGCGCACCCTGGAGACCCTGGGGGACGGACGCGTCCTGCACGTCCTCGGTTCCTTCCATGAAGTGGGTGTCGTGCCACCGCACTTCGTCCTGCAACGCGCCGATCTGGTGCCCGCGCCGCCCCGGACGCACGTGAAGCAGGTCGTCGCACGGCTCGAGGCCCTCGGCGTCGGGTTCGGCGCCTGCCACACCGAGTTCGTGATCCAGGGCGAGCGGGTCCGCGTGATCGAAGTCAACTACCGCTCCGCCGGCGACCAGTCCGACCTCGGTCTCGCCGAGGCGCTCGGCATCCCCTTGTTCGAGCACATCCTCGGCACCCACCTCGGCCACCCGCTCCCGGCCGACCTCGGCGCGCGGAGAGCGGGAGGGCTGCTCCGTATCGAGACCGTGCACGCCGAGCGCGCCGGAGCCCTCACGTCCGCACCGGGGCCCGTGGAGTGGGACCGGGACGGGGTGCGGCTGGTCTACCGGCCGCAGCGCAAGATCGGCGAGGAGCACCCCCTTCACCACTCCGACCGCGACCACCTCGGCGTCATACGGGCCACCGGACCCGACCAGGACCGGATCGGACGTGTCGTGGCAGCGTTCCTCGCCGCCCACCGCTGGGAGATCGTGTGACGGCGGAGGAGGACGAGATCCTCGCCCGGGCCCTCGGCGCCCTGCTGCGGGAAGACCCGTATGGCCTGCGCCCCGGGGCGGTCGTCGAGCGACGGCCCGACGGCGACTGGCTCGTCCTTCCCGAGGCGGACGTCCCCGTACGCCCCGACGGCTTCCAGTGCGAGATCCGGGTTCGCCCGGTCCCCGGCCTCGGCGCCGTACTCGACCGGCTGCGCGAGGCCGTGGCCGAGCGGGATCTGCCGGGTTTCGACGCCTTCCGCGCCGAATGCGACCAGGCCGTGGCCACGGCCCGGTTGCAGTGGCGGGAGCGGTCGCGCGTGGTCGCGAGACTGGCCGAGGAGCACGGGCCCGCGGAAGAGTGGACGGGGGTACGGGGTTCCCTCGCATTCGAGGCGCTGGCCGCCTTCCGGGACCATCCGGTCTACCCCACCGGTCGGGTACGCAACGGTCTCGGCGAACGTCAACTCCTCGCATACGCACCGGAATTCCGGCCAGTATTCGGCCTGCGCTGGCTCGTTCTGCCGCGTGACGCGCTGGCTCTCGGACGGCGGGCCCGGCTTCCGCGCTGGTGGCCGACCCCCGCCTCCCTCGACCCGGCCCGGTCCGGCGACGGGTACCTGGCGCTGCCCGTCCACCCGCTCACCGCCGAGGGCCCCCTCGCCGAGGCCGTCACCGCCGCCGGCCTCGGCGGCCGCGCGCGGCTCGCCGAGACGACGTGGCCGGCCGTGGTCCCCACGCTGTCCATGCGGACCGTCGCCGTTGCCGACGACCCCGGCGTCCACATCAAACTTCCCCTGGCCACGTCCACCTTGGGACGACTCAACCGGCGCACCATCAAACCCGGTGTCCTGCCCAACGGCGAGTGCGGGCAGCGACTGGTGGCGGAGATCGCGGCCCGCGAGCCCCGCTTCGCCGACGCCGTGCTGCTCACCGACGAACGCACCCACCTCGGCGCGGGCCACGAACTGCTCGCAGCGCTCGTCCGCCGCTACCCGTCCGGGCTCGGCGACGCCCATGTGGTGCCGGTCGCCGCCCTGCTGGCCACCTGCCCCGACGGCCGTCCCGTCGTCGACGTGCTCGCCGAATGCCACTACGGGGGCTCGGTGGCCGCGCTGCTCGACGCCTATTTCCGGCTGCTGCTGGACTGGCACACCACCCTCTTCTCCTATGGCATCGCGCTGGAATCGCACCAGCAGAACACCTCGATCGTCCTCGACGGCCACGGCGGCCTCCCCCGGATGCGGCTGCTGCTCAAAGACAACGACGGGCCACGCGTGCACCCTGCGCGCCTTGCCGCACGGATCGGCGAGGCGGCAGCCGCCGGCCTGCTGGGCTTCACCGACCCCCGAGTCCTCGTCACCGACGACGGCCCGCCGGCCGACCTGTTCACGACCGTGACCGTTCACCTGTGCGCGGCTGCCCTTGCCTTCGAACTGGCCGAACGCGGCCGGGGCCCGTTGGACACCTGGCTGGGGCTCCTCCGGGACCGGCTCACCGAAGCCGTCGACCGGCTTCCCGCGGGACCGGCCGCGGTGCTGCGCGCCCGGGTGCTCGAGGCACCCCGGCTGCCGATCAAGGCGATGGTCACCGCCGGAACGCTGTTCAGCAAGGACCGCTCGGGCGCTGTGGACATCAACAAGTACTACGTCGACGGGCCCAACTACCTGCTCCCCATCGATTCAGGGCGGCCGGCATGACCACCGCCCCCGGCCCGCCGGTGCACGCCGGCGACATCGTCAGCCACACCCTGCTCAACTGCCTGCTCCACGAGGTCTCCGGGCCCGTGCGCCCGTGCGGGGAGTGAGCCCGTCATGGGGACAGACTCTCTGGTGGAGCTCACCATGGATGCGGGCGAGGACGCCGCGCTCGCGCCAGTGTTGACAGAACCGGATTCGGGGGAGGGGGGCGGTGCTGGTCATCGGCCAGCCGCCGGCCGACAGCCCCCAGCCGTCCTCGTCGGTCGGGGTGCGCCAGGAGGGGGGGTGACGACCGTCATGGCGTCGCCCCACAGATCGCTGATACGTCCCCGCCTGTGGACATGAGTCACGGAACGTGGCCTTCGCCGGCCCGCTGCATGCGACCGGTGTCGGGGCGGAGATGGATCAGGAGAGGCGAAAGGCGCCGGCCAGCGTGTTCATCTGGGCCCTCAGGAGTGTTCGGGCGTGGTGGCCCATGCCCGTGTACTGGCCGGACACTTCCAGGTGCACGATGCCGTGCAGATGGGACCAGGCGAGCACTGGGCCGGCAAGGGCGCAGCCCGCGTTCGGGTCGCCGGGGGTGAGGCCGGCGTATTCGCGCAGCCAGTCGGCGGCCGTTTCGTCCTGGCGTAGCCAGACGGTCATTTCGTCGACGACCGACTGGACGGCATCGGTGGGCCGGCCGGTGGCGAACACCTTCACGAAGGGGCCCATGCCGGCACGGGCGCGGCGCACCGTGTCGGGTGGGGCGGCGTAGCCGGGGACCGGGTTGCCCTGGATCAGCAGGTAACGGTGGGGTTCGGCAGTGGCCCAGTCCAGGCAGGCATCGGCCAGGCGGTGCAGAGCGGCGGTGGGACTGTCGGGCAGGTCGGCGGCCGCGTGCCGGATCGCGCCGGTGATGTCGTCAGGGCCGGGCCGGACAGCCCGATCTCCTTGGCGATGCGTGTGAGGGCCACGGCGGAGCCTCCGCCCTCGGCCAGCTGTGCCAGGGCGATCTCCTTGATCTGGGCGCGGGTCTGCTCCCGGTGGCGATCCCGGGGGCCGGATGCTGCGGCGGCCACGACGTTCCTCCTGCGCTGTTCGGCGTCCCGGGTCCGGAGCACTCCGTAGGCCTTGCCCGGACCGCACCCGAGAGAGTTATAGTCTCTAACAGACGTGATTCATCGTAACGAACGGGCCGTCTCGCGCGGATGACAGCCCGTCCGACGAACTGGAGGACATCCTCATGAACGCCGCAGATTTCCACGTCGTCCTGGGCGCGGGCCCCGCGGGCACCGCCGTGGCCACCGAACTCGCCCGCCGTGGCCACCGAGTCCGTCTCGTCGACCGCTCGGGCACCGGGGAGCCCATCGACGGAGTCGAGCGTCGCAGGGGCGATGTGAGCACCATCGAGGGAGCACTGACGGCGATCGAGGGCGCCGGTGTCGTCTACCACTGTGTGAATGTCGCCTATCACCTGCAGGTCGAGGTGATGCCCGGCATCCAGGACGCGATCCTCGGCGCCGTGGAGGCCACCGGGGCACGCCTCGTCGTCCTTGACACCCTCTACCCCTACGGCGAAACACACGGTCAGGTCATGACCGAGGACACCCCGTGGAACGCGACCGGTGCCAAGGGCAGGATGCGGGCCGCCCTCGACGAGAAGTACCTGGCCGCACACCGTGACGGCCGGGCCCGTGTCGTGCTCGGCCGCTCGGCGGACTTCGTCGGCCCCGGCGTGCTCAACTCCACCCTGGGCGGCGCCGTCTTCCCCGGCGCCCTGACCGGAACCGAGGTGCTGGGCCTGGGCGACATCGACCTGCCCCACAGCTACACCGACATCCGCAACGTCGCCGCCGGCCTGGCCACCCTGGGGGAACGTCCCGACGGCGACGGCCGCGTCTGGCACCTGCCCACCGCCCCCACCCGGACCACCCGCGAGATCTTCCAGCAGATCGAGCGGAAGGCCGGGCGGCCCCTGAAGATCACCATCATGAGCGAGCCGCGCCCCTACGGGCCGTTCGACGAGGTGTTCATGGACTCCTACGCCGAGCTGTTCTACCAGCACACCGAACCGCAGGTGATGGACTCCACGGCGATCCAGGAAACCTTCGGCACCAAGCCGATCGCCTTCGACACGACCCTGGACGACACCCTCGCCTGGTACCGCGCCTTCCTTGCCCGGACCCAGCACTGACCGAGACACCGGCCGCATCCAGGAGTTCGGGCAGATCCAGGGGCCCGGCATTCCGCTCGTCGATCCACTATCCGGCGCGCGTGACGGTGCGGGCCTTCATTCCCGGCTCGGCCCAGTGCGACTCGTTCCGAGAACCTTCGGAGACCAGCGCGGTGCAGGCGCTCACCAGCTGATGGCGCGAGCACTCGCCCCAGGCCGGGGCCTTGATGGGGCCGTCCAGCGGCGGCATCTGGAACCGCTGGGCCCACACGGCGGCAGCCTGCTGCTCCTCGACGCCTTTGGCGGCGAGCCGGCGGGCGAAGGCGGCGCGCTTGTCCGCCGGGCGGTTCGGCAGATCGTGATCCCACGCTGTGTCCACAGCGGTGGGCAATATTCCAGGACTTACGGACCGGCATGGACGAGTCTCCTTGGTGAGGGAGGGACAGGGACAGGGGTGAGTGGCGTGGGCGGGAACGCACCGGTGCCGGCCGCGGCGGCGGACCGCGCCGGGCAGGGCAATCCGGCGCCGGGCACCGGCGAGCACGGCGAGGCAGGCGACGGCCGGCCACGGCTGGGAGCAACGACGCGATACGGACCCCGCCCCGGCCGGGACCGGTCCAGCAGGACGGCACGATCATCGCGGAGGCACCCGGCTCTGCGCCCCGTGACATCCTCTGTGACCTGATCCGGTGAATTCCTGGCGCGAGCCCTGTCGGGGGTTGACGGTATGCGGTGTCCTACCGCGTGAGCAACAAGTTCCGGCCCGTCAGGGATTGGCCGTGTGGTTCTCGACGAACCGGGTGGTCATCCGGAGGACTGTGCTACGAAGCAGAGGAGCGGTGATCACCGTGTTCGGTACCGGGAGAGGTCGTCGCGTACGAGTGCTGGTCGCCGTCGCGGCGCTGGTCATGTCCTTGCTGGCCGCCGCGCGCCCGAGACCGGTCGCAGCCGCGGCGCCGGCCTGGCCCTTGCCAGGAGCGGTCAGCGGGGACACGACTGTGCACGACCCCTCCATGGTGAAGCTCGGAAGTCAGTACCTGGTCGCCTCCACGCACAACCAGGTCGAGCTCCGGGTATCCGACGACCGCGTCAACTTCAGGCGGCTCGGGCCTGCCTTCGGCACCGTCCCGGCCTGGTGGAGCCGGTTCAGCTCCTCCAATGACGTGTGGGCCCCGGACGTGTCGTTCCACAACGGCAAGTACTGGATGTACTACTCGGTGTCCAGTTTCGGTTCCAACAACTCCGGAATCGGACTCGCCACGAGCGCCACGGGTCAACCCGGCACCTGGGTGGACTCCGGAGGGCCCATCCTCACCTCCCCCTACCCGAACTACGACTTCAACGCCATCGACCCCAACCTGCTGGTCGACAAGAACGGCAAGTGGTGGCTTTCGTTCGGGTCGTTCAGACTCGGCATCTACATGATCGCCCTTGACCCCCGGACCGGAAAGCCGTCGACCACGGACACCCGGGTCCGTCACCTGGCACAACGGCTTCACGTCTGGCCCGACCCGGTCGAAGCGCCGTTCGTCTACTACAAGGACGGCTACTACTACCTGTTCGTGTCCTTCGACTACTGCTGTAAGGGCGTCAACAGCAACTACAGCATCCATGTCGGCCGCGCCACCGCACCCGACGGCCCCTACGTCGACCAGGCCGGGCTCAACATGATCGGGGACGGTGGGAGCCTTCTGCTCGGCACACACGACAGCTGGGTGATCGGCCCGGGTGGGCAGTCCGTCGTCCACGACGACGCGGACAATCACGACCTGCTGATCTACCACTACTACGACGGCCGCGACAACGGCACGCCCAAGCTGGGGATCAATTACCTCGGGTGGAACAACGGGTGGCCCTACGTGTACTAGCGGTGGCCTGACAAACCCCTCGAGAGACCTCGGAGGCACTCGGCAGCCGTAGCCGGCCGCAGCCGGCCCACCTCATCGGAAAGGCCGGACTGCTCTGGAGACCGGAGGGTGCGATGGACGCCGACACGTTCGCCGCGCTCGACCGGCGTCCCGGGACTTGGTCAGCGGGCCCGCTCGACCCTGCGCTCGTCCCAGACCGGCTCCGCCGTCTCTCGTACGACCCCGTCCGAGCCGAAGACCAGGTACCGGTCGAAGGACCGGGCGAACCACCGGTCGTGTGTGACGGCGAGGACCGTTCCCTCGTACGCCTCCAATCCCACCTGGAGGGCTTCCGCCGACTCCAGGTCGAGGTTGTCCGTCGGTTCGTCGAGCAGCAGCATCGTGGTGCCGGCGAGCTCCAGGAGCAGGATCTGGAAGCGGGCCTGCTGGCCGCCGGACAGCTTGTCGAAAGGCTGGTCGCCCTGCCGCTCCAGCTCGTACCGCCGCAGCACCGACATCGCTCCGCCCCGGTCCTTGGCGTGCTCCGTCCAGAGGATGTCGACGAGTGGCCGCCCGGCCAGCTCCGGGTGCGCGTGGGTCTGCGCGAAGTGCCCCGGCACGACTCGGGCGCCGAGCTTCCATGCCCCCGTGTGCGCGACGGACTCGTCGCCGGCGAGCAGCCGCAGGAAGTGCGACTTGCCGGAGCCGTTCGAGCCGAGGACGGCGACCCGCTCTCCGTAGAAGACCTCGAGAGAGAACGGCTTCATCAGGCCGGTCAGCTCAAGGTTCTCGCAGGTCACGGCCCGCACGCCGGTGCGTCCGCCGCGCAGCCGCATCCGGATGTCCTGCTCGCGCGGCGGCTCCGGCGGCGGGCCCGCCTCCTCGAACTTCCTCAGCCGGGTCTGCGCCGCGTGGTAACGCGAGGCCATGACATCGCTGCGGGCGGCGTACTGCTGCATGTCCAGGACGAGCCTCTTCAGCTGGGCGTGCTTCTCGTCCCAGCGCCGCTTCAGCTCCTCGAAGCGCGCGAAGCGCTCTCGCCGCGCCTCATGGAAGGTGTCGAAGCCCCCACCATGCACCCACACCTCGGAACCGGCAGGGCTGGGCTCGACCGCGACGATCTTCTGGGCGGCCCGGGAGAGCAGCTCGCGGTCGTGAGAGATGAACAGCACGGTCTTCCGGGTCTCGGCCAGCTGCTCTTCCAGCCAGCGCTTGCCGGGCACGTCCAGGTAGTTGTCGGGCTCATCGAGCAACAACACCTCGTCGGGGCCGCGCAGCAGGGCCTCCAGTACCAGACGCTTCTGTTCACCGCCGCTGAGCGTTCGCACCTCACGCCACTGTGCCTTCTCGTAGGGCGTGCCGAGCGCGGCGGTGGTGCACATGTCCCAGAGGGTCTCGGCCTCGTATCCTCGTACCTCGGCCCAGTCGCTGAGGGCTTGCGCGTACTTGAGCTGCGCGGCCTCGTCGTCGACCGTCATGATCAGGTGCTCGGCCTCGTCGACCGCTTTCGCCGCCTCCCGGATCCGCGGCTGGGCCACGGACGCCAGCAAGTCCCGTACGGTCCTCTCGTCCCGCACCGAACCGACGAACTGCGGCATCACACCCACACCACCGCCGGTCGTCACGGTGCCCGCGTGTGCCTTGAGCTCCCCTGAGATCAGGCGCAACAACGTCGTCTTACCTGCACCGTTCGCACCGACGAGCGCCACAACAGCGCCTTCGCCCACCCGGAACGACGCGTCCCCGAGCAGGACCCGCCCGTCCGGCAGGTAGTACTCCAGGTGCGCAGCCTCCACATGTCCCATGCGGCAGGATTCTCCTTCCTACGATCATGATCGGCAACGTATTTCACGACACTGGGGTTTTCTCGGCGGCGATCACTTCCGAACCCGCCTGCGGAGGAGGATCCGGGGGGAGGGTGGCGGTCGACGCTCGCGTCATGACGATCACCTGTGAGTGACGGGGCGGCTTCGACGACGCCGCGGTCAATGCGCTGCGCACCGAGGGCTTCAACCATCCGACGCCGGACGTCGATCGGCTGACCCGGTGCAACGCCACCGTGGCCGGTCCGGCCTGTACTCCAGTCGCACCTCTTGATCTGACGGGTCGCCGGAACGCTGGTTCCGGCCGAGGCCGGTGAGGCTCGTTCGGCCGTGGCGGCACCCTGTTCCATCGCCTTCTATGATTTGGGTGTTTTTGATCTGTTTGACGCCCCGGACGCTCCAGGAGCTTGATCAAGCTCCAACCGTGCAGATGCCATGATCGCCCGATAAAAACGTTGACAGGAGATCATCTCGGAACTTAACGTCAGTGACGCGCTGCACAGCCGAGGGGGGGCGAGGGGCGGGGGTTTCCAAATCTTCGCTCCGTTCAACGGGGTATTGAGACTGAGAATTCAGGTCTTCTGTCAGAAGTAATCACTGCGCGAAAATAAAGATCCGCGCTCGTCGGCAAGGGCAGTTGTGCGGCCTTGCGTCTTCCGATGGGTCCGGTTCGGCGGGGGAGCAGCAGCGCGGCGACCGGCGAGGCGGGGAAGTGCTGTCAGCGACCCGGCCACGAGTGGCGCGCGTGCACCGCGTCGAGGCCCGCTTTCCCGATTCCCTCCAAGCTGTCCGGATTCCCGGGCCTGGCGCATAGTGGTGCCAGGCACAGGCACAGGCACAGGCATAGACATAGGCACGGGTACGCGCGGCGATCGCTGAACTGGCCCCGAGTCAATGTCGGCCGGCAAACCCACCGCGATGAGGCCAAAATGGTGCGGCCCGATCCGGCGGCCTCTGCGACCAGGGTAACGCGTCGCGGTTTTCGGTACCTACATCCACATCGCTGAATGAATGATGCGCCATCAGAGTCGAGCCTGAAATCGGACGGAAGGTCCCGGGAATGAATTCCTCTGCGCGGAAATCGGCATTCGCGTCGAGCGGCAGCGAATTGGCGACGCAACGCCAAGTGAACGACACGGATACCGCTTTCGATGAACAGCTCACCCTGCCGGGAGCGTTCACTCGCCGAGCCAAGGCCGACCCGGACGCGGTCGCGGTGGTCGGCGACGGTTTTTCGCTGAGCTACGCGGAACTGGACCGGCAGTCCGGTCTGCTCGCCGCCACGCTGCACGCGAACGGCGTCGGGCGTGACGACGTGGTCGGCATTCTGCTGGAGCGGTCTCCGGAAATGCTGGTGGCGATTCTGGCGGTGCTGAAGGCGGGCGGCGCCTACTTGCCGGTCGACCCGGCTTATCCGCAGGCGCGCAAGGAGTTCTTGCTCTCCGACAGCGGAGCACGGCTCGTGCTCACCGGCAAGCAGCACCTCGGGTCTGTGGCCGGGCAGTTCCGCCTGCTCGACGTCGGCGAGCCGGACTCGTTCGGCGCCGAGGAGTTCACCGCGGCCGGGGATTCCCGTGCCCTCGCCTATGTCATCTACACCTCGGGATCGACCGGTACACCGAAGGGCGTCCTGGTCGAGCACCGGTCGGTGGTCAACCGGCTCGCCTGGATGCAACGGGCCTATCCGATCGCCCCGGGCGACGTCATCCTGCAGAAGACGCCGATCTCGTTCGACGTTTCGGTGTGGGAGCTCTTCTGGTGGATGATCGAGGGGGCGACGGTCTGCCTCCTGGCGCCCGGCGCGGAGAAGGACCCGGAATCCCTCGTGGCGGCAGTCGAGCGACACGGCGTGTCCGTCCTGCACTTCGTCCCGTCCATGCTCGGGGCATTCGTCGACTTCGCGGAATCGGCCGGACAGGCCGGGCGGCTGGGCAGCCTGCGCCGGGTGTTCGCGAGCGGCGAGGCGCTGGGAGCGCACCAGGTGCACGCATTCCGCCGGGTGTTCGGCAGCCGTCCGGGCGGCCCGGTTTCGCTGGTCAACCTCTACGGTCCGACCGAGGCGACCGTCGACGTCTCCCACTACGACTGCACGGACATGGGCGACGTGGACCGCGTGCCGATCGGCGTGCCGATCGACAACACGCGGTTCTACGTCGTGGACGAGAACCTGAATGTTCAGCCGCCGGGAACCACCGGCGAACTGTGCGTCGCCGGCGTCCAGCTCGCCCGCGGATACCTGCACCGTCCGGCGCTGACCGCGGAGAAGTTCGTCGACCGGCCTTTCGATGGGGAAGAGCGGATCTACCGCACGGGCGATCTCGCCCGGCAGCTCCCCGGCGGGGAGTTCGAGTACCTGGGGCGGATCGACCACCAGGTGAAGATCCGTGGTTTCCGGATCGAACTGGGAGAGATCGAGCACTGTCTCCGCACGGCCGAGGCGGTGCGGGATGCCGTTGTCGTGGCTCGCGAGGAACCCCGGGGCGGTGCTTCGCTGTGCGGCTACGTGCGGCTCGCCCAGCCGTGCACCGAGGAGGAACTCCTTGAGCACGTCGCCCGGACCCTCCCGGCACACCTGGTCCCCGACCGGGTCGTGGAGGTGGCCGAGTTCCCGCTGCAGCCGAACGGCAAGCTCGACCGCGGAGCACTGCCGGTGCCGCCGGCGCGTGCGAACAGCGAGCACACCGCGCCGCGGAACCCGCGAGAAGCCACGCTGCAGGAGATCTGGAAGTTCGTGCTGGACGCTCCGGAAGCCGGCGTCCACGACAACTTCTTCGCTCTCGGCGGCAATTCCATCCACTTCATCACTGTGCTCGCCAAAGCCAACGCGGCCGGTATCCCGCTGACCTTCCAGCAGCTCTTCCAGCATCCGACGATCGCCGAACTCGCCGAGGTGGTCGGCGAGAGCGACGCCGGAAGTCCCGGGCCCGAGCCGGAACACCAGCCGTTCGCCCTGATCTCGGAAGAGGACCGGGCGGCACTGCCGGCCGACGCCGAGGATGCGTACCCGCTCGCGATGCTGCAAGCCGGGTTGATCTTCCAGAGCAAACTCGCCCGCGGATCGGCGCAGTACCACGACATCTTCAGCTACGACATCCAGGCGTCGTTCGACGCGGAGACCTTCGAACGGGCCGTGCGCGAACTGGTGCGGGACAACCCGATCTTCCGCACCAGCTACCAGCTGTCCGGCTTCAGCGAGGACATCCAGATCGTCCACCGGGAGGGGCCGCTGCCGCTCACCGTCGTCGATCTGCGCGAGTACGACGAGGCCGCACAGCGAGCGTGGCACGAGGAGTGGCTCGGCCGGGAACGCGCCCACAGCTTCGACTGGACCCGGCCCGGGCTGGTCCGCCTGCACGTCCACATCCTGGCCGACGACCGGTACCGGTACAGCATCAGCCTGCACGACTCCGCGGTGGACGGCTGGAGCATCACGCTCGTCCACACCAAGCTCTTCGAGACCTACTACCGGCTGCTGGCCGGCGAGGAAGCCGGTCCCGCGGACGCGGAGAACCACCTGCGGCACCACGTCGCGCTGGAGCGGGAGGCGCTCGCCTCACCGGTCAGCAAACAGTTCTGGCAGGACGTGCTCGCCCAGGGCGCCGCGGAGCCGCTCCCGCGATGGGATGCTCCCGCCGCGCAGGGCGAAGGCGTGCTCATGCATCCGGTGCCGCTGCCCGACGGGCTCTCCGACCAGGTGCGCGAACTGGCCTCGGCCTTGGCCGTGCCGGTCAAGAACGTCCTCATGGCCGTGCACGTCAAGGTGATCGCCGCGCTCACCGGCCAGGACGAGGTGCTGACCGGGTACGAACACAGCGGCCGGCCCGAACGGGAGGGCGCGGACCAGGCGATCGGGATGTTCCTCAACACCCTGCCGTTCCGCACCCGGGTCGCGGGCGGCACCTGGGCCGACCTGGTGCACCGGGTCCGGGACGCCGAGACCGGACTGCTGCCGCACCGGCGCTATCCGATGGCGCAGATGAAGTTCGACGCGAAGGCACCCAGCGGGCCGATGTTCGAGTCGATCTTCAATTTCACCCACTTCTACCCGATGAAGAAACTGAACGACCTGCCGGAATTCGCGCTGCTGGACATCCGCATCGAAACCGAGACGGAGTTTCCGCTGCGAGCGGAGTTCGCACAGGACTACGCCACTGACGACGTCGTGCTCGAACTGCACTACCACGCTGCGGAGTTCTCGACCGGATACATCGACCGGATCAGCGGCTACTACGTCCGCGCGATGCAGCTGATGGTCCAGGACCCGGCGGCGGAGCACCAGGTTTCGCTTCTGTCGGAGGCCGAACGGGACTTCCAGCTGCGGGAGCTGGCCGGTCCGGAACGCGACACGCCGGAGCAGTGCTTCCACCAGTTGTTCGAGGAGCAGGTCCGGGCGACGCCGGAGAGCGTGGCCCTCGTGCACCGCGGCGAGGAACTGAGCTATGCGGCGCTCAACCGGCGGGCGAACCGGGTCGCGCACGCGTTGCTGGAGAACGGATTGACGCCCGAGGAGGTCGTAGCGGTCGCCACGCCGCGGGACCTGGACTGGGCAGTGGCGGTCATCGGCGTGCTCAAGGCGGGCGGCGTCTACCTGCCGGTCGATCCGGGATATCCCGCCGAGCGCATCGCGACCATGGTGCGGCAGAGCGGGTGCCGGCAGGTGCTGACCACCGCGGACGCGGGGCGGTCCGTGCAGGAAGCGGTGGAGGAAACCGGAGCGTCGACCCTTCTCGTGGAGGCGGTTCCGGCCGGCGCCGAGCACGACCCGGAGACGGAGGTGAAGGGCGGGCACGCGGCCTACGTCTACTTCACTTCCGGTTCGACCGGGCTGCCGAAGGGCGCCGTGTGCGAGCACGCCGGCATGGTGAATCACCTCTTCGCCAAGATCGACGACATGGAAATCGACGAGCACAGTGTCGTTTTGCAGAGCGCTTCGCAATGTTTCGACATCTCGCTGTGGCAGCTCGTCGCCGCGCTGGTGGTCGGCGGCCGGACCGTGATCGCCGAGCAGGAGGCGGTGACCGACGTCGCCCTCTTCACCGAGCTCCTGCACCAGCAGCAGGTGTCCGTGCTCCAAGCGGTGCCCTCGTACCTCGATGTCCTGCTGGCGCACCTCGCCGCGCACCCCCGGCCGCTGGAGCGGCTGCGCCGGATCTCGGTGACCGGCGAGGCGGTGAAGAAGAGCCTGCTGGAGCGGTGGTTCGCCCGGTTCCCGGCAGTGCCCGTCGTCAATGCGTACGGCCTCACCGAGACCTCGGACGACTTCACCCACGAGGTGCTGCACGCCCCGCCGGTCACCGACCACGTGCCGGTGGGACGGCCGGTGCGCAACATGTCCGTCTACGTCCTCGGGGCGGACGGGCTTCCCGTCCCGCTCGGCAGCCGCGGCGAGATCGTGTGCTCCGGGGTCGGCACGGGACGCGGCTACATCAACGATCCCGGCCGCACCGAGCTGTCCTTCGCCGCCGACCCGCTGGCGCCGGGGAGACGGATCTACCGCACCGGGGACTTCGGCCGCTGGACGCCCAGCGGCACACTGGAATTCCTGGGCCGCAAGGACGCCCAGGTGAAGGTCCGCGGCATGCGCGTCGAGATCGGCGAGATCGAGGCGGCGCTGCTCGCCTTCCCGGGGCTTCGTGACGCAGCCGTGGTGGTCAGCCAGGGCGGCGATCAGGCGGGCAAACTGGTGGGCTTCCTCGTCGCGGACGAACCGCTGGACCCGGCCGGAGTGGCGGCGTTCCTCGGCCGGTCGCTGCCGGCGTACATGATCCCCACTCAGCTGGAGCAGCTCGCCGCGCTCCCCGTCACCGCGAACGGGAAGGTGGACACCGCGGCGCTCCGGCTGACCGCCGGCCGGCTCGGCTCCGACGCCCGCCCGGCATTCGCCGCTCCGGCTTCGGCCACCGAGAAGGCCCTCGCCGAGACATGGGAGGGCGTGCTCGGCCTGGAACCCGGCACGGTCGGCCGCGACGACCACTTCTTCGAGCTCGGCGGCCATTCCCTGACGGCGATGCGGGTGATGGTCCGGGTCTTCGAGCGGTTCCGGACCGACATCCCGCTGCGGACGCTGTTCGAATCGCCGACGGTGGCCGGTCTCGCGGAGGCGATCGAGCAGGCGATCGCCACCGAGGGGCCGGCCGCGGAAGGTGCCATCGCGCGGGCCGAGCGACCGGAGCGGATACCGCTGTCCTTCGCCCAGCAGCGCATGTGGTTCATGAACCAGCTGGTCCCCGGCAGTCCGTTCTTCAACATCGGCGAGAGCGTTCGCCTCACCGGTCGTCTCGACGTACCCACGTTGCAGACCGCGCTGGACGAAGTCGTTCAGCGGCACGAAGTGCTGCGCACCCGCTATCCGAGCGTGGACGGCGAACCGCATCAGGAAGTCGCCGAGACGGTTTCCGTTCCGCTGGAAACCATGCCCTGCCAGGACGAGCAGGGGGCCCGCGCCTTCATCGCCGAGCAGGTCGGCCGCCCGTTCGAGCTCGCCACGGGGCCGGTGCTGCGAGCCGGCCTCGTCCGGCTGGCCGATGACGACCACATCCTGTGGATCTGCGTCCATCACATCGCGTTCGACGGCTGGTCCATCCCGGTTCTGTTCCGGGAGATCTCCGCGATCTACACACAGCTCGCGAACGGACAGCGGGCGGGTCTCGACCCGTTGCCGGTGCAGTACGCGGATTTCGCCATCTGGCACCGGGACTGGTTCGACGGCGCGGTCCGCGACCGTCAGCTGGACTACTGGCGCAAGCAGCTGACCGGCGCCCCGCAGGCGCTGAGCCTGCCCGCTGACCTGCCGCGGCCGAAGCGGCTGAGCCAGTCCGGCGCGGCGCTGGAGCTGGAGCTCGGCCCGGAGGTCTCCGACGGCCTGCGGGAGCTGGCCCGCAGCGAGGGCTGCACGCCATACATGGTGCTGCTCTCGCTCTTCGGAATCCTGCTGAGCCGCAACGGATCCGGCGAGGACATCCCGGTGGCGACCCCGATCGCGGGCCGCACCCGGTACGAGACCGAGAAGATGATCGGCCTCTTCTTCAACACGCTGGTCCTGCGGCTCGACCTGTCCGGCGCGCCGACCTTCCGGGAAGTGCTGCGCCGGACCCGGAAGACCGCACTGGACGCCTACGAGCACCAGGACCTGCCGTTCGACCAGCTGGTGGAGGCCCTGCGCCCGGCACGGGACCTGAGCCGGAACCCATTGGCCCAGGTGATGTTCCAGCTGCTGAACACCGGGCGGGAGGACGACGACCTCGCGCTGCCGGGGGTGTCCGTCGCCGAGTTCGACGGTGTTCCCACGACCACGCACGTCGACCTGGAGTGGTACTTGCGAGAAGAACCCGACACCTTCGCCGGCACGATCGTCTACTCCACCGATCTCTTCGAACGGGAGACGATCGCCCGTCTGCTCGCCGAATACCGGCTGCTGGCGGCGGAGGCGGTGCGGGCACCGGACAGCGATCTCCACACCGTCGAGCCGGCTGACCCGGGTGCCGCGGCACAGCCGGGCGGAGCGCCGCCGCACGACGAAACGGCCGAGGGGATCAGGCGGATCTGGGCCGCTGTGCTGGAACGCGACGACATCTCGTTCGACGACGACTTCTTCGAACTGGGCGGCAAGTCATTGCTGGCCACCCGGCTCGTCGCGCGCATCAGCGCCGCCTTCGGGGTCGACCTGCCGCTGGACGAGCTGTTCGAACGGTCGACCATCGCCGGGCTCGCGGAGGCCGTGGCCGAGCTGCAGAAGGCCGGCGGAAAGGCCGCTCCGCAGTGAAGCCCGCCGCCCTGACACCCGACGACTCACGACAAGGAGGAGACATGCGCGACCGCGAGGGCACAGCCGACGAAGGACTCCTCGCTCGTCTCCGCGCCGGACTGTCCTACACGGGCACCACCGAGTACGGGAGCTGCATCCAGCAGGCGACCACCAACGTTCTGGAAGCGCAGGGGCTGCGGGGCGCCGCCGACCTGATCGGGACGAGCTGGGGCTTCGGCTACCAGGCGGGCGACGTCCGGCTGCGCGCCGGCGAGCGCTGGCTGCCCGCGGCGGCGCGGCTGTCCGGGCTGGACATCACCCGGCTGCGGCCCGGTTCCGCCGAGGCGGCGTCCGACCTCGAACAGGCCGCGCTGGCGGACGGGGTGCCGGCGGTGGTAGCCGTCGACTCGTACGACATCCCGTCGCCGTACCAGGGAACGACCCACCTGATGCACGCGCTGATCCTGGTCGGCGCCGACGCGGACACGGTCACGGTTCTCGACCCGATGAACCGGCCCGAACCGGCCCGCATGAACCGTGCCGCGTATCGGCATTCCCGCGGCAGTGCAGTGGTGGCGGGGTACGACCTGATCGTCTCGCGGGGCAGCGTGGACCGCCCGGTCTCCGCGGTCGACGCGGTCGGCGAACTGTACGCCGACGCGGTGGCCCGGCACGAAGCCGACCTGGACGAGTTCGACCGCTTCATCCGGGACGTCGAGGCCGGCCGGGTCGCGCCCGACGTGGCGGACGTGGCCGCGGAACGCACCTACGCGCATCGGCTGCTGGCGGCCGCCGGCCGGGAACGGCCGGAACTGAAGACGTCGGCGGCCGCCATGGACACCTTGGCGCGGCGCTGGTATTTCGCGCACACCATCGCCATGGAAGGCGGCGCCGGGGCATCGGGACGCATGCCCAAGATTCTCCGCGCACTGAGAGAACGGGAGATCCAAGTGCTGGACGAGTTCGCCGATACGGTGCGGGCGGCCGATCTTGCGCCCGCGGGCGCCGCCGAGGTGCCGCCGGGGCTGAGCGCATCGATCCGTTCCGTGCTCGAAAGCCAGACCTCGATCGCGGTCGAGGGGCTCGGGCCGGACGACAACCTGTGGTCCGCGGGACTCACCTCCCTCGAATCCGTCCGGGCGATGATGGCCATTGAGGACGAACTCCGGCTGGAATTCCCGCCGTCGCTGCTCAGCCGCGCCACCTTCGAGTCACTTTCCAGCATCGAGCGGGCGGTGGTCGCGGTGCTCACCGGATCCGCCGACGACGTGTCCAGCAACGGAGGAACCCGATGACCGGTTCGTCAGCAGTCCGGGCGGGACGGGACGAGATGCTCGCCGCCGCGGTCGAGACGGCTCGCACCACGCTCGCGGTCCACGCGGACGAGGTCGACAAGAACGCCGTGTTCCCCGCGGAGTCCATCGCGGCATTGGCGCACACCGGATTGCTGAGCGCCGCGCTGCCGCAGCGGTTCGGCGGAGCCGGCCTGAGCGCCGCGGACCTCGCCGAGGTCGGCCGGGCCCTGGGCCGTGGGTGCGGTTCGACCGCGATGATCTGGGCCATGCACCAGGTCCAGGTCGCCTGCGTCGCCAAGCATGCGACCGGCTCCACGACGCTGGAAGGACTGCTTGCCGTCCTGGCCGCCGGGGACGGGCTGATCGCCTCCGTCACCACCGAGCTCGGAGTCGGCGGCAACCTGCGGGAAAGCCGCACCGCCTGCGTCGCGCAGGGGGACCGGGTGAATGTCGTCAAGGAAACCCCCACGGTCTCCTACTCGCAGATGGCCGACGCCTTCCTCATCACCGCCCGCCGCCACCCGGATGCCGCCCCTGGCGAACAGGTGCTGGTTCTGGCCGGCAAGGACGACGCCACGCTGGAAAACGTCGGCGAATGGAACACCATGGGCATGCGCGGCACTCGCAGCCCGGGGTGCCGGATCACCATCGACGTGCCGGAGACCCAGGTGCTCCCGGTGCCGTTCGCCGAGATCGCGGCGCGGACCATGGTGCCGCTGTCCCACATCCTGTGGAGCGCGGTGTGGATCGGGATCGCCGAGGAAGCCGCCGGACGCGCCGTCCGGATGCTGCGCCGCAGCCGGCGCAACCAAGGACCGGATCGCGGCCCCGACCTGCGGATGGCCGCGATCGGGGAGCGGCTCGGCCTGCTCGACGGCCTGCTCAAGCTGGTCGCCGACGGATACGACCGGCTCGCGGCGGACCCTGCCGGCGAGCCCAGCGCCGATTTCGCTATCGAGATCAACAACCTCAAGCTGGCCGCATCGGTCGAAACGGTGAAGGTGACCGAGACCGCGCTGGAGATCTGCGGGATGGCCGGCTACCAGGAGCACACGAGCCTTTCGGTGTCCCGGATGCTTCGCGACCTGTACTCGGCCCGGCTGATGATCTCCAACAGCCGGCTGCTGGAAACCAATGCAACCTCGATGCTGATGAGGCGTTATGGCTGAGCTCTCCGCCCCTGTCGCGTTCGATCCGGCGCACCTCTCCCTCGACAGCTCCGTGCCGGGGCTGGCGCTTCTCGACGGGACGCACGAGGCGCTGATCGACGCCCTGCACGTGTCGATCGGCCGGTTCGCGGCCGCCGAGCCGGCGCACCGGATCGGGGTGCCGCAGGTGATCTCCCGGGCGCTGCTGGAGCGTCTCGGTTACGTGGAATCGTTCCCGCAGCTGCTCGGCACGGTCTTCACCTATGAAGGCGACGACCGGCAGTGGCGCGAGATCGTGCCGGCGCTGCGCCGCGGCGAGCCGTGGACGCAGCGGCACGCACTCGCCGACGTGGCGCTGCTTCCTGCGGTGTGCTACCACCTCTACCCGCAGCTCTCGGGCGCCGAACTGACCGGGCCCGCGGTCTTCGACCTGACCGGCCAGTGCTACCGCCACGAGCGCACCGCCGAACCGGGCCGGCTGCGTGCCTTCCGGATGCGCGAACTGATCCGCATCGACGCCCCGGACGCCACGGTGGCCTGGCGCGACGGCTGGACCGAACGGGCCCGCGACTGGCTCGGGTCGCTCGGCCTCACCGCGTCGATCGTGCCTGCCAGCGATCCGTTCTTCGGCTCGGCCGAGCGGCTGATGGGTTCCATGCAGCGTGCCGAGCAGCTGAAGTGGGAGCTGGTGGTGGAGGTCGCCGACGGGCTGTCCCAGGCGGTGGTGTCCTGCAACTACCACAAGGACCATTTCTCTGCGGAGTTCGGGTTCCGGATGAGCGGGGCCGAGGCGCACACCTCGTGCACCGCTTTCGGACTGGAGCGGATCGCGCTCGCGGTCCTGCACCGGCACGGTCACGACCGCCGGAACTGGCCTGCCGAGCTGGCCGGTGCAGCGGCGCCGGTGCCCGGGGCCGACGGCCGCCCGTGACCGCTCCCGCCGAGGATTGTGGAGATCCCATGTTCAAGGTCGTGAAGAACGCCGAGGCGGTCCACTCCCTGTGGCCGCAGGCAAAACCCGTGCCGGAGGGCTGGCAGGACACCGGCGTGCGGGGCAGCGAGCAGGACTGCCTCGCCGACATCGCCGCGCGCTGGGACGGACCGGCCGGCGCCGTGCCGCAGCACGGTCCGGCGACCTGCCTGCACGAGCGTTTCGAGGAGCGGGCGCGGGAGGACGGCGACGCGGTCGCCCTGGTCGACGGTTCGCGAACGGTCACCTACCGGGAGCTCAACCGTGCCGCCAACCGGCTGGCACACCGGCTGCGGAACTCCGGCGTGGGGCCGGAGAGCCTGGTCGGGGTGTGCGCGCGGCGCGGCGCCGAGCTCGTGGTCGCACTGCTGGCGGTCCTCAAGGCGGGCGGCGGCTACCTGCCGCTGGACCCGGACTATCCCGAGGAACGGCTGCGGTACATCGTCGAGGACGCGGACTGCCGGATCGTCGTCGGCCCCGAAGCGCTGCGCGGCACGGTCGAGGCACCCGAGTGGGTGGCGCTGGACGACGCGAGCCTCACCGCGCTGCCCGAGGACAACCTCGAGTCCGGGGTCGGTCCGGGCAACGTCGCCTACGTCATCTACACGTCCGGGTCGACCGGAGCGCCCAAGGGCGTGCTGGTCAGCCACGCCAACGTCACCCGGCTTTTCGAGGCGACAGAAGAAGAATTCGGCTTCTCCCGGGACGACGTCTGGACGCTCTTCCACTCGTTCGCTTTCGACTTCTCCGTATGGGAACTGTGGGGCGCTCTGCTCCACGGCGGACGGCTCGTCGTCGTCTCGTACCCGACCAGCCGGGATCCGGAGGCGTTTCTGCGCCTGCTGCGCAGCGAAGGCGTCACCGTGCTCAACCAGACACCCTCGGCGTTCCGGCAGTTGTCCCGCGCCGCGGAACGCGCGGGCTGGCCGGCGCTGGCCTTGCGTTGGGTGGTGTTCGGCGGCGAACGGCTCGAACTGGCCGGCCTCGGTGCCTGGTGGGCGCACTACGGCGACGTCTCGCCGCAGCTGGTCAACATGTACGGCATCACCGAGACCACCGTGCATGTGACGCTGCGTCCGCTCGCGAAGGCGGATCTGGACCGCACGGTCAGCCCGATCGGCCGCCCGTTGGCCGACCTGTCGCTCTACGTGCTGGATGAGAATCTGGACCCGGTGCCGCCGGGCGCCCGGGGAGAACTCTTCGTCGGCGGCGCCGGGGTGTCGCGCGGCTACCGGGGACGGCCGGAGCTGACCGCCCAGCGCTTCCTGCCCGATCCGTTCGGCCCGCCCGGTGCCCGGATGTACCGCACCGGGGATGTCGGCTCGGCGGCGGACGACGCCGAGTACCTCTTCCACGGCCGGGCCGACGACCAGGTCCAGCTGCATGGGTTCCGCATCGAGCCGGGGGAGGTCGAGGCAACCGTCCTCCGGCACGGCGAGGTGCGCGATTGCGCTGTCGCCGTCGTCGAACGCGCCGGCGGCGAGCCGGTGCTGGCCTGCTACTGGAGCCCGGCCCCGGACGCCCGGGTCACCTCGGCCGGACTCCGTGCCGCGGTTGCCGGTCAGCTGCCGGCGCACATGGTGCCGTCGGCGTTCGTCCGGCTGGACGCGTTGCCGATGACCGCCAACGGCAAGCTCGACACCGCGCGGTTGCCCGGACTCCAGGACGCCGAGCGGACCGGCGAAGAGGACTTGGCCGCACCGCGCACCGAAACCGAGCACGCGCTCGCTCTGGTGTGGCAGGAGGTGCTGGATCTCGACGTGGTCGGCGTGAACGACAATTTCTTCACGATCGGCGGCGATTCCATCACGGCGCTGCCGTTGGTGCAGAAGGCCGAAGAGGCGGGCGTGCCGTTCGCGATCGGAGACCTGTTCGCCTACCCGACCATCGCGGAACTCGCCGAACGGGTGGCGACCGGAGCCGGTGGCCCGGCCCCGGCTGCCGCCCGAGAAGAACCTGCTCTGTTGCCGGACAGCTACCTGAGCACCTTGCCGCCGGAGGTGGAAGCGGCGTATCCGGCATCGGCGCTCCAGGGCGGCATCATCCTGCACAGCATGATGAGCGGCGATTCCACCTTGTACCACGACCTCGGCAGCGTCCGGGTGCGCGGTCCGCTCGACCCCGGTGCGCTGGCCCGGACTTGGCGGCGGCTGACCGGCCGGCACGAACTCCTGCGCTCGGCTTTCGACCTGACCGGCCACCGGGTCCCGGTTTACCAGGTGCACCGCTCCGTGGACGTGCCGGTGGAGATCCTCGACGCGCACCACCAGGATCCCGCCGGGGCCGTACGTGATTGGTGGCGCACGCAATGGAAACGCGGCTTCGATCTCGCCGCGGCCCCGCTCGTGCGCTGCCACGTCCACGATTTCGGGGACGGCTCGTTCCGGCTCTCCGTCTCGGCGCACCACTCCATTCTCGACGGATGGAGCTTCTCCGTCCTGCTCAGCGAACTGCTCACGACCTACGACAACGAACTCGGCGGCACCCCGGCGGCGGACGCGCCCGCACTGCCCTTCCGGGAATTCGTCGCGCTGGAGCAGCAAGCGACTGCGTCGGAGCCTGCCAAGCAGTATTGGCAGCAGGTGCTCAAAGGCGCGGAGCCGCTTTCGTTCAGCCCGGCGGCCGCGACGGCTCCGGCCGGCGAACCGCTGCCCGACCCCGACGTCACGATCGTTCTGGAAAGCGGCCTCACCGACCGGATCGAGGAGCTCGCGGCCTCGGTCGGAACCTCGGTCAAGAGCGTCTACCTGGCGGCGCACCTGGCCGCGCTGCAGCGGCTCACCGGCCGCGAGGACGTGGTGACCGGCCTGGTCGCCAGCGGCCGTCCTGAGCGGGCCGACGCCCAGCACAGCATCGGGGTGTTCCTGAACAGCGTCCCCGTCCGGTCCGACCTGGCGGGGCAAACCTGGCGCACCCTGGTCCGGGAAGTCTCCGAGGCGGAGCGGGACCTGATGCCCCACCGGCGGTTCCCACTGGTCGAGATCCAGCGGGCGACCGGGCAGGAGCCGTTCGCGGTCCTGTTCAATTTCACCTCCATGCATGTCTTGGACCTGCAGGACCGGCTGTCCCGGATCGCGGCGTCCGATTGGTGGTTCTCCGACCACAACAATCTCGCGGTCAACGTCGAGGTCGACCGCGATCCGGAATCGGGCCGATGGCAACTGAGCGTCCGCGTCGACCGGCGGCGGGTCAGTCCGGACATCGCGGGCCGGCTGGCGGAACTGATGAACCAGGCGCTGGGGGAATGCGTCGACAGCCCGGATTCCCCGCTTTCCCGGGAGGGCTGACGGGGACCCCGGAAAGGCTCCCCGGAAGGGGATGCGGTCGTGAGGAACGGCCCGGCGGCCGGCGCGCCGCCGGAGCCCGGCCAGCTGTGTCGTTTTTTCGGGTGCAACCCGAGTGAACCCTGATGAGAGAAGGATTGCCGCCCCATGTCCACCACGCCTGACGAGAATGCGAAGAGGGGCACCGGACCTCATCCGTTGCGGCTGCGCGACTTCCGTCTGCTTTTCATCGGCCGCACCCTGTCGGCCCTGTCGGAGGCGCTGGTGCCCGCGGCGCTGGCCATCGCCGTCGTGCTCACCACCGGTTCCGCGACCGCCATGGGCATCACACTGGCTTGCGCGACGGTGCCCCGCGTGGCGCTGATGCCGCTGGGCGGCGTCCTCGCCGACCGGTTCCAGGCGCGGCGGATGGCGATGAGCGCGGACCTCCTGCGGGTCTTCACCCAGATCTTCGTGGGCATCGAGCTGCTCAGCACGTCACCGGTGCTGTGGCACATCTGCGTCTCGCAGTTCCTCTACGGCGTGGCTTCGGCGTTCTCGATGCCGGCCAGGTCGCCGCTGGTGGTCGGGACGGTGCCGGAATGGGCCCGGCAGCGCGCCAACGCGGCGATGGGCTTCACCAAGGGCGCGGCGTGGGTGCTGGGGCCCGCGCTGGCCGGTTCCCTGATCTACCTGGTCGGCAGCGGCTGGGTGTTCGTCGTGGACGGCATGGCCTTCGCGATCAGCGCCGGGCTGCTCGCGATCACCACCGTGCGCCATGTGCCGGCCCCTCCCCAGACCATACGGAAGGACCTGGCCACCGGCTGGCACGAGGTCGCCGGCCGGCGCTGGCTCTGGACCAGCCTCGTCGCCCATTCGGTGTGGAACTTCTGCGCCGGGATCCTGATGACGCTCGGACCGGTGATCGCGATCCTGCACCTCGGCGGCGAGAGCACCTGGATCTGGATCCTGCAGACGGGCGGGATCGGCCTGCTGGCCGGTTCGCTGCTGGCGAGCCGCATCCGGATGCGCCGCACCGTGATGTGGGCGAACCTCGCCCTGGCGACCTACGCGATCCCGTTGCTGCTCCTCGCGGCGCACGCCCCGGTGGCGTTGATCATCGCCGGCTACGGAGTGGCCCAGGCGGCACTCGGGTTCCTGAACCCCACATGGGACACCGCGCTGCAGGAGCACGTGCCCGCGGACCGGCTGGCGCGGGTCGACTCCTACGACTGGCTGTTCTCGCTCGCCGCGCAGCCGCTCGGCTACGCGGTGGCCCCGTTGCTCGCCGCGTGGTGGAGCCCGTCGGTACCGCTGACCGGGGCCGCGGTCCTGGTCCTCGTGGTGTGTCTGGTCGCGGGCACGACACCGTCGGTCCGCGGCCTGATCTCCGGAGCGCCGGCCGAAGAGAGCGAACCGACGCCGGACGCGGTGAGCGGCTGACGGGTTCGACCGCACGCCGCGGCTGTATTCGCATTACCTGGGCATCGAAGGGGGATTGTGGGATGGCGTCACCAGCACGGCTTGTCGTCGTATGCGGCCGCAGCGCCGCATCGGTCGGGGAATTGGTCGGCGGGCTGCAACCGCTGGGCGAGTTGATCTTTCTCCTCGACACGTCTCCGTACAACGATCCGTTGCGCGCCTTGCTGGCCAAGGTCGGCACGGTGCTGGACGTGGCGCCGACGGCCGCGGCGACCGCGGAGCTGCTGCGGCCGCTGCGGCCGGATGGCATCGTCACGTTCAGCGAGAGCCTGCTCCCGCTGACCGCGAGCCTCGCGGCCGCGCTGGAACTGCCGTTCCATAGCCCGGATGTCGTCGCCTTGCTGACAGACAAACACGAGCAACGGCGACGTCTCCGGGAGCGCGGGGCGGACACCGTACGCACCCACCTGCTGACCTCGTCGTCCGAATGGTCGGCGGCGGTGCGGGAAGTCGGCCTTCCGGCGGTCCTCAAACCCGTGCGCAGCGAAGGCAGCCGGAACACGCACGCAGTGTCCGAGGATGCCGAGGGCAAGGCGCTCGTGCACGACCTGCTCGACAGCGGCCGCGAACGCGCGCTGGTGCTGGAGGAATTCCTCATCGGACGGGGGAGCGGGGCTTACGCGGGGTACGTGTCGGTCGAGTCCTTGGCGTCCCGAGGCGTGGTCACGCATCTCGCGGTGACCGGCAAATACCCCATGATGGCCCCGTTCCGGGAAACCGGACAGTTCTGGCCGTCCGTGCTGAACCCCGCCGAGGAAAAGGACGTGCTCGACCTGGCCTCCCGCGCCGCCGATGCGCTGGGGGTGCGGACCGGGCTGCTGCACACGGAAATCATCCTGACCGCCGACGGCCCGCACATCATCGAGGTCAACGGCAGGCTGGGCGGGCTCGTCAACGACCTCGCCGTCCGGGCGGCCGGGGTCAGCCTGGTGCGGCTGGCCGGCCAGGTCGCGCTCGGCGAGCACGTCGTGCCCGAGCCCGTCAAACCCCGGGAAGTGTTCTACCAATTCACCCACCTCGCCCCGCTCGAGCGGGTCCGGTTCGTCAAAGCCGACGGGCACGGCGTCATCCGCAGGCTGCCCGGGGTCGACACGCACCGGCCACTGGTCCAGGCGGGCGACTGGCTCGACGGGGGGACCGGGTGGACGATGCTGGACCTGCTCACCGGCCGGGCGGCGTCGCACGGCGAAATGAGCGCACTGATCGACCGGGCGCTGGACACGGTCGAGTTCACCTTCGCGACGCCCGGCGGGGACATCGAAACCCTTTCCGGCCGCGCCTGCTCGCCGTGGGCCGCTCCTTCGTGACCGCGAGCACCGATCCACCGGCCTGAAGCTCTGCCACCCACCGCCTGCCGCCCGCGCCATCCGCCGAATCCGGATGCGGCCTCCCTCGCTGTTGCCGGCACGCCGGGCCTCTGCCCGGCGGCATCACGTCATCGCCCGCCTCCAGGCTGGATGAGGGTCGTCGCCGTCCCATACTTTAGTATTTGCGCAACCCAAGAACTGTATTGCGTGGTCGGCAGGCGGTGGGTGGTGAGCGCACGCGCGAAGTGGGCCCGGTCGGTGAAACCGCCGCACCAGGTCAGGCGTGGTCAAGAAGCGCCCGGGACCCCGAGCCGCTTGCCGGGACAACGAAGGGAAGGACCCGTCACCATGGGCATCATCGGCTGGATCGTGCTGGGACTGCTGGCCGGAGCGATCGCGAAGATCCTGCTCCCCGGTCGTGACCCCGGCGGCTTGATCGGCACCACGCTCATCGGCATCGCAGGCGCTTTCATCGGCGGCTGGCTCTCGACGAAATTCCTGCACAAGCCGATCAGCAACCACTTTTTCGACGCCGCCACATGGGGAGCGGCCATCGGCGGCTCACTGGTGCTGCTGATCGTGTACCGCATCCTCTTCGGCAACTCACGGGACTGAGGCCCCGTCGGTCCGGTTCGAAGACTCCCGCGGAACTCGCCCCGACACCAGTTCGGAGATACTGGTTGCTTCCACTTCACCCCTCACCCGCAGGGGACACGCAGAGAGGTTGACTGCACGATGACGTCTTCGGCCCGCGCTCCGCAGCGCGCCGTCACACCTGGGCAGCTCGTCGCGCTCGGACTACTGCTCGCGGCCATCGCCGCCCTGGCGAGATGGCACGACGGCTCGCTGTTCTGGGCCGGCTCACTCGTGGGCGTGGCCGGCGTCGCCGGATACTTCGTGCAATTCGACACGCCCCGCGGGTTTCTGCAGTGGCTGCTCGCGGCACTGGGCCTGTGCATGGCCTTCATGTTTGCCGTGCAGCTCCTCGTCGGCGCCCTCACCTGACACCTCAACGAGGGCTCACCGGCGAAGGCGGGTCAGCTCTGCCTCCAGATCGTCCAGGGCCGACCGGGCGGCACTGATCCGCTCACGCAGCTGACGGGCGTCATCATGTTCTCCGCCCGGCCGGCGATCGAACTGCTGCCCGTGCCGGGCCTGCTGCGGCCGTCGCCGAGGCGGGGAGAAGGCCGTGCCGATCTGTTCGGGCCACGCGCTGTCATCAAGGCCTGCAGCCGGTCGTCGGCGTCAGCGCGCCGACCGGTGGCCCACCGCCCGGTCCGACGCTCCGCCGTCGATGCGGCTCAGCAGCCGACGCACCATCGCCTCTGCCGGCGGCACCGATTCGGGACGGCGGATCGGGTCGTATGCCGAGACGCTCCAGGACGGACGGCGGGGCGCAAGCGGGATCGGCGGTGACGCGTCGGCAGGCACGGTTCATTCGCCCGAGGTGTCCTCGGCGGTGTCCTCGGCCTCCCAGCGAAGCAGGTCGCCCGGCTGGCACTCGAGCACCTCGCAGAGCGCGGCGAGCGTGGTGAAGCGCACTGCCTTGGCGCGGCCGTTCTTGAGCACCGCCAGGTTGGCGGGCGTGATCCCTATGCGGTCTGCGAGCTCGCCCACGGACATCTTCCGCTTGGCCAGCATCACGTCGATGCCGACAGCGATCGGCATCAGATCACCTCGTCCAACTCGGCCTGCATCTGCGCCGCTTCGGCGTCGCGGGCGACGGCCTGGGCGAGCAGCATCCGCAGCACGAGCACGATGAGCGCGACTCCCAGGATGGCCACGCCGATCCCGCCCATGATGAGGGTGACGCCCGGATCGTCCCGCTGGCCGGGCGCGTTCAGGGCCGTGACCGCGAACCACATGAGAGCAGCCGCAACGATCGCACCGATGATCACGTCCACGTACCGGAAGGCGGCGTGGGAGAACACGGTTCCGCGTCGCACCATCGTTACCAGTCGCCATACACAGACCAGGGTGACCTGGGCCGCCCCTATTCCCAGGATCGTGATCACGCGCAGCGGGGTCAGCGGGAGTGACCCGTCCTCCGGGTCATTCCCGCTGACCAGCGCCCACGCCATCAATGCCTGTACGAACACGGTGCCGGTGAGCACCACCACGAGCACGGCACGTAGCGCGCGCACTGTCAGCTGTCCCATGATCCATCCTTCTATCGAGCTACGATGGAAATCTATCGAATCTCGATAGGTGGGGCAAGGGGGGACCGGAGAGCGGGCGGCGGTTTCGCAGCAGGGACGCTGTACTTCGCGGCCGAGGCCGGGGGCCCGTGCCTTCGAGGAGGGGGAGTTTGCCGGGGCGGGTGGAGCCTGCCCCGGCAGGTGCCGCGGCGGCAGGTGGTTCAGTGGGTGCCGGGCCGGTGCTCGGTGATCCACCGGGCGGCGAGGAGTCCGGAGGCGGCGGTGAGGACGGCGGCGGCGACCACGGTGGCGTTGAGGCCGAGCCGATCGGCGAGGGCGCCGGCGACGAGGGCGCCGGCGGCGTAGCCGGTGTCCCGCCAGAACCGGTACGTCCCCAGCGCGTTGGCCCGCCATGCGGGGTGGGCGTGGTCGGAGATGGACGCGATGAGGGCCGGGTAGACCATGGCCGTGCCCAGGCCGAGGGCGACGGCGGACAGGATGCCCGCGAGCAGGGGCCGGTCGAGCAGGGCGAGGGCGAGGACGAAGCCGGCGGCCTGGACGAGCATCCCGTGGACGATGAGCGGCTTGCGGCCGATGCGGTCGGCGAGGTGGCCGGTGGGAATCTGCCCGAGGCCCCACAGGATGGGGTAGAGGCCCTTGATGAGGCCGACGGCGGCCAGGCCGAGGCCGTGGTCGGTGAAGAGCAGGGGGAAGACGCCCCAGGTGAGGCCGTCGTTGAGGTTGTTGATCAGCCCGGCCTGGCTGGCGCCGCGCAGGGAGCGGTCGTACCAGGAGGTGCGGGCGAAGGCGGCCTTCAGGCCGGTGTTCTCGCCCGTCGGGAGCGGCGTGGTGTGGTGGGCCAGTTCCAGTGCGACGTGGGCGGCGGTGTCGCGGACGACGAGGGACAGCGCCAGTCCGGCGACGACGAAGACGACGCCGATGAGCTCGGGGACGGGGCGCAGGCCGTAGCTGGTGGCGAGGTAGCCGGTGAGCAGGGCGGTGACGCCGACGGCCGTGTAGCCGGCGGCTTCGTTCAGGCCGGTGGCCAGGCCGCGTCGGCCGGGGCCGACCAGGTCGATCTTCATGTTGACGGTCATCGACCAGGTCAGGCCCTGGTTGAGGCCGAGCAGGACGTTGGCGGCGACGATCCATCCCCACGAGGGCGCCCAGGCCAGGGCGAAGGGGACGGGGGTGCCGATCAGCCAGCCGGTGACCAGCAGGTGCTTGCGACGGAACCGGGCGGTCAGCGCACCCGCGGCGAGGTTGGTGAGGGCCTTGGTGAGGCCGAAGGCGATGATGAAGGAGAAGACGGCCAGGTCGCTGGTCAGGCCGAACGTCGTGGAGCCGACGAGCGGGACGGTGGTGCGTTCCAGGCCGACCAGGCCGCCGACGCAGACGTTGACGACGACCAGCAGGGTGAACTGCAGCCGGTTCTCCCGCAGGCCGAGCCGCACGGGTCGCCCGGCGGCGTTGGCCGGGGTGGTGGCGGTGGGGGTGGTGTTCACGGGCGGGTGTTCGCCGTGCCCCGGGCGAGCTCCTGGCCGTGGGCGGCGGCGTAGTCGGCCGGTCCGCCGTCGAGGACGGCGACATCGGTGCGGCCGGCGCGCTCCAGGAGGCCGGCGGCGGTCATGGCGCGCTCGCCGTGCCCGCACGCCACGACCGGGCCGGCCGGGGCGTCGGCGGCGGATTCGTCCAGGGCGCCGAGCTCGATGTGCACGGCGCCGGGGACGTGCCCGGCAACGAACTCGGATTCCTGCCGGACGTCGAGGTAGGGGCGGCCGGCGGCGCGGTCGGCGGTGACGAACGCGGTGGTGGTCCGGGGGTTGCCGGCGGCGAGCCAGGCGGCCATCCCGCCCGCGAGGCGGCCGGCGAGGCGCTCGTAACCGATCTTGTACGCCTGCCAGACGATCTCGCGCAGGTCCTGGTCCTCGCCGGTGACGAAGGCCAGGGGCGCGGTGTCGGGCAGGAGCCAGCCCAGCCAGGTGGCGAACTGGCCGCGCAGCGCGATGGACAGGGAGCCGGGGATGTGGCCGGCGGCGTAGTCGGCGGCCGGGCGGACGTCGACGACATGGCCGCCGTCGGCCACCAGGGCTCGCACCTGCTGAGCGGTCAGCGCGGGCAGCACGGGATCCGCGGTCAGCACCGCGGGCCCGCGGCGGTTGAGCTCGCCGAGGCGGTCGAAGTACGCGGGGTAGCTGCCCAGGCTCGTGATCAGCTGTGACACGAAGGCGTCCTCGTCCGGCGCGGCCAGCAGCGGGTTGGCCTGCTTCTGCGCGCCGATGGTGGTGGTCCGCTCGGTGCCGGGCGGGGCGGAGCAGAAGGAGCCGGCGCCGTGGGTGGGCCACACCGCGGTGCCGTCGGGCAGTGCGGTCAGCCGGCGCAGGGACCGGTACTGGGCGCGGGCGAGTTCCTCGGTGCGGTCGGCGCCGAGGAGGTCGGTGCGGGCGGCGGAGTTCACGATCAGCGACCCGCCGGTGAACACCCCGAGCTCCCGGGCACCGTCCAGCAGCAGGAACGACAGGTGCTCGTCGGTGTGTCCCGGGGTCGCCAGGGCCCGTAGCACCAGCCCGCCCAGGTCGACCTCGTCGCCGTCCGCCAGGCCCCGGTGGGCGAAGGCGCGCCTCCCGGCCGCCGAGGCCAGGATCGTGGCGCCGGTGTCGTGGCCGAGCTGGACGGCTCCGGAGAGGAAGTCGGCGTGCAGGTGCGTGTCCGCGGCGAACGCGATGCGCAGCCCCCGCCGCTCGGCCGCCGCACGCAAGGCGCGCAGGTCACGGCAGGCGTCCATGGCCAGGGCGCGTCCGTCACCGAGGTCGAGCAGGTAGGCGCTGTTGCCCAGTCCTTCGTCGACGAGCGGGATGAGGTGATCGTCCGCGAAGCTCACGACGTCCTCCAGCCTCTCGGGAGCGGGGTGTGTGGTCACGACCCGCTCGACTCACTTACAATAATCCATGGATTTATGGAGGATGTCTTGCCGGAGAACACGAAGCCCCGGACGAAGGCCCGGCTGTACGACGCGTTCGCGGCCAGCGGCAAGGCGCTGGCCAGCGGAAAGCGCCTGGAGCTGCTGGACCTGCTGGCCCAGGGCGAGCGCACCGTCGACGCGCTCGCGAAGGCCGCCGGGCTGAACCTGACCACCGCGTCCGCGCACCTGCAGACCCTCAAGCAGGCCGGTTTCGTCGCCACCCGCCGCGAGGGCGTGCGCATCCACTACCGCCTCGCCGGCGACGACGTCGCCCAGCTCTTCGCGCTGCTGCGCAAGGTCGCCGAGACCCACCAGGCCGCCGTGCCCGCCGCCCGTGACGCCTACCTCGGCGAGGACGCCGCCGCCGAGCTCAGCCGGGAAGACCTGCGGGTCCGCATCGCCGCCGGGGACGTCGTCGTGCTCGACGTCCGGCCGGCCGAGGAGTACCGGGCCGGGCACATCCCCGGCGCCATCTCCATCCCCGTCGAGGAGCTCGCCGACCGGATCGGCGAACTGCCCGGGGACATGGAGATCGTCGTCTACTGCCGCGGCGAATACTGCGTCCTGGCCTACGACGCCGTACGGCTGCTGACCGACCGCGGGCGGCGGGCGATCCGTCTCCACGACGGCATGCTCGAATGGCGCCTGTCGGAGCTGCCCGTCGACGCCTCGGACCTGACGTGACGGGACCGGGCGACGACCTCCCGCCGCACCCGGTACTGGCCGGCGGACCGGTCTACCTGGACTACAACGCCACCACCCCGGTCGACCCGCGCGTCGCCGCGGCGATGCTGCCGCACCTGACCGGCTTCTTCGGCAACCCCTCCAGCAGCCACCCCTACGCCGACGCGCCGCGGCGGGCGCTCGCCGAGGCCCGCGCCCAGGTCGCCGGCCTGATCGGCGCCCGGCCCGGCGAGGTCGTCCTCACCTCCTCCGGCTCCGAGGCCGACCTGCTCGCGCTGCGCGGCGCGGTCCTGGCCTCCGGCCGCCCGCGCCCGCACGTGATCACCCAGGCGACCGAGCACCCTGGCCGTCCTGGAAACCTGCCGTGCCCTGAGGCGGCTGCACGGCACGCGGGCGGCGGGCAGGCACCGAGAACACCGCCCTGGCCGTCGCGCTCGGCACCGCCGCGCAGCTCGCGGCCGACGAGCTCGCCGCCGGTGCCCCGGCCCGTCTCGCGGCCCTGCGCGACGACCTGCACCAGCGGCCGGCGGTGGCTTTGCCGGGCCGGGTCCGCCTGAACGGGCCGGACGGGCTCCGGCTGCCGAACACGCTCAACGTCAGCGTGGACGGGGCCCTGGGACACGAACTCCTCGCCGCCGCCGACCGGATCGCGGCCTTGATCGGCTCCGCCTGCCACAGCGGTACGCACACCCCCTCTCCCGTGCTGACCGCCATGGGCCTGGAGCCGGCCCGCGCGCTCGGGGCACTGCGGCTGTCGCTGGGCCGCCGGACCACGCCGGAGGACATCGAGACCGCGGCGACCGCCCTCATCCGGGCGGCCGCCGCGCGGTGACGGCGCAGCCGGCCGGCCATCAGGACATCCTCCGGTCGAGGCGGTGGGGTGCGGCGTCCGCCGCGAAGGCCGCGGGCTGCCATGGTGGCGCGAGGATCCGGCGCGTGGCGTCGTTCACGTAGTCGATCTGTTCGGGTGTGAGGTAGTCGCGGTATCCGCCGATGACGCCGCGGCGGGTCTTGTAGGAGTCGGGGTTCCCGGGAACGGCGGGTCGGAGCTTGTCCGTGTTCAAGGTGTTGGAGAGTTCCATGGCGCGCATGGCTTTGAAGTCCGCGAAGTCGACCGCGGCGCGGAGCGTGTCCCGGCTTGCCGGAGGCAGTCCGCAGAAGTCGAGCACGCGTGCGAGCTCTCCGGCGGTGTCGGCGGCCAGCTGCTCGTAGGAGGTGAGGAGGAACGAGGCGGGTACGTCCTGCCGGGCGTGCCAGATGTCCCAGAAGGCCAGGCAGGTCCTGACACTGCCTTCGTCCTCGGTCAGGAAGTCCCCGATCTCCCCGGTGTACGGGCGGAAATCGCGGTGGAGCACCTGGAAGTAGCGGGACACGGCGGTGTCCCGGATGTCGCGGACCAGGAGGACCACCTTGCGGTCACGGTAGAAGCCCTTGTTCCAGGACAGCCCTGCCGGGGTGCGCCAGGGGACGCGGTCGTCGTGCCAGAAGACGATGCGCGGGACGGTGGAGTCCACCGTGCTGAACCCGGTCAGTGCCAGGTCCCGGCACACGTCCATGGGGATTCCGTACGCCGTGGAGACGGCTTTGGCCATGAGCAACCGCAGCCAGGTGCGGCCGCATTTGGGGAACGAGAGGACGTAGACGTCGCCTTGGGCGTCGGCGGGCGTCACGGGCTCCTCGGGGGAGGGCGGGGAGAACACCACGGTGGTCCTTTCCTGTCGCTCATGGCCGGGGGTGTTCCTGTGCCATGGCCAGGATCCCTTGGTGCAGTGTGGTGCGGGGCCGGTAGCCGAGTTCCCGGGTGGCGACGGTGATGTCGGCGCTGGTGTGGAGCGCGTCCCCGGGGCCTGCCGGCAGGGGCAGGATCTCCACGGGTCCCACGATGTTCTCGACCGTGGAGATGGCCTGTTTCATCGAGACGGGGGAGCCGCCGCCGAGGTTGGCGATCCCGGTGAACGCGGAGCGGGCCGCCTCGCGCATGGCGGTGACGGCGTCGTGGACGTAGGTGAAGTCGCGGGTCTGTTCCCCGTCGCCGTAGAGGGGGAACGGGGCGCCGCTCGATGCGGCGTGCAGGAGGCGGGTGAAGGCCATGTCCGGCCGCTGGCGGGGTCCGTAGACGGTGAACAGCCGCAAGGACACGGCCGGTACGCCGAAGGTCTTCCGGTAGAGCTCGCACAGGTGCTCGCCGGCCAGCTTGGTGATCCCGTAGGGGGAGACGGGCCGGGGCAGGGCCGTCTCGGCCGTGGGGCAGGTCCGCGCGTTGCCGTAGACGGAGGAGCTGGAGGAGTAGACGAACTTGCCCACCGGGCGCTGCCGTACGGCTTCCAGCAGGACCTGGGTGGCGAGCACGTTGCGGGCCGTGTACAGCGGGAACTCCGCTCCCCAGGACGGCCGCACACCGGGCTGGCCGGCGAGGTGGTAGACGGCGTCCGCGCCGTCGACGAGTCGGGCGAGGTCCGCTGTCAGCAGGTCGGCGCGGTGGAGGGAGAAGCCCGGGGAGCCGGTGAGGGTGCGGAGATTGCGTTCCTTGCGGGCCGGGTCGTAGAAGTCGGTGAAGGAGTCGATGCCCGTGACGGTGTCGCCGCAGGCCAGCAGGTGCGCGCACAGGTGGGAACCGATGAAGCCGGCCGCCCCGGTGACCAGCGCCCGCACTACGGCTGCCCGCCCAGGACCCCGGAAGCCGCGGAGAGGGCGCTGCCGCCGTCGGCGCCGGCGGGGCAGGCCGCCGCTATGCGGGCGATGTCCTCGCCGGTGAGGGCGATGCCGGCCGCGGCGGCGTTCTCGGCGGCCCGGGAGGGCGTGGCGGTCTTGGGGATGGCGAAGGTGTGCGGGTCGCGGACGAGGAAGGCGAGGGCGATCTGGTGCCGGGTGGCGCCGTGGGCCCCGGCGATCGCGTCGAGGACGGCGGCGGCCCGTGGGGAGGGCGGGAAGGAGCCCAGGCCGAAGGGGCTGTAGCCGACCATGGCGGTGCCGTGGGCCCGGCAGGCGGGAGCGACGCGGAGTTCGGCGGAGCGGTCGCCGAGGTGGTGCAGGACCTGGTTGCAGGCGATCTCACCCGGCTCGGTACGGGCGAACAGCTCGGCGAGGTGGCGTTCGTGGAAGTTGCTGACGCCGTAGTGGAGGATCTTCCCCGCCCGGTGGAGCGCGCGCAGCCCGGTGAGGGTCTCCTCCAGGGGGTGGCCGTCGGGCCAGTGCAGCAGGTAGAGGTCCAGGTGGTCGGTGCCGAGGCGGCGCAGGCTGCGCTCGCACGCGGCCACGGTGCCGCGCGCGTCGGCGTTGGCGGGCCGGACCTTGGAGGTGAGGAAGACCTCGTGCCGCCGGTGGCGCACGGCCTCGCCGACGAGGCGCTCCACCTCGCCTTCCGCGTAGGACTCGGCGGTGTCGATGTGCGTCATCCCGGCGTCGATGCCGGTGTTGAGGGCACGGACGGCGGTGCGGCGCTCGGCGTGTTCCAGCTGCCAGGTGCCCTGTCCGATCACGGACAGGGCGGTGCCGGACGGACCGATGGGGCGGGTACGCATCAGCTCTGACCTCCGCTTCCGGGGGTGCGCGGGCTCACCAGGCGACGGGCAGGGTGCGGGGTGCCCGGGTCTTGAGGCCCGTCTTCCACAGCGGTGGTGCCGCGGCGCGCAGGGTGGGGAAGCGGCGGACGAGCCCGGCCAGGGCCTCCTGCAGCTGCACGCGCGCGAGGTGGGACCCGACGCAGTGGTGGACGCCGTGCCCGAAGGCCAGGTGGGGATTGCGGACGCGGCCGAGGTCAAGGCGCCCGGGATCCTCGAACGCGGCCTCGTCGTGGTTCGCCGAGGAGTTGACGGCCATCACCGCATCGCCCGCGCGCAGGGTGACACCACCGAGGTCGATGTCCTCGGTGACGACGCGCAGGTTCGCCTGCACGTTGGTCTGGGCGTAGCGCAGGAGCTCCTCGACGGCCAGGGCGATCCGGTCCGGGGATTCCCGCAGGTACTGGTAGCGGCCCGGTTCCTCGAGCAGGAGGTGGAGCATTCCGGCCAGGCGGTCGGCCGTGGTGCCGTAGCCGCCGGCGAACAGCACCAGCGCGAAGGCGACCAGTTCGCCGTGGGTGAGCCGGTCACCGTCGTCGTGGGCGCGGATCAGCAGGCTCAGCAGGTCGTCGGCGGGGTGGCTCCGCTTGGTGCCGATGAGCGCGGCGAGGTAGCCGGTCATCTCGTCGACGGCCGCGGTGACGGCGGAGTCCGGGACGGCGGTGAGGTTACGCAGCGCGTCGCACCACGCTTCCAGCCGCCGGCCGTCCTGCCGCGGCGCACCGAGCAGGTCGCACAGGACCGTCAGCGGGAGCGGGCGGGTGAACAGGGCGACGAGGTCGGCCGGGTGGCCGTGCGCGGCGACCTCGTCGAGGAGGTCGTCCACCAGCCGCGCCACGCCGTGGCGCAGGGTCTCGACGCGGCGGGCGGTGAAGGCCGGGGCGACGATCCTGCGCAGCCGCGTGTGTTCCGGGGGGTCGGCGGCCAGGACCGAGTCGGGCAGTGTCGTCACCCCGGCCATGCGCGGACCCGGCCCCCGGGTGGCACGGGAGCGGCTGAAGCGGGGGTCCGCGAGCACGGTGCGTACATCCGCGTAGCGGGTCACCAGCCAGGCGGGGTCGCCGCTGGGGAGGCGGATCCGGGCGCAGGGGCGGGTGCGGCGCAGCGCGGCGAATTCCGGGAGGGGGCCGAGCCCGTCGTGGTGCGGGAGGGGGAAGACGGTGTCGGCGGTAAGGGGGTCCGCGTCCGGCATGGGCACTCCTGGACCGTGTCGGGTGGTGAGGGGGAGGGGAGTGGGTGTCAGTGGTGTGCGTAGACGGAGACGTGATAGGTGCTGGTCCTGGTGAACGGCCCGTCCTCCCAGGCGCCTTGGCGCCGTACGAGCCGGAGACCGGCGCGCTCCGCCAGGAGGTCGAGCTCTCCGGGCGACACGTAGTGGAACCGGACCCGGAGGTGATGCGTCCGGTCGGCCTCGTGGACGAGGTAGTGGGAGTGGTAGGTCTGGGTGGACGGGTCGATCAGGCGGTGGCAGAGGATGAGGTGGTCGTCGGTCGCCGAGACGGTCTCGGGCACGCCGGACGCCGCGGCGACGGCGAGCGCCTCGGGCACGTGCGCGTCGACGGCGAACACTCCGCCGGGCGTCAGGCGGGCCGCGACCGCATCCAGGCAGCGCTGTTTGGCCTCCCGGTCCGGGAGTTCGAGGAAGGTGCCGCCGGCGGCATACACCAGGGAGAACCGTCCCGGGACCGGGACGTCCGCGAAGTCCCCCTGGGTGACGGAGATCCGGTCGCCGCCCGGTTTCGCACGCAGTTGCCGGATCATCGCGCCGGAGCGTTCGATGCCGTGGACGCCGAGGCCGCGCCCGGCCAGGGGCAGGGCGACTCTGCCGGTGCCGATGCCCAGTTCGAGGACCGGTCCCGCGCCGGCGAGCCGGGCGAGGGTGTTCACCGTCGCGCCGGTGACGCCGGGTTTGGAGAACCAGCGGTCATAGTCGGCGGCGCTCCGGTCGGCGTACCCGGGCCGTTCGGCGTCCTCGGAACCCGCCGGCCCCGCGGGCCCGCGTTCCGGCTCCTTCCCGCCGGTGTGCCCGGGGCCGGGGAGCGGCGTCGCTGCTGGGGAGGTGAGGTCCTGGTGTGGGGGCATGGGTGCGGTCTCCTCGGCCCGGGGCCGGTGCGGGCGCCCGTCCGAGCGGTCCGGGCCGTGCGCCGGCGGGCCCGTCGGTGAGCGGGGTGTCAGCCGAAGGGGTGCGGGCCGCGTGGTGCCGGCGGGCCGCGTTCGTCGTCCGGGCCCGCCGGCAGCGGGCGGGCCCCGGGGGCCACCACCCGCATCACGCTCACGCCCAGGGCGGTGGCCGGCCCGCAGGTCGTCTCCACGAGGACGAGTTCCCGGCCGGTGTGGGCGGACAGCGCGTCGAGACCGCCGCGGACCGGCCCGGCCGGCGGGTGGCCGCTTCCCGCCTCCGGCGTGGTCGTGGTCCTGCTCCACAGGGTCAGGCTGTCCTGCAGGTGGTAGGCCCGGAGCGCGTGGCGGACCGCCGAGTCCGGCGCGGTGCGGCCCTGCCAGCGGGACCAGGTGTCGCGGCCCACCGGTGAGTGGACGCTCCAGCGCACCATCAGGGCTTCGTAGGCGGCCTTCTCCACGAGGGCGGCGAGGTCCCCGTCGTCGGGCCCGCACCGGGCGCCGAACGTCTGCCCCGTGAGGCCGGGCGCGTGCAGGCAGACGGCCACGCACCGGGTGCCCGCGGGGGCGGGGACGTCGAGGACGGTGGCCCGTACGCCCAGTCCGTCCAGGAGTGCAGGGAGAGGGGCGGGGAGGACGGGCGCCGGCAGGGGAACGGGGGCCGGGGAGAGTCCGTACCAGCTTCTGCGGAGGAGGTCGCGTTCGAGGACCTCCCAAGCGGCGTGATCCGCCGCGGCCTCCGCGTGCGGGTGCGAGGCGACGCCGGTGGAACCGGCGCCGGGTCCGGGGTCGCACCCGGCCGGGGCCCGGTGGTGGAGGTGGACGGCGCCGGCCGGCACATGGACGTCGGCGCCGCCGGGAACCACGCGGCCCAGGACCCACAGCCGCCGGGCGTCACGGGCCTCGGCCGCACTCCCGCGGGTCAGTGCGGCGGGGTCGAGGG
This sequence comes from Streptomyces sp. XH2, assembly GCF_049725035.1. Classification (NCBI taxonomy): domain Bacteria; kingdom Bacillati; phylum Actinomycetota; class Actinomycetes; order Kitasatosporales; family Streptomycetaceae; genus Streptomyces; species Streptomyces sp. XH2. Next base: position 258,078 of record NZ_JBMMMZ010000005.1, on the reverse strand, counting down.
CCGGCACTCCCCGCCGGCTCAGTTCGCGGTGGCTCGCCACCACGGCGGTTGCGGCCTCGGCGGCGCGGCCCGCGAGGATGTTGCCGACGCGTTCGAGCAGTTCGCCGCGCGCGCTGGTGACGACCTGGTCCCTGTCGTGGCCGGCCGCACTGCCGATGACGACGGGCCGCCCGCCCGCCGCGCAGACCGGGTCGAACTGCGGTGACCGGGCGGCGACGCGTGCGAAGACGACGTCGGGTGACGCGGGGTAGGGGCTGAAGACCTGCGGTTTCCACGGGGGCGCGGTCACCGGGCGCTCTCCCGGGCCACGGTGGCGGCCTCCTCCAGGACGGCCAGCCCGTGATCGGTGAGCGCGTCCCGGTGATCCGCCAGGGTGCGCACGCCTTCGGTGGCGGAGCGCGCGAGCCGGGCGTGGCGTGAGCGTACGGCTGCCGTCCCGGGGGCTCCCATGTCCGTGTCGAGCAGGCGCCGGTACAGCAGGACGCTCCGGGCCAGGACGACGACCTGCTGGAACAGCCCCGTCAGCGGCCGGGCGTCGACACGCAGCGGAGTCGTGACCAGCTGCGCATCGCCCCGTGCGGGGCGCAGGAAGGGCTGCGCCGCCACGGATGCCGCGTTGCACCGGGTGTGCGCGCCCTCGTGGACGAGAGCCTCCGCCAGGCGGACCGGTCCGGGCAGGGCGTCGGCCCCCGGGCCCAGGCGGTCACGCCGGACGAACACGGCACCGTGCACCGTGAAGTCGGTGAACCCGTCGATCGCCGGGCCGTCCAGCAGGGCGATCTGGGCCAGGATGCCGCCCAGCTCCGCGTGTGCTTCGGGCCAGACGGCCGCGAGCAGCGCAACCGTCTCGCGGAGCGTCCCGACCTCGCGGTCGTGCCAGGCGACCACGGTGGATTCCGGCGGTGTTCCGGCGTCACCGTCCCGGCGGGGAAGGGAGTTGCGGGCCCGGGCGACGCTCCGCTCCAGGTGCGGGCCCGGTGCGGCGGTTTCGACCGGCCAGGGGAGCGCGGACGGCGGTGCGGCGGCGATGCCGGCACGGGCCCGGCCGAGCATCCGGCCGAGCCGCGCGAGCCGTTCCCCGCCGGGCGCGTCCGTGCGCAGTGCCGCTTGGGCGAGGTGAGCGAGCTCGGTCACCGCGGGGTGCCCCGCCTCCGCCGCGGTCACCGTCAGCCCGGCCCGGGCCAGGCTCGACCGGGTCATGCGGGCCAGTACCGTCCGTTCCTCGGCGCTCTGACGCGCGTCGGGTGCGATACGCACGGGCATGTACCTCCGGGTACCCGGCAGAGAAAGGGGGCAGCGGACGGCAAGGAACCGGTCCGCCGCCCTGAAGCAAGCGGACCGGTCTCAGCGGCTCGGGATGTCGACCATCAAGGCCAGCTCGGGCAGTTCCTCGTCCGGGACCTGCTCGATGTCGGTGTCGTTCATCGCGATCTCCCTTCGAATGCCGACCTCACCACCATCGGGTACCTCTGAATCCACCGTAAGCAGGTAGCCGACCTGACACAAGGAGTAGTCGCGCCATCAAGGGCAACTCCTTTACGACTACGTCCCCTTGACGCCCCGGCACCCGGTGCGGTCGCATGCCGGCATGCGGATCGCGTACTTGCACAGCGGGAGCATTCCCTCGGTCTTCGCCAACGGCGTCCACATCATGCGCATGTGTGACGCCTTCAGCGCGGCCGGGCACGAGGTCACCCTGTACGCCACCCCCGGATCCCACCCCGCCGACGACCCGTACGCCTACTACGGGGTGCGCCACCGCTTCCCGGTGCGCAGGGTCCCCTGCCCGGACTACACCCCGGCGGGTTACTGGAAGCGCGCCGAAGCCGTACGGGACCTGCTGATCCGCGACGGCGTCCCCGACCTGCTCTTCGGGCGCGACCCCTACAGCCTCTCGGTGGCCGCGGACCTGGCCCCGTTCGTCTACGAGGTCCACCAGCTGCGCGGCGACCTGGCACCGGCCGGGATGGAGCGCGACCTGCTCGCGCAGCCGCGGCTCGCGCGCGTCGTCGTCATCACCCACGCCCTGGCACGGGACCTCCAGGCCGCCTACCCCGGACTGGGAACCCTGCCCCTCCTCGTCGCGCCCGACTGCGCCGACCCGGTCGATCCCGCCACGACCACGGCCCGGCCGGCACTGCCCGGACGCCCGGACGTGCCGCGGATCGGGTACGTCGGACACCTCTACGACGGGCGCGGCATCGACCTCATCATCGACCTCGCCCGGCGGCTGCCCGGCTTCGACTTCCACCTGGTCGGCGGAACCCCCGAGTACCGGGCCCGCTGGGAGGAGGCCTGCGGCCTGTCCAACGTGCACTTCCACGGCCACCGGCCACCGGCCGAACTCCCCGCCTACTACCCCCACTTCGACGTCGTCCTCGCCCCGCACCAGCGCGAGGTGTACACCTGGGGCAACCTCTTCGAGATCGGCCGCTGGACCTCGCCCATGAAAATCTTCGAGTACATGGCCCACGGCCGGCCCATCATCGCCTCCGACCTCCCTGTCCTCCGCGAAGTCCTGCAAGACGGCGTCAACTGCCTGTTGTGCCCACCGGAAGACACCGACGCCTGGGTCGCCGCACTGAACGGGCTGGTCGCCGACGGGGCGCTGCGCCGGGCGCTCGGCGACGAGGCCCGCCGGCAGGTCCTGGACCGCTACACCTGGCGCCGCCGCGCCGACGTCGTCCTCGCCGGACTCTGACGCCGGACTCTGACGCCGGGGTGCCGCGAGTGCCCGCCCCTCCCGGACAGTGGTGGGCCGTCACCTTCCGCGTCGAGAACGCTCACCGGCGCTGTTCGCTCCGGTCGTTGTGATGGGGGAAGGGTTCGTCCGGGACGGGAAGGCCGAGGAAGGGGGCGAGGCGTTCGTAGCCCTGGCCGCCGGCGACGTCGAGGACGAGCAGATCGCGGTCCCGTCCGGAGAAGTAGCGCAGTACCTCGGCGGTGTGCCGCCGGGCGACCCGCAGGAACCGTTCCCGGTGGAAGGCGCGAGCGCCGTAGACCGCGGACCGCAGGAAGCGCTGAAGGTCAGGGTAGTGCTCTCCGAGCGCCGCCTTGTTCCCGGCGGGCCGCTCCCAGTGCCGGCGGCAGGAACGCAGCCAGCTCTCCTCCTCGCGGACCGTGAGGACGAACTTCGCTGCCGGCCACAGCAGATCCAGTTCCTGGTAGTAGGGCACGACCGTGATGTCGGTGATGCCGTCGTACCGGTCGAGCAGCCCGAAACGCGCCGTGCCGGCCAGCAGCGTCGCATAGGTGGACGCATCGGCCGGATAGTGGGCGGTGTCGAAGCCCAGGGTGCGCAGAGCCGCGGTGAGGGAGAGGGTCCCGGTCCGGGACAGGCCGATACCGAAGACCTTCGGCTTCACGGAGGGCGGCATGCTGAGGCTCATGAACGCTACCGTGCCGGACGGCCAAAGGTTGTCAACAGCGCCCGGACGGCGTTTTTGACGCGCTCCGGACGGACCGGATCGCGGCGTACGAGGCCAGGGCGGCCAAGGGCGCTGCCGTCACCGCGCCCCCGTCCACTTCATCGCGTAGTGCGCGGCCCGGACCGGCCCGGTGTCCGGGTGCGGGTCCTGGTCCGCGTGTGCCGCGGCTCACGCTTGTCCGGTTCCCGTCTGTCCGCGCGGGCGCGGCAACCCTAGCGTCGTCCGCGCCATCGCAGAGCAGCACCTCACAAGGCACCCCCACCGGAACGGACCACCCATACCGGACCGGAAGGACATCCGTATGCTCACGCGCAGACACAGACGCTCGATACCGGTCTTCCTTGCGGCACTCTTCCTCCTCCTGGGCGTCACAACTCTGGTCCCTGCCACGGCAGCACCCCGGTATGCCGAAGTCACCTCAGCACCCGCCGTGCAGACGTGGTCCGGCTGGGAGTCGCTCGGCGGCGGACTGACGTCCGCGCCCGCGGTGTCGTCGTGGAACAACGGCCGCCTGGACACGTTCGTCCGCGGTGGCGACAACGCCCTCTGGCACAAGTGGTACGAGAACGGCTGGTCCAACTGGGAATCCCTCGGCGGCGGACTCACCTCGGCGCCGGCGGCGGTCTCCTGGGGACCGGGGCGCATCGACGTGTTCGTGCGCGGTGGCGACAACGCCATGTGGCACAAGTGGTATGACGGCCGCTGGTCCGACTGGGAATCCCTGGGCGGCTACCTGACCTCGGCACCGGCGGTCTCGTCGTGGAACGGCGGCCGTCTGGACACCTTCGTCCGTGGCGGGGACAACGCCATGTATCACAAGTGGTTCGACGGCGGTCGCTGGTCGGACTGGGAGTCTCTCGGTGGCGGACTCACCTCGGCGCCGGCGGCGGTGTCCTGGGGCCACGGGCGCATCGACACCTTCGTGCGCGGTGGCGACAACGCCATGTGGCACAAGTGGTTCGACGGTGGTCGCTGGTCGGACTGGGAATCGCTCGGCGGCTACCTGACCTCGGACCCCGCTGTGGCGTCCTGGGACTCCGGTCGTCTGGACACTTTCGTCCGTGGTGGGGACAACGCCATGTGGCACAAGTGGTTCAACGGCGGTCGCTGGTCGGACTGGGAGTCTCTCGGTGGCGGACTCACCTCGGCGCCGGCGGCGGTGTCCTGGGGCCACGGGCGCATCGACACCTTCGTGCGTGGTGGCGACAACGCTATGTGGCACAAGTGGTGGTCCTGAGCTGACTGTTGTCCGCCGCGACCGTTGCGGTCACGGCGGGCAACGTCGTGTCAGGCGTGCTCGGTGTCCCGCCGCCCTGCGGCCGCACCTTCAATTCCACCCCGTGTACCTCGCCTCACCGCGTAGGACACGGCCTGAGGCCCGCACGTCACACTCTGCCGACAGGGTGTCAGCTGTCCCGTGCGGCTGCCGTGAGGTCGGCGGCGGAGCGGTAGGCAGTTGGCGCGGTCGTCAGGGCTCGGGCCAGGACGAGCGCTCGCCGCTCGGCCGCGGCGCGGTGGACGGGATCGGTGATGGTGGTGAAGTCGTCGGGTGGGCGAAGCCGACGACCCGGCGGATGATCTCGGCACCGCAGAACCCGAGCGTCTCGGTGGAGGACCAAGGAGGCCGGGGCAGGGACAGGTGCTCCCGCAAGACCTGTTCGGCGCAGCCGAGAGCGCCGGGTATCGAACCGGGGTCCGGGGTCCGGCAGTCACTGACGACGTGCAGGGATCCTCCGGGCGCGGGAGCACGCATGCGGGCCGCGACCTCCTCCGTGGCCCGGCCGGTCCGCCATAGATGCCAGGCCGCCGCGTACGGCGGGCGCCCCCAGTCCTGCCAGCAGGCTGCCACCGGCGGGCGCGCCCGCACCCGGTGCATGTGGCACAACTGCCCGTGGGCGTAGGCCACGGCCGCGGCCGTGGCCTACGGGGCCGCGCCGAACATGGCCGTGCCGCCGGGCACGTCGTACGACGGGCCCGAGGCGAAGCGGTCCCAGTACGCCGCGGACCGACCGCTGGGATAGGCGGCCAGCAACAGCCGGGAAGCCCCTCCGGGCGCATACCACAGTTGCCGCAGGGGAAGATCGGTGGTGCTGCGCCCGGTCTCCACGCCGCACGCACGCCACCACGGCTCGTCGTAGGCCAGGAACGGTTTTGCGGCGCGCACCGGCCGGACCGCTTCCAGATCGTCGCGCCAGAAGGGGCCGAAGACTCCGGGGCCGGCTCAGTCCTTGCAAGTGGTGTCCGGGCCGGTCGGGGGCGCTGAGTCACGCCTCGGTGGTGGTCATTGTGAGGACCACCAGGTCGACGAGGTGACGGCGGTGAAGCCCAGCGACTCGTACAGCGGTCGTCCGAGCCGTGAGGCGGTGAGTGTCACCGGAAGGTTCGCCATGGGCGCGAGCGAGCCGAGCATGACGGCCCGCCCGGCGCCGCGGGAACGGTGCGCCGACGGCGTGCCGACCCAGTAGTGACTGCCGAACCCGTCGTGGACGACGGTGACGCCGGCTCCGACCATCTCGCCGTCGAGGACGGCGAGATGGACGTTCACGCCTGGTTGTTCGGTCAGTGCCGCGGGGAACATCTCGCCGGGACGGTAGGGGGTGAATCTGGTCAGCTCGAAGCCCTCGATCACGATCCGCTCGGCAGCCCGCAACTCGTGCGTCCGCTGGGCTCGGATCACCTCCATCGCGGGTGCGGGGACAGGGCCGGGCGGGCGCACCATGACCGGCATCTGCCAGTTGCGCATGTCCAGGCCCAGGTGACTCAGGTCGGTGGAACTGAACGGATCCTCGGCATCCACCGGACCGGTCGATCGGCCGGCCAGCTCGGTCAGCTCGGCGAGCTCGTGCGCGTCGGGGTCGGGTTCCTGAAGCAGGATGCGTGTCCCGGCGCGCTCGCCGCCGAGCACGGCGAGGAAACTGCGTCGGCGGATCACCTCGTGGCCACGGGAGTCTCCGGTTGCGGCCCAGAACGCGGCGGAGTTGCGGGCCTGGCGTATCGCCGCGTCGTCGAAGGCCGCGGGGCGATCCGGATCCTCCTGCCCGCTTCGGTCCTCGACACGAGCGCCGGAGGTGGTCTGCCAAGTGTTGGCCACGGGATGGCTCCTGTTCAGTCACTGTGCGGTGATCCAGGCGAAGGGGCAGGCAGGGCCCGGGTGGAAGTCGACCCGGATCTTCGTCATGCCTCCGGCCTGACGACGTAATGTCTCTGATAGCCGGGCCGATCTCAACCGAGATAGCTGAGCCGTTCGTCTTCTGCGGTCGTAGCCGGTGGTGGAGTCTGCGGCAGCCGTGGAGCCGGGAGGCGCTGCGCTCGGCGGTCCAGCGGTCCAGCGGTCCAGCGGTGCCGTACTGGCTGATCACCCAGGGACACGCTCGGTGTTCCCCGTCCAGGACGCCGGGCCGGCGAAGGCGGTGAGGCAGATGGCCTTCCGGTGGCCTTACTTGTCCATGTTCAGCCCGATCGCCACCATCGCGCCGAGTACCACGATGACGAGGCCGACGACCCAGGCCAGGCAGCCGGCGGTCGTCTTCACCGTCTTTCGTGCTTCCGCGCGGCGGCCCAGTTCCTCCGGTGTCACGGCAGGCCCGAAGGCCCGCCACAGCGCGCGTACGGACCAGAAGGGGCTCATGACGATTCCGTAGACCAGCAGGCAGAGGTAGTAGAGCAGCTCCAGGAACTGAGCGACGAACGCAACGGCCGCCAACAAGGGCAGCAGCAGGATGCCGACCAGCAGACCCTTGTCGTCGAGGACCCTGTCGAGCCGCGGCTTGGGTATGCGACGCCGAGGCCGGCGCAGACCAGTACCCCCACCAATGGCTGAAGATACGTCCGCCGATGGTGCGGTGGCTGGTGGTGCTGGGTACACGTGCTGCTGATCCATAGCGGGCGAGCCTACCGGGCCGTCCGCTCCGCTCATTGACCACCGGAAGGATGCCGGGCCCCCGCACCGCGACCGTCAGGCCACCCGGGCGAGACGGAGGCTGCCGAGCGGAGTCCGAGCGCCGCACACGGGGACTCCGGTGGCGACGAGAGCGGATGAGAGGGACGACCGCGACCGCGACGCCTCAGCCGCGGCCGCCTTCGCACAGCCGCCATGCGGTCTCCGGGTTCAGGCGAACGACCGCGGCGGGACGTGCGACGCCCGGCTCGGCGAGCGACCAGCGGTCCCCGGTGGCCGTCACGTTCCAGATTGCGGTGGATGAACGCCTCCAGCGTCTCGCCCGGCGCGAAGGAGGGCCCTCCCCGGTGCCCGTCGCGGTCCCGGGCGAGCGCCCGTAGAAGTCGCCCAGGAGGTGCGCGGCGAGATCTCGCGCCGTCCAGCCCGGCACTGCCCCTTGCTCCAGTCCGCGGGCGCCAGGCCACGCGGCGTGGCCATCAGCGCGGCATGCTCAGGGGCGAACAGAGGGCGGGGCGGGCGTCGATCGGAGCACCGAGCCGGGAGTGGCTCGGCGCGGCATCGAACTCGGGGTTCATGGCTCCAGCCTGCCAACCCGAGGCCCCGATAGCCACCGGACGTCCCATTCGGGTCGATCGTGCCGTACTCCGGCTCGGGTGGCCCCACCGGCCCTGCGCATGACCGACCCGGGCCCGCTCCCACAAGACAGGGCACGCCTCAACGCGGTGACCCACATCACAGTCGGCCCCTGTCAGCAATCGGGGCGTCATCTCGTTCAAGCGGCACGCGAACGAGACAGGAGCAACGCCATGAAGCACCGCATCGTCGTACTCGGCGCCGGATACGCCGGGGCCTTCGCCGCCGGAAATCTGGCCCGCCGGCTTTCCCCTGCCGACACCGAGATCACCGTCGTCAACGCCGTGCCCGACTTTGTCGAGCGGATGCGGCTCCACCAGCTGGCGATCGGCCAGGACCTCGCGTTCCGCAAGCTCGCCGACGTGTTCGCGGGCACCGGCGTGCGGCTGCGCCTGGCCCGCGTCACCGGCCTCGACCCCGAGCGCAGGACCGTCGCCGTGACCGCCGAGGACGGCGACGGCGAGCTCGCCTACGACACGCTTCTCTACGCGCTCGGCAGCTCCGTAGCCCACCACGGTGTCCCCGGCGCGGCCGAGTACGCCTTCGACGTGACCGGACTGTCCTCGGCGTTGCGTCTGCGCGAGCGCCTGGCCGGCCTGGGTGAGGGCGGCACCGTCCTGGTCGTGGGGGAGGGACTGACCGGCATCGAGGCCGCCACCGAGTTCGCCGAGTCCCGGCCCGACCTCTCGGTCGCGCTCGCCGCCCGCGGCGAGCTGGGCGCCCGGCTCTCCCCGAAGGCCCGCCGTCACCTGCGCCGGGCCTTCGACCGGCTCGGCATCACCGTCCACGAGCACACCGGCATCGAAGCTGTGGAGCCGACACGGGCGATCGCCGCCGGCGGCAGGCCCGTCCCCGCCGACGTGACCGTGTGGTCGGCAGGGTTCGCCGTGCACCCCATCGCGGCCGCCGGCGGCCTGGAGGTCGCCGAGACCGGCCAGATTGTCGTCGACCGCACCATGCGCTCGGTCTCGCACCCGGACGTCTACGCCGCCGGTGACTGCGTCTACGCGATCGGTGAGAACGGCCGGCCACTGCCGATGTCCTGCGCCTCTGCCGGTTTCACCAACATGCAGGCGACCGCCGCGATCATCGCGCGCCTGACGGATAGTGAGGTCCCGGCCACCGGACTGAAGTACTACGGCAACCACATCAGCCTCGGGCGGCGGGACGCCATCTTCCAGATGGTGGACGGGGACGTCCGGTCGAAGTCCTGGTACCTGGGCGGCCGGACCGCGGCGCGACTCAAGTCGGGCGTGCTCAAGGGAGCCGGGTGGAGCATCGCCCACCCGACCTTCGGCATGCCGAAGCGCAAGCGCCGCCTGACCACGACGCCCGACCGGGCCGGTGTGAAGGCCGCCGCATAGGCTGCTCCGCATGGACAGCGCAGCCATCGAACGGTTCGAGGCCGGCCGGAACCGGCTGGCCTCGCTCGCGTACCGTCTGCTCGGTTCGGCGGCCGACGCCGAGGACGCCGTGCAGGACGCGTTCCTGCGCTGGCAGGCCGCGGACCGGGAACGCATCGAGGTGCCGGAGGCCTGGCTGACCAAGGTCGTCACCCATCTCTGCCTCGACCGGCTCCGCTCGGCGCAGGCACGCTACGAGCGCGCTGCCGGAGACCGGCTGCCCGAGCCGCTCCTCGAGGGCGACCCCATGCTCGGCCCCGCCGACACCTTCGAGCAGCGCGAATCGGTGTCCTTGGCCGTACTGACCCTCATGGAGCGCCTCTCGCCGGTGGAGCGGGCCGCTTACGTCCTGCGCGAGGCCTTCTCGTACCCGCACGCCGAGATCGCCGGGATCCTCGACATCACCGAGTCCGCGAGCCAGCAGCATGTCCACCGTGCCCGGCGCCGGGTCGCCGCCGAGCGCCGCGGCGGCGACGAGGTGGACCCCGCGTCCGCGCGCCGGATCGTCGAGGAGTTCCTCGCGGCCGCCGTGTCGGGGCGCACCGAACGGCTGGTGGCGATGCTCACCGCCGACGTGATCGCGGTCTCGGACGGCGCCGGACTGGCCAGGCGGCTGCTGCGGTACAGGACGCGCGAGCGCGTCGCCTCCTACGTGCGGGCCGGCTTCAAGCCCACTCCGGCGAAGCGGCGGCTGGCCGGCGGCTCCCCGGCGCTCCACATCGCGCTGGTCAACGGCTCCCCGGCCGTCGTCGCCGTGGTCGACGACCGGGTCGTGGGCGCCGTGGCGTTCGAAGTCAGCGACGGCAAGGTTGCCTCCCTGCGCGGCATCGCCGCCGCGGACCGGCTCGCGCGCCTCAACGAGACCTGGCGGCAGCACGAACCCGACGCGCCGGTCATCAGCGCATGGTGACCAGAGCCGCCGGAATCCAGTGCCCCGAGCCGGAGCGAGGACGGCACGCTTCCGGCCGCCCGGGCCGCCCGGCGGCACGGGCGGGCCGCTGCACATCGTCTTCTCCGAGGGGCCGGGCCGGTACGCGGTCGGGTTCCCCATGGGCTCCGGGGACGTGGGGTACGTCCGGGGCGGCTCCCTGAACCTGAACGAACGGGCGCCGTTCGGGCGCTGCTCGACGCGGTGCCGGCCCGCGGGCGGCAGTCACGCAGGAGGGCCGGGTGCCCCGGACCTCCTGCGCGGTTCTGTTACGGCCAGCCCTGCTTCACCTTGGCGGGGGCCGTGTTCCAGCTCTTGGGGATGAACGTGATCATGTAGGTTCCGCGGTCGAAGTCCGCGTACCCGGCTGACCAGTTCCGGAACCTGCTCTCGTATACGTGCATGGGGCCCAGACCGCTGTTGGGCGCGTGATAGTGGTCGCCGTGGGTCCATACCGTCTTGTCGGCGTCCGCTTCTGTCTGAGCCCCGAACCAGCCGTAGTCGAAGTTGACCCAGCTTTCGCCGCGGTTGACGGGACTGCGCGGAATGCTTCTGTCCCTCGACATGTCGACCAGCCCGGTGCCCCGGTCGGGGCGGAAGGCTTCCGGATCGCCGTACTTCCTCTTGTCGGAGGGGCCCCGCTGGTCCTGTCCGCTCCAGAAGTGCTTGGAGTAGATCACCGCCTTCATCTTGGACGGGTCGTAGTTGCCTCCGTCTCTTTCCTTGAAAGACGGCGTGTTCCTCAGTGCCGAGTAGAAGTTCGAGCGGCCGTCCTCGTGGAGCAGAGCATCATTGTTGTTCGTGAGCTCCTTCTTGAGGTTGTCGAGGTACGCCGCTTCGTCGTGGGAGTTTTCCAGGGCCCTGTTCATGATGGACGCCACGTCACGCGCCCGCTTGAAGCCCTTTTCCTCGTCGAAGCTGTCCTTGGCGATGCGGCCCTCGAACTCCGCCCGCGTTTCACCGGGGCGGGGGCCGGTGTTTTTGAGGTCGTTCTTGTACTTGTTCTCGTCGAAGAACGAGAACGCCAATTTGTTCGTCGGGTAGGGGCCCGAATTGACCCAGGTCACGCCGACGCAACCGTAGGACAGCTTTTCCCGCTGCTCTTCGGTCATTTGCTGCGGCTTGCCGTCGCGGTGGCTGTAGACCTGCTGCCACTTGCGTATGTAGTTGTTGATGACCGTAGTGGCCCGGCCTCCGGAGGCCCGGTACGCGTCGGGCATCCTGTCGAGCGGCTCGGCCGGAGGGGTTTCCCTGTCGTCGACGAAGTCGGGGGCGCGGAAGGACGGGCCGGCGCTCGGAGATAATTCCGCCGGAGGCGTGCCGGGTTGCCCGAGGGTCAGAGCGCTTTCGTTGAGTGCGTTGATGTTCTTGACGTCGTCCGCCGTCAGGCCGTGCGTTTCGGCGTAGGACCCCTTCTCTTCCTTGTCCCCGCTGCCGGCGGCCTGGCTGACCGACGGCATGAGTCCGGCGGTGCACATGACTGCACCCACGGTGGCGTAGGCGAGCACTCTGCGACGTTTGTACATGAAAATCGACAACTCCTTTTGGTGAGATCTCGTGAAACGAGGGCGTGCGAGAGCCCGGCGCAAGGGAGGGGGTTTTGCGGCGAGCTGCCGCTCAGGGACTTGGCCGCGCCGCGCCTTCCTGCCGTCGCCGCGCCGACGGCAGGAAGGCTGCCGCCGAGAGGCGGACGGAGATGCGGGAAATGCGGGAGACGGCGGTGGCGGCGCGCTCGTCGCCGGTCATGACCGCGGCGGCCACCGGACGGGTCGGCGCGACTCGGTCATCCGCCCGGTGCGGGCTAGTCGCCCGGGTCCGGCGGGGCTGGTGGCTCGCTACATCAGCGTCGTCGCCGAGGCGACGACGCGGGCCCGGTCCGGGTGGCCGGGGTCGCCGTAGCGGACCTCGACGCGGGGGTGGGAGCGCATGAACTCGGTGTCGACCAGGCGGACCTGACGGGGGTGGTCGACCGTGCGCACGGCGATGTCCGTGTCGAGGAAGAAGCTGAACTCACCCGTGGCCGGGGCGTAGACGAAGAACTTGCCGCCCTCGAACTTCCGCTGCGCGGCGTCGTCCGTCAGGACCAGGGACCAGAAGCCCACACAGTGGCCCGCGGGGCACATGAACCGGAAGTCGGCCCGCAGGCCGTCCAGTTCCATCCAGCGGAAGGGGTTGTCGTCGCCCGCGTTGATCGTGGCGGGGGACGCGGGGGTCGCCGGGGCGGTCGTGGCCGGGGTGGCCGCCTGGGCTCCCTGGGCGAGGGGCAGAGCCAGGGCCGCGGTCACGGCGACGGTGGCGAGGGCGCGGAGAGCGGTTCTGCGTATCACTTCTCGGCTCCTGGATGAGTGATCAGGTCGATACGAGCAGTGATCATGTCTCCGTGTTAACTTCCCTGCAACATCACGGCTTTGAAATCAGCCAATCTGCCACTAAGGCGGTATCTGGCCACGCGCCTGATCCGGCGCGGCGTGGGGGATGCGATGTTGTTCGGGAACTCCACGGTGCGGTCGGTGCGGTCGATGACGTCGTTGCCGACCGGGATGAGGAGTCCCGTACAGCGGTGGTCATCCAGCTGCAGGAGGCTCGGCAAGCCTGCAGCGGTGGGGTCGCGACACCGGTTCGGTCAAAACGTGCATGACAGAACCTCTCGACCCGTGCGGCCGGATTCCGTTCGGGTTCGCCGACGGGTGTGTGCCTTGTTGCTGTCCGGAGCGGGCGGGGCCGTGCGGGTGCCGCGACGGGGGCAGAGCGTGTGGCGGTGTGGGCAGCGGGGGGCCTTTCCCCTGGGGCAGTTCGAAGGTGAGGCTCTGCAGGAAGGCCGCCGGGGCGTTCGTGGACAGACGGAGGGCCCGGCTCGGCGCTCGTGGGCCGTGTGTCCGCCCGAGGTGGTTGAGGTGGGAAGAGGGCCGTTGGGTTGCGGGGGGGGGTGAAGGTGTCGAACCGTACGCCGAGACAAGGGCGACGGGTGCCCCCCCACGTGATGGAGCGCCCGTCGATAGCGTGTTTCCAGTCCGCGTCGGGCCGTGGCCGAGTCGCCTCGGCGATGGTGGCCGCGGTGATGCCGGTGGACGTGCCGCGGCCCCGGCGTTTCCGGTGGCCGGAGAGTCCGGCAGGGTGCAGGCCGCCTCCGTCGGTGTGGAGGCCGGGGCCGTGGGCGGGCCACAGCAGGTCACTGACCGGTGTTTCGTAGGCCGCGATGGTCGACTTGATGTCGCCTTCGGCATCGTGGTCGAAGAGGGCGCACAGCAGGTCCTCTGCCGGAGCCTCGGCGATGTCGGCTTCGTGCGTCGCCGAGGCGCCCGACGCGCTCCTCGTGCCCTTGGCCGCGGCCGACCGCGACCCTAGCGATCGCTCGCAGAAGGGCAGGCGACCTCCCAGGCCGCCTCGATCATCCGGAAGATCTCGTCCACCGCGGCCTGCGGATCGGGCGCCTCGCGGGCCAGCGAATAGGCGTCGATCACGAACCGCGCGATCGTCCGGCAGGCCGTCGTGGTCAGTGACAAGCCGGGATCGGCGGCGATGGCCGTTGCCAGTGACTCCGCGTGGCGCAGCCGCATCGACTCCTCGTACTCCCGCAGGGCGGGCGACCCGTCGATCAGGTGCCAGATCGGGGCGGCGCTGTCCGCCGTGCAATGTCGCACCAGGGCCTGGATCTCGCCGCGCAGCGCGGGGATGAGCGGGTCGTGCGGCGCCCGGTCGGCGACCGCCTGCGTGAGGCGTTGCTCGAAGGTGTCGTCCTGCTCGAACACCAGGGCCTCTTTCGAGGCGAAGTGGGAGAAGAGCGTGGTGACGGCCACGTCGGCCTCGGCGGCCACGTCGCGGATGCCCACCGCGTCGTATCCGCGTTCCAGGAAGAGCCGCAGGGCGGTGTCGGCGATCTTCTGGCGGGTCGCGGCCTTCTTGCGCTCACGACGTCCGGGCTGCGCGGTCATGGATTGACGCTATCAGATGCGAAAGCGCAACCGTTGTTAAACACTAACCGTTAGGGTTATGGTCCGCCGTATGAAGAGAGTGAGCTTCGCCGAGTTCGGCGGTCCGGACGTTCTGCACCTCACAGACGCCGAGGAGCCCCACGCGGGACCCGGCCAGATACGCGTCGCCGTGCGGGCGGCGGGTGTGAACCCCGTCGACTGGAGGATCCGTGAAGGTCAGTTCCGGAAGGTCCGTCCGATCGAGTTGCCCGCCGGAGTCGGGCAGGACGCCGCCGGGGTGGTGGACGAAGTGGGCGCGGGCGTCGAAGGGGTCGAGGTCGGCGACCACGTGTTCGGGCGAGGATCGAGCACCTATGCCGAGTACGCCGTGCTGTCGGCCTGGGCCCGTATGCCCGAGGGGCTGGCGTTCGAGGAGGCGGCCGGGTACCCCTCCGTGGTGGAGACCGCGCTGCGCATCCTCCGTCAGGTCGGCGTGCAGCCCGGGCAGACGCTGCTGGTCAGCGGCGCTTCCGGCGGCGTCGGTTCGGCGGTGCTGCAGATCGCCCGCGACCGCGGCATCACGGTGACCGGCACGGCCGGGGCCGCGAACCAGGACTATCTGCGCGGCCTGGGTGCCCACGCCACGACGTACGGCGAGGGCTGGGTCGAGCGGGTGCGGCGGCTCGGCCCCGTCGACGCGGCTCTCGATCTGGCCGGCTCGGGCGTGATCCGCGAGCTCGTCGAGCTGACCGGCGACCCGCAGAAGGTGGTCTCCATCGCCGATCTCGCCGCGCCGGAGCTCGGTGCCCGTTTCTCCGGTGTGACCGGGAACGTGCCGGAAGCCCTCGCCGAGGCCGCCGGCCTCATCTCGCGGGGGAAGCTCCGCATCCCGGTCGGGAAGTCGTACACGCTCGCCGAGGCCGCGGCGGCACACATCGACAGCCGTGCGGGTCACACGCGCGGGCGCCGGGTCATCGTCGTCTGAGCCGTTCCCCGCACAGAGGCTGCGCAGTTCCACGGCCCGGCCGGCGGCGCCGCGGCCACCGCCGCAGCGCTCACGACCCCGCGTCCTCGGAGGTGATCGACTTCTTCACCTGAGCCGAGTGAGCCGAATACGGCCTACTGACATGGCGGTTGGCGCCAGGGGAGCTGAGTTCGCGTCGCCCGAAACAGCCGTTCTGCTCGCCGGACGAGAAGCCGCCCGTGGGTACGAACCGGCGTTCCGCACCGAACGCGCGAGCCGGTCGAGCTGACCGGGACGCCGGCGTCGACGGAAGCCGTGGTCAGGTGGCGGTGAGGACCAGAACCGCTTGGTCGTCGTGCGTGGCATCAGCCGCGAAGGCGGCGACCGCGGTGGAGATCGACCCGAGGAGCATCTCGGCCGTAGGAGAGGAGGTGCGGAGTGCGCCGAGGGCGTCGGCCAGGCGGTCCTCCCCGAAGAGTTCGCCGCCGGCGGAACGGGCCTCGGTGATGCCGTCGGTCACCAGGACCAGGCTGTCGGCCGGGTACAGGTCGACGCCGCACGGGGACGCGTCGGGGTCGGGGCCGACGCCCAGGAGCAGGCCGGGGTGGGCGACTTCTTCGACCGTGCCGTCGGCCCGGCGCACGAGTGGGGGCACATGGCCGGCTCGGATCAGGTTCAGCGCCAGGTGCGATGCGGTGTGCCGCAGTTCGCCGTAGACGAGTGAGACGAAGCATTCCGCGCCCACCGCCTCGCCGGCCGCCCGGTCCGTCAGAGCGGCGTTGATGGCGGTGACCACGGCCGCCGGGTCGCTGAGGAGACGGGCGGCGGCGCGTGCGCTGCGGCGGACGATGCCGGTGGTGGTGGCCGCGCGAGCGCCGCGCCCGCATACGTCGCCGATCATGAGCGCCCAGCGGTCGCCGGGGAGCGGGAAGACGTCGTAGAAGTCGCCACCGACGTCGAGCCCTTCGCCGGCAGGGTGGTAGGCGGCCGCCAGAGTGGCGCCGGGGACCGCGGGCAGCTCGGGAGGCAGCAGGCCGGCCTGCAGGTCGCGGGCGAGTCCGGCCCGTTCGGTGAACTGGCGGGCATTGTCGGCGCTGGAAGCGGTCCGGCGGGCGAGCTCCTCGGCCAGGGCGACGACGTGGCCGTCCAGGGGCCGATCGGTGGCCAGCAGAGTCAGTGCGCCGAAGGTGCGGCCGTGGGTGGCCAGCGGCACGCAGACGTAACCGCTGACGCCGAGGTGTGCGGACGGGCCGCCCGGACGGGAGCCGATCCGACCGGTCCGGGTGGTGCCGGAGGCGAGCACACGGGCAACCACCTTGTCGATCTCGCTGCTCAGTCCGGGCGAGGCGAGGAGGCCCTCCTCGGCGCGGGTGGCGGCGGCGACGGCGATCCGCCGGACCCGGTCGCGCTCGACCACGTGGACGGCGCACAGCGGAGCCAGGGCCGGCACGGTCAGCTGAGCCATGCGCTCGAGGCAGTCGGCATAGTCCGGCCGGCGCGCGATGGCGGTACTGGCTTCCAGGACGAAGGCCAAGTCCTCACGAGCCGCCTTCTCCCGCTCCTGGGCGGCGTGGCTCGCCTCCACCGCGCGGTGGCGCTCGATCGCCAGGGCGGCGATGCGGGTGAAGGCTGCGCTGAGGGCCAGGTCCTGATCGTCGGGCGCCCTGGGAGTGCGGTGGTAGATCGCAAAAGTGCCCAGCACCCGGCCGTCCGAGCCACGGATCGGAGTGGACCAGCACGCCGCGACCCCGGCCCGCTTCGCCAGGTCGCGGTAGCCCTCCCACAGGGGGTCGGTGGCGATGTCGCTGACGATCACCGGTGCCTGCCGGTGGGCGGCCGTGCCGCACGAGCCGACTCCGTCGCCGATGGCGATCCCGTCGATCGCGTCGTTGTAGAAGCCGGGCAGGCGCGGGGCCGTGCCGTGGCGCAGGTGACGGCCGTCGGGATCGAGGAGCAGCACCGAGACGATCATGTCCGGAGAGAGCTCCTCGATCGCCTTCGCCATGCCGGTCAGGATCTCGCTCAGCGGGGCGTCACGCGCGATCTGCTCCAGCAGGACGCGCTGCTCGGCGGCCAGGAGCTGCGCGTGGTGGTACGCGGTGGTCTCCACCGCGATCACCGTCACCCCGTTGACCCGGCCGGCCGCATCCCGGCGGGGCTCGTAGGTGATGTCGTAGAACTCCTCTCGCCGGGCCCTTCGCCCACCGAGTACGAGGTGCCCGCCTCGGTTCCGGTACACGGTGCCGGTGCGGTACACCTCGTCGAGCCGGTCGAGGACACCCTGCCGGGCCAGTTCCGGGACCAGCTCCGCGACCGGTACGCCGGTGGTCGTGCGGCCGCCCGTGAAGGCGTCGAAGAACGCCGGACTCGCCGCCTCCAGTACATGTTCCGGGCCGCTCAGCGCAGCGAAGACCGCCGGAGCCTGTCCGAACAGGTCCGCGTACTCCTCGTTCCGCTCCGTGCGCTCCTCGCTCCGCCCGTGCACGAGCGTGGGACGTGCGGTGGCGAGGCGATCAGACTGTGCCGGCATGACAGGGAAACCCTCTTCCGCGTCCTCACCCGCGCCGTACCTCCACTCTGACACACCCCGGGACGCCATCGTCTGGCGGACCTGATCGACCACGGGGAAAATGGTGATCATGAGGTCTCTCGGGGGCGCGAGCTCTCCAGGCGAGATGCGGAGATGAATGCAGGGGTGAAGCTCTTCGGTGGTCCGGTCTTCGGCGGCCCGGCCGCGCCCGCCGCGCCCCTCGCGCCCGGCCCCGGCGCGGGCGAGAAGGGGCTCAAGGCCGGTGCCCTGGGACTGTTCTCCTCCGTCGCCATGGGCCTGTCCTCCACCGCTCCTGCGTACAGCCTGGCGGCGACGCTCGGCCTGATCGTCGCGGGGGTCGGCCTCCAGGCTCCGATCGTGACGATGCTGGCCTTCGTCCCGATGCTGCTGATCGCGTACGCCTACCGGGAGCTCAACGCGAGCGACGCCGACTGCGGGACCACCTTCACCTGGGCCTCCCGCGCCTTCGGCCCGCGCATCGGCTGGATGGGCGGCTGGGGCATCATCGTCGCCGACGTCATCGCCATGGCGAACCTCGCGGAGATCGCCGGCATCTACGGCTTCCGGCTGCTGGGGTTCGACGCGCTCGCCGAGGACCGGCTGTGGACCACCGTCGCGGGGGTCACCTGGATCGCCGTGATGACCGCGGTCTGCTACGTGGGCATCGAGGTGTCGGCGGCCCTCCAGCGCTGGCTGGTGTGCGCCGAGGTGGTGGTGCTGCTCCTGTTCGCGGTGACCGCCCTGGTCAGGGTCTACACCGACGGTCCGCCGACGGCGATCCACGTCTCCGCCTCCTGGTTCAACCCCCTCCACGTGCCGTCGGCCAAGGAGCTGACCGCGGGCCTCCTCGCCGCGGTCTTCATCTACTGGGGCTGGGACACCGCCGTCGCGGTCAACGAGGAGACCGCCGACAGCAGGCACACCCCCGGACGGGCGGCGGTCGTCTCCACCGTGCTCCTGCTGGGCATCTACGCCCTGGTGGCGACGTCGGCGCAGGCGTTCGCCGGGATCGGCGCCGAGGGCACCGGTCTGGGCAACACGGCCCACTCCGGGGACGTGCTCTCCGGCCTGGGCGGTGCCGTCTTCGGCACCACGGGCCCCGGCTGGTTCCTCACCGAGCTGCTCATCTTCACGGTGCTGACCTCGGCGGTCGCGTCCACCCAGACCACCATCCTGCCGCTGGCCCGCACCGTCTTCTCCATGGCGGCCCACAAGGCCGTCCCCTCGCGCTTCGCCCGGGTGCACCGCAGGTTCCTCACCCCGACCTGGTCGACCGTCGGCATGGGCCTGGTCTCCATCGGCTTCCTCGTCCTGCTGACCGTGATCAGCCACGATGTGCTGGCCGACTCCATCAGTGCGGTCGGCCTCGCGATCGCCTTCTACTACGGCCTCACCGGCTTCGCCTGCGTCTGGTGCTACCGCGGGCGGCTCACGCGCAGCCCTCGGGACCTGCTGTTCAAGGGGGTGCTTCCGGGGCTGGGCGGGCTCCTGATGCTCAGCCTCTTCTGCTACGCCGCCTTCGTCGTCTACGCCGCCCCGGACTACGGCTCGACCTCCTTCGACCTGCCGCTCCTCGGACGGACCGGCGGGGTGAGCGTCGTCGGCCTGGGCGCCCTGCTCGTCGGTGTCGTCCTGATGCTGGTCATCACGCGGGAACACACCGCCGCCCTCAAACTGCAACGCGGTCTGCTGCCCCACCACCTGCCGTCGCTGACCGGGGTCGAGGCGGCCAGCCGCTACGTGCCCGCCGACAGCCGCTCCGGGGTGGGCGGCGACTGGTTCGACGTCATCCCGCTGTCGAGCTCACGGGTCGGCCTGGTGGTCGGGGACGTGCGCGGCCACGGGCTGCGCGCCGCCGCCACCATGGGCCGGCTGCGCACGAGCGTACGGGTCCTCGCCCGGCTCGACCTCGCCCCGGACGAACTGCTCGCGCGCCTCGACGACGTGGTCGGGCAGACCGCCGAGGAGTCCGCCGCCGAGGAGCGGGCGCACGGCCGCGGCGGGAGCGCACCGGGGGACGACGGCGACGAGGCCCTGGGCGTCACCTGCCTGTACGCCGTCTACGACCCGGTGTCCGGACGGTGCAGCATGGCGCGCGCGGGCCACTCGCCGCCCGCCGTCGTCGACCCCGCCGGCGGCGCCGTCAGCCGTCCCGGCCTCCCGGAAGGCCCGCCCCTGGGCCTGGGCAGCGCGCCCTTCCAGAGCGTGGAGCTCCAGCTGCCCGCCGGCAGCCTCCTCGCCTTGTTCACCGACGGTCTCGTCCAGGCCCCGGACCACGACACCGAGACGGGGCTCGGCCTGCTCAGCGACGTCCTCACCGAGTGCCGGCGCCCCTTGGAAGAGCTCTGCGACCGCACCGTGGCCGAGCTGCTGCCCGGCCCGGTGGACGACGACGCGGCCCTGCTCCTGGTCCGCACCCGGATGCTCGGCGAGCACCAGGTGGCGGTCTGGGAGCTGGACGCCGACGCCGAGAGCGTCGCGCGGGCCCGGTCCGTCACCAGCGGGCAGCTGGGCGAGTGGGGGCTCGAAGACCTGTCGTTCACGACCGAGCTGATCGTCAGCGAGCTGGTCACCAACGCCGTCCGCTACGCCTCCGGCGGGCCGGTCCACGTCCGGCTGATCCGCGACCGCAGCCTCGTCTGCGAGGTCGCCGACACCGGCCACACCTCGCCGCACCTGCGGCACGCCGCCTCCGACGACGAGGGGGGCCGGGGCCTGTTCATCGTCGCCCAGCTCACCCAGCGGTGGGGCACCCGCTACACCCCCAGCGGCAAGACCATCTGGACCGAGCAGCCCCTGCCGACCGCGGAGTGAGCCGCCGGCTCCCGGCTCAGCCGTCGCGGCGAAGACGCCCTGGGCGGACGCCGGTGGGCCTGGGCCTGGGCCGGGGCCGACGCCCGCCGGCCCGGGCGACGAGATTCCAGAAGGACGTGCGGACCTCGGCCGGAACTTGCCGCGCCCGTACCGCTCAGGCCACGTTCTCGATCAGGAATTGCTGTTCCGGTCCGCCGGCGCACGGCTTCTCGACGGCTTCCGCCTCCGGGCGGGTGTCGTCGGCGGCGATGCCGATGCACCGGGACGTGGCCTCCGCGCGCAGGCGGAAGCGCGACTCGCTGCCGGCAGGCTCTACGCGGAACTGCTGGTCCTTGTTGGAACGGGTGCACGTGTTCCATGGTTCGAGCATGCCTTTCGCCGGGGCGCTGCGTCGGATCGTCAGGCAACCCCGGCCATGTTGCGGGTGGTGCCATTCGATGAAGTACGGGGCGCCGGGGCCGTCGTGCACAGGCTTGAGGTAGGTGGCCGGCGGCTTCGCCTCCTTGCAAGGGCGCTGGGCGGCGATCGCGCTGGCGTACGCCCCGCTGCGGTCACGCCCCTCCGTCAGGCACAGGTGGGGCGTCCGGGCCGGGCGGATCTCCACCCAGCCCCGTACCGCCGGGGGCGCGGTCGGCGTCCCTGCCTCCCCTTCGTCGCCGGGCAGCAGCATCCACCCGCCCGCCGCCAGCAGGAGGGCAGCGATCACAGCCACGGCGGCGGTCAGCGGCCTGGACCGGAGGCGTCGCCGGCTGCCCGGCGCACCCTCTGCACGGCTGCGCGCCTCCAGCCAGGCACCGATCTCGCGCTCGTCCTCCACCCCGCACACGTGGAGGAACGCGACGAGCAGTTCCGGCCGGGGCAGGGAGCGGCCCTGCAGGACGTCCGAGAGGGTGCTGCGGGGGAGGACCTCGCCGCGGGCCTGCGCCCGCTGTTCCAGCTCCCGGTAGGTCAGGCCCGATCGCTCCTTGAGCCGCCGCATGCGGTCCGTGAAGTCGCCTGCGTCACGTGCCCTGCACAGCTGTACGGCCGTCCCCCTCATGCCGGAATGGTTCCGGGCGTCGCCCGGGGCCGCAATCCGCGAACCGGCCAACCTGTCCGGAGAAGGCCCCGGACAAAGCCCGGACAGCAGGCCGGACACGGTTTCCGTGTCCGGGACGAGCCTCGGCATTGACCCGGTTTCGCCGGTGCTCACAAGCTCGTCCCGGGCCACCCCGAGGAGCACCGGGGCCGAGGCTCATCTTCCACTTGAGGCACAAGGAGCCATCGTGTTCAGACGCGTAGCCACCGCTGTCGCCGCCCTCTCCCTCGCCACGGCCGGATTCGCCCTCGCCCCCGCCGCGCAAGCCGGAACGAGCGGTACGGAGAAGGCCTGGACCCCGCCGAGCTGTCAGGGGCACCGGGCCAACACCGCCGTATGGGTCACGTGCAAGGGGAGGGGATCCGCCAGCCAGGTCCGCATGATTTACGAGTGCCGGGTCCTGGGGCAGGTCGTGCAGCACACCACGGAGTGGAAGTCGCTGGGTGCCCGCGGTACCAGGACGATCAGCGCTGAGTGCACCTTCGAGGCCGTGTCCGCCACGGGCGATTACCAGAGGCCCCTTACCTGACGCCATGGAGCACGACAGTGCCCGCCTCTCACGGGGCGGGCACTCGGGGGGCATGCCGGTCGCGCTGATCTCGGCGCCCACCACCCGCTTATCCCGCCGTTGAGGCGGCGGCCGGACCCCGGAATCCGTGCCTCGCACCGGGAGGCATGGGGCAGAGGGAATTCCGGTTGCTCGGAGCGGTGTCGGCCGTCACCGGGGCCCGTGTGCTGCCGCTCGGCCCCTCAGCGGCGCAGCCTGCCGGCCGCCCTGCTGCTGCGCCCCAATGGCCCGGTGCTGATCGATCAGCTGACGGCCGCTCTGTGGGAAGAAGAGCCCCGTCGAGCGCGCGCGGTGTCATTCAGGGCCATGTGTCGCAGCTGCGGCCCCCGTTGGCCGGCGCCGACGCGGGCACCTGCGGTGTCGAATTGATCACCCAGAGCCCTGCGTACGTTCTGCGGATGCCGCGAGAGCGGCTCGATGCGCACCGCTTCGAGGAAATGGCGGCCCGGACCCGTAGCCGGCGCGACCCGGCCGAGGCCGTGGCACCGTTCGCGCCCCGAAGGCCGTCACTGAGCGCCGGCAGCAGGGGCTCGCCGACCCCCTCCAGAACGTGAGCTCGGCACATCGGACAGGCCGCTGCGAGTCCGTCGAACCAGCAGTTGGCAAGCAATCGGCAAGCCTCTCGCATGGGACCCACCGCACCATGATCGACGTCGGATCCCCCGCCGGCCGAACCGCACTGCGGGGAGCCGGCATCGAGCTGAGAGGCGCCATGGCGTTCGCGATTCTCTTCCCCGGGCAGGGTGCGCAGTTCCGTGGAATGGGCGCGGACGTCTTCGACCGCTATCCCGGGCTCACCCACTTCGCCTGCGAACTCCTGGGGTACGACCTCGCGGCCCTCTGCCGCGAGGACCCCGGCGGCGTCCTCTCGCGCACCGAATACACCCAGCCCGCGCTCTACACCGTCAACGCCCTGCGGATGTTCGAGCGCGAGCACCGGGAGGAGCGGCGCGCCGATTACTACCTCGGGCACAGCCTGGGGGAGTACAACGCGCTGCTGGCGGCGGGCGTCCTCGACTTCGAGACCGGCCTCCGGCTCGTCAAGAGGCGCGGGGAGCTGATGGCCGCGGCGTCCGGCGGGGGCATGACCGCGGTCATGGACGTGCCGGCCGCCCGGCTGCGGGAGATCCTCGCGGAGGAGGGCGTCGAGGGCGTCGACGTGGCCGGATTCAACACCGACGCGCAGATCGTCGTCGCCGCCCCGGCCGAGGTGCTCCGCGCCGCCCACGAGGCGTTCGCCCGCCGGGACGTCCGCTTCGCCCCGCTGCCTGTCAGCGCGCCGTTCCATTCGCGCTACATGGAGCCCGCGCGGGCCGCGTTCGAGAACTACCTCCGGGAGTTCACCTTCCGCGAACCGGACACCCCCGTGATCGCCAATGTGACGGGTCGGCCCTACGGAAAGGGGGACGTCGTCCGACTGCTGAGCGAGCAGCTCGTGGAGCCGGTGCGCTGGACCGACGGCGTCCGCCACCTGCTGGCCCTCGACCCCGGGACGGAATGCGAGGAAGTGGGCGGCCGGTCCCTCCTCCGCATGGTGCAGAAGATCCGGCGGTCCGCCGACCGGACCCCCCTCCGCGAGACCAGGACGTAAGACATGGACAGAAAAGACACGATCCGGCGGTTCATCGAGGACCGCTTCCTCGTCGAATTCGGCAGTGACGCGGGCGAGGTGACGGACGGGACCGACCTCTTCAAGGCGGGGGTCATGGACTCCTTCGGCTACATCCAGCTCATGAGCTTCCTGGAAGACGCGTTCGCGGTCGGTGTCACCGACGAGGAGATCCTCACCGACGTCTTCGTCTCGCTCGACGCCATCGACGCCTTCGTGGCCCGGAAGCTCGCCGGACAGGGCACGGGGCAAGGGGACGCCTCATGTGCGGGATAGCCGGCTTCCTCGCGCCGTCCTTCGACCCCGGGGCCATGCCCGGGGTCGTCGCCTCGATGCTGTCGCTCATCCGGCACCGGGGGCCGGACGAGGCCGGCTACTACCTGGACGACGGCTTCGCGATGGGCACGGTCCGGCTGGCGATCGTCGACCTCGCCTCGGGCTCGCAGCCGATGTCCGACCCCGCCGGGCGGCACTGGATCTCCTTCAACGGCGAGCTGTACAACCACGTCGAGCTGCGGGCGGAGCTGCAGGCCCTGGGGCGGCCGTTCCGCACGCACTGCGACACCGAGGTCGTCCTCCAGGCCTGGATCCAGTGGGGGCCGGAGTGCCTCACGCGCTTCAACGGCGCCTTCGCCTTCGCGATCAGGGACGCGGTCACCGGCGACCTCGCCCTGGCCCGCGACCGCTACGGCAAGCGCCCGCTCTTCTACACCGAGCACGACGGCGGCCTCCTCTTCGCGTCGGAGATGAAGGCGTTCCGTGCCTTCCCCGGCTTCCGCTTCACCCTCGACCCGCGCGAGCTCGCCTCGGTCTTCGCCGTGTGGACTCCGCTGCCCGACCGCACCCCCTTCGCAGGCGTCCGGCAGCTCCCCATGGGCAGCGTCCTCACCGTCCGGGACGGCCGGCGCACCCTGCGCACCTACGAGGAGCTCGCCGTCGACGCCCCGCCGTTCGAGGGCACCGAGGAGGACGCCGCCGCGTACGTCCGCGAGACGCTGCGCGCGAGCGTCGGGATGCGCCTGCGCAGTGACGTCGAGGTCGGTGTCTACCTCAGCGGCGGCCTCGACTCCTCCATCGTCACGAAGCTGGCGACGGACCTCTCCGACAGCGAGGTGCGGACGTTCTCGGTCGCGTTCGAGAACGCGGAGTTCGACGAGTCCGGCAGCCAGCGGGTCGTGGCCTCGCACCTGGGAACGCGGCACTCGTCCGTCACGGTGTCCGCCTCCGACATCGCGGAGCACTTCCCCGCGGCCGTCCGCCACGCCGAGGTCCCGTCCTTCCGCACCGCGTTCGTCCCGATGTACCTCCTGTCCCGGCACGTACGGGACTCCGAGATCAAGACGATCCTGAGCGGCGAGGGAGCCGACGAGGCGTTCCTCGGCTATTCGCTGTTCCGCGAGACGATGCTGCGCGCCGCGTGGCACGAGCTGTCCGCCGAGGAGCGCAAGGCGGGGCTCGCGCGCCTCCACCCCGAGCTCGCCCACTTCGGGCCCGCGCACCAGAAGCACATGGCGGGCCTCTTCCAGCAGTTCTCCGCGGAGCGCCTCCCGGGCCTCTTCTCCCACGAACTGCGCTATCAGAACGGCCGCTTCGCCGCCCGCCTGCTGAAGGACCGGAGCGACCCCTTCGCCGACGCCCTGGACATGGTGCGCGCCGCGCCCGGCTACACGGGCCTGAGCGCCGTCCAGAAGGCGCAGTGGCTCGAGTACAAGACGCTCCTCCCCGGCTATCTCCTCTCCACCCAGGGGGAGCGCATGGGCCTGGCGCACGGGGTCGAGAACCGGTGCCCGTTCCTCGACCCCGCGGTGGTGCGGGCCGCCGCCTCGGTGAACCTCCGCTTCGACGACGGATCCGAGGAGAAGGCCATCCTCAAGAAGGCCTTCCGCGGTGAGCTGCCCGCCTCCAGCCTGGCCCGCCGGAAGCAGCCCTACCGCGCGCCCGGCAGCGCCGTGTTCAAGGACCGGCGGCCCGGCTACCTGGACCTGGTGCTCTCCGGCACCGAACTCGCGAAACTCGACTGGGTCGACCCCGTCTTCGCCCGGAAGCTCGTGGCGAAGGTCATGGCCACCCCCGCCGAGGAGATCAGCACCAAGGAGGACCAGGCGTTCGTGTACCTGCTCTCCACCGCGCTCCTCGACCAGCAGTTCGTGCGGGAAACGGCAGGGCCGGAGGCCTCACCGGAGGCCGATCTCACGATACGGACGATCGTCGACAATCGGCGGGCCCTGCCGCGCGCCGGAGGAATGCGATGAATGCGATGAACCCTCACGCGGACCCGGGGAGCCCGGAGCGGCCGCAGAACGCCCCGGAGCACACCGACGACATCGCGATCATCGGGCTCGCCCTGCGGCTTCCCGGCGCGGACACCCTGGAGGAGCTCTGGCGGCACCTCGTCGCCGGCCGTTCGCTCATCTCCGAGGTGCCGGCCGGACGCTGGTCGAAGGAGCGGTACTTCGGCGACCCCCGGCGCGGGGCCGAGAAGACGAACAGCATCTGGGGCGGCTTCATCGAGGACGCCGACCGGTTCGACGCCTCCTTCTTCCAGATCTCCCCGCGCGAGGCCGAGACGATGGACCCGCAGCAGCGGTTCGCCCTCGAACTCGCGTGGCGGGCCGTCGAGGACGCCGGATACCGCGCGAGCGCGTTCGCGGGCACGCGGACGGGCGTCTTCATGGGCGTCTGCCACGCCGACTACGCCGAACTCATGGAACGCGAGAAGGCACCCACCGACGCCTACTTCCCCACCGGCACCGCCTACTCGATCATCTCCAACCGGGTCTCGTACTTCCTCGACCTCCAGGGCCCCAGCATCACCAACGACACCGCCTGCTCCAGCTCGCTGGTGTCCGTCTACGAGGCCGTCACGGCCCTGCGTAACGGGGACTGCGACACGGCCCTGGCCGGCGGGGTGAACCTCTGCTGGTCGCCGAAGCACTTCGTCGCCTTCAGCCAGGCGAGCATGCTCTCCCGCACCGGCGAGTGCCGGGCCTTCGACCAGCGCGCCGACGGTTACGTCCGGGGCGAGGGCGGCGCGGTGCTGCTCCTGAAGCCCCTGGCGCGGGCGCTCGCGGACCGCGACCCGGTCCACGCCGTCATCAAGGGCGTCGCGACCAACCACGGCGGCCGGACGAGCTCGCTGACGGTCACCAGCCCGGCCGCGCAGGCGGACCTGATCGAAGGGCTCTACACCCGCGCCGGCATCCGGCCGGAGACCGTGACGTACATCGAGGCGCACGGCCCCGGCACACCGGTCGGCGACCCGATCGAGATCATCGCGCTCAAGCGCGCCTTCCACGCCCTCCACGAGGCGCAGGGCACCCGCCCGGAGCCGGAGTCCTGCGGCATCGGCTCGGTCAAGACCAACATCGGTCACCTCGAAGGGGCCGCCGGCGTCGCCGGGATGGCCAAGGTGATCGGTGCCCTCGCCGGCCGGAAGCTCCCCGCGACCGTCAACTTCGAGGTGCAGAACAAGCTCGTCAAGCTCGACGGCAGCCCCTTCCGCATCGTCGGCGGCACCCAGCCCTGGCCCGAGCCGCCCGCCGCGGCCGACGGGCGGCCCGCGCCGCGCCGTGCGGGCGTCAGCTCCTTCGGCTTCGGCGGCACCAACGCCCACGTCGTGCTGGAGGAAGCCCCGGGACACCCGGCGGACGCCGCGCGGCGGCCGGCCGCCCACCAGGGGCCGCACCTCGTCCCCCTCTCGGCGAAGACCCCCGACCGGCTGCGCGCCGTGGCCGAAGGGCTCCTCGCCCACCTCCGCCCGCCGCGGCCCGGCGACGCCGCCGAGGCGCTCAGGCAGCCCCAGGACCTCGCCGACATCGCGTACACCCTGCGGACCGGCCGGGAGCCGATGCCCGCCCGCGTCGCGTTCGTCGTCGCCTCCGTGCCCGAACTCACCGAGGCGCTCGAAGCGTTCCTGGCCGGCACGCTCGCCGGGGCCGCGGCCCACCCCGGCGCGACCGTACGGGCCGCAGGCGCGCCCGCCGAGGACGCGTCCGGACTCCTGGAGACGGCACTCCTGGAGACGGCCGGGCGCTGGGCCCGCGGCGAGGCCGAGGACCTGCCGGAGCCGCACGCCGCCGACGGCGCCGCGAAGCCGCGCCGCGTCCGGCTCCCCGCGTACCCCTTCGCCCGCGAGCGCCACTGGTTCAAGACCCCGGACGCCGCCCCCGCACACGGCCCGGCCGTGCTCCACCCGCTCCTGCACCGCAACATCTCCGGCCTCGCCGGACAGCGGTACACCTCCACGTTCACCGGCGACGAGCCGTTCCTCGCCGCACACCGGGTGGGCGGCGCGCGTGTCCTGCCCGCCGTCGCCTACCTGGAGATGGCCCGCGCGGCGGTCGTGGACGCCACGGGACACACCCCGGAGCACCGGGCCGTCCGCCTCCGCGACGTCGTCTGGACGCGCCCGCTCGTCGCCGGTGACGCGCCCGTCGACGTCCACATCGGCCTGACGCCACAGGCCGGGACCGAGGGAACGGGCGGGGAGCTCGCGTTCGAGGTGACCGTCACCCCCGGCGACGCCACGACGGCCGTGGTCCACGCCCGGGGGACCGCCGACCTCCTCCCGCCCGAGGAGCCGGAGACCCTCGACCTCGGCGCGCTCCGCGCCTCCTGCCGCACCCCCCACGCCCCCGAGGACGCCTACGCCGCCTTCCAGGGGCAGGGCCTCGACTACGGGCCCGCGATGCGCGCCCTGAACGAGATCCTCCTGGGCGAGGGCCGGCTCCTCGCCCGCATCCAGGCACCCGCCCGGGAGAACCGCCCGGACGAGGGCTTCGTCCTGCCCCCGAGCGTGCTGGACGCGGCCTTCCAGTCCTCGCTCGTCCTCATGGCGCGGGACCCCGGCCCGGCCGGGCCGACCATGCCGTTCGCCCTGGAGCGGATCGAC
This sequence comes from Streptomyces sp. XH2, assembly GCF_049725035.1. Lineage (NCBI taxonomy): Bacteria > Bacillati > Actinomycetota > Actinomycetes > Kitasatosporales > Streptomycetaceae > Streptomyces > Streptomyces sp. XH2. Next base: position 229,402 of record NZ_JBMMMZ010000005.1, on the reverse strand, counting down.
ATCCACCGCCCGTGCGCGGCGGTGACCTGGGCCTGGGTCCGCCGGCGACCGGGCGGCAGCACGGCCGCCACGTTCGACATCGACCTCTGCGACGCGGAAGGCGTCGTCGGCGTCCGGCTGCGCGGGCTGGTCCAGCGGACGGACACCACCAAGGCGGTGCCCCCGGCGCACGCCGGGCCGCGCGTCGTCACGGCCACGTGCCGGTGGACGGACGTGCCCGCCGCCCCCTCGGGGACGGAGGCCGGCACGGAGACGGTGCACGCCTTCCTCACCGGAAAGGCCGCGGACCGGATCCCCGGCCTCACGGGCACCCCCGGTCTGACGCTCACGCACCTCCCCGGCATCACGCCCGGCCGCGTCGCCGACGGCGTCGACGCCGCGCTGGGACTCGTCCTCGCACACGTCCAGCAGGTCCTGGCGGCACGCCCGAGGACGCCGCACCGCTTCGCCGTCCTCGTCGACGACCGCGTGCCCCGGCACTTCCACGCACCCCTCACCGGACTCCTCGCCACCGTGGCCCTGGAGAACCCCCTGGTCTCGGGACGCGTCGTCCGCGTCGCCGGCCTCGACGCCATGACACCCGGGCGGATCGCGGACGTCCTCCGCGCCGAGGCCGCCGACCGGGATCCCGCCACCGAGATCCGGCACACGGCCGACGGCACGCGACAGGCGTGGCGCCCCGTCGACGTGGCGCTCGGCGCGGGGCCCGAGGTCCCGCCGCTGAAGGAAGGCGGCGTGTACTGGGTGACGGGCGGCCTCGGCGGCCTCGGCCGCCACGTCACCCGCTACTTCGCCCGGCGCCCCGGCGTGACCGTCGTCCTCAGCGGCCGCTCGCCCGCCGGCCCCGCGAGCGAGGAGGCCCTCGCCGCACTGCGGGCGGCGGGCGCCGACGCCCATTACCTCCCCGCCGACACCGGCAGCGCCGACGACGTCGCACGCGCCGTCCTCGGCATCACCCGCGAGCACGGGTCGCTCGACGGGATCATCCACGCCGCCGGGGTCCTGCGCGACGCCTACGTGCTCCGGAAGGACGCGGCGGACCTCCCCGCGGTGCTGGATCCGAAGGTGCGCGGCGTCCTCCACCTCGACGCCGCCACGCGCGCCCTCGCGCTCGACTTCTTCGTCGTCTTCTCCTCCGTCGCCGGCGTCTACGGCAACCCCGGGCAAGCAGACTACGCGGCGGCGAACGCCTTCCTCGACGCCTTCGCGCAGCACCGGCAGGCACTCGTCGACGCCGGGGAGCGCACGGGCCGGACGGCCGCCGTGAGCTGGCCGCTCTGGGCGGACGGCGGGATGACCGCCGACGACGTGACGCGCGAGTCGATGCGCAGGGAGCGCGGCTGGGAGCCCCTTCCGACGGAGGAGGGCCTCAGGGTCCTCGGCCGCGTCCTGGACGACGCGCCGAACCACGTCGTCGTCGCCTACGGGACCGACCCGGCCCTCGCCCACCTGCCGGCGGGCCCGCCCCCGGAGCCCGTCGCCGCCGCCCCCGCCGAGTCCGCGGCCCCGGACGACGGCGCGCTCCGGGGACGGGCCGAGGAGTTCCTGAAGGACCTCCTCGGCGAGGTCATCCACCGCGACCCCGCCACGATGGAGGCCACGGCCAACCTGATCGAGTACGGGATCGACTCCCTCAGCATCCTGGAGATGACCGCCCGCCTCGAAGAGCGCTTCGGCCGGCTCTCGAAGACCCTCTTCTTCGAGTACGTGAACATCGAGGGTGTCGCGGGCCACTTCGTGGAAGCGCACCGCGAGCGGCTGGAAACCGTCCTGGGCACGGCCCCCGGCACCCGGGAGACGGCGCAGGCCGCCCCCGTAGCCGCGCCCGCGCCCGCGCCCGCCCCCGCCCTCGCGTCCGTTTCCGAACCCGCGCCCGCCCCCGCGGCGGCACGTGGCGACCGGCACGACATCGCCGTCATCGGCATCTCCGGCAGATACCCCGGCGCCGACACCCTCGACGAACTCTGGGCGCTCCTCGAAGAGGGCCGCCATACCTTCGAGGAGGTCCCGCGCGACCGCTGGAACCACGACGCCGTGTACAGCCCCGACCGCTCCGCCCCCGGCAAGAGCGCCATCCGCACCGGGACGTTCCTGCGCGACATCGACATGTTCGACCCCCGCTACTTCCGCGTCTCCAAGCGGGAGGCGGAGCGGATGTCGCCGGAGGTCCGCCTCTTCCTCCAGGCCGGGGTCGAGGCCCTGGAGGACGCGGGCTACTCCCGGGAGACGATCCAGCGCCAGTACCAGGGCGACGTCGCCGTCCTCGCCGGGACGATGAGCAACCACTACAACCTCTACGGCTTCCAGAACAGCCTCACCCGAGGGTCCCCGGCGACCGGCAGCTACACGGGGACGCTCCCCAACATGCTGTCGTACTTCTACGGGCTCACGGGACCGTCCATCTTCCTGGACACCATGTGCTCGGCGTCCTCGACCTGCGTCCACCAGGCCGTGCAGATGCTGCGGGCGGGCGAGTGCCGGATGGCCGTCGCCGGCGGCGTCAACCTCCTCCTGCACCCGTACAACCTCATCACCTCCTCGCAGGAGCACTTCACCACGGCGACCTCCGACGTCATCCGCAGCTTCGGCCTCGGGGCCGACGGGACGATCCTCGGGGAGGGCGTCGGCGCCGTCGTGCTGAAGCCGCTGGCCGACGCCGAGCGCGACGGCGACCACATCCACGCTGTCATCAAGGGGACCGCCCTCAGCAACGCGGGCGTGCGCAACGGCTTCACCGTCCCCAACCCGCACATGCAGGCGCGTGCCGTCGAGAAGGCGCTGGACGACGCCGGGGTCGACGCCCGGACGATCAGCTACGTCGAGGGCCACGGCTCGGGCACCTCGCTCGGCGACCCCATCGAGGTCAAGGCGCTGACCACCGCCTTCGGGAAGCACACCCGGGACACCGGGTTCTGCGCCCTCGGCTCGGTCAAGTCGAACGCGGGCCACCTCCTGGCGGCCGCCGGCATGATCGGCTTCGCCAAGGTGGTCCTCCAGCTGCGGGAAGGCAAGCTCGCGCCGTCCCTGCACAGCGCCGAGCTCAACCCCGACATCGCCTTCGCGGACACCCCCTTCCGCGTCCAGCGCGAACTCGCCGACTGGAAACCGGCCGTCACGACGGACGGCGGGCGCGAGACCGTCCACCCCCGGCGCGCCGGCCTCACCTCGATCGGCGCGGGCGGGATGAACTCGCACATCATCCTGGAGGAGTACCGAGGCACCCCGGAGGAGCCGTACGACCACGACGGCCGCGAGCAGCTCTTCGTCTTCTCGGCGATGACCGACGCCGCCCTCGCCGCCTGTCTCACCCGCTTCCGCGCCCACCTGGCCGGCGCGCCCGAGGACGGGCTGCCGTCGATCGCGCACACCCTCCGCGTGGGCAAGAACGAACTGCCGCGCCGCTGGGCGTTCCTCGCCGGGGACCGGCGCGCGGCGCTCGCGGCCGTCGACCGCTACCTCACGGGCGACCGTGACACCGGCGCCGCGCTCGCGAGCCACGACCCGCGCGCGGCCACGGCCCGCGCGCTCGCGACGGCGTGGCTGAGCGGGAAGAGCGTCGACTGGAGCGAGCTGACCGGCCCCCGCCCGCCCCGGCGGGTCTCCTTGCCGGCCTACCCCTTCGAGCGGGTGCGCTGCTGGGCGGAGGAGGAGCCGGAGGCGCCGTCCGTGACCGCGCCGCTCGCGCTCCGCGAGAAGCTCCACCCCTTCCTCGGCCGCAACGCGTCCGACGTCGGCGGCCTGCGCTACGTCCTCGACGTGCGCCTCGACGACCTCCTCGACTACGGCCACCGGCACGAGGGGGAACGCGCCGTCGCCCCGACCTTCGCCGCCGACCTCGCCCTGGCCGCGGCCAAGGCCTCCGGGTTCGCCACCGCACCGGTCGTCCGCGGCCTCCGGCTGCCCGGCCCGGTCCCGTGGGCGTCCACCGCCCGCCTGATCACGACGTTCGCCGTCACAGGAGCCGAAGCGGCCTCCGGCGTCGTGACCGCCGAGGACACGACCGGCGCGCGCGTCACCGTCGCGGAGTTCGACGTCCACCCGGGCGCCGCGCGGACGAACCGGCGGCAGGACCTCCCGGTCGACGCGCTCGAACGGGACGCCGTACGCGCCCTGACCCGCGACGAGTTCCTCGCGGAGCTCGCCGAAGGCGGCCTGGAGCACGATCCGCTGTACTCCGGCGTCCGGGGCGCGTACTGGCTGCACGACGGCAGGCTGGTCCTCGCGCTCACCGTGCCGGGGCTCCGGCAGGACCACAGCGCACGCCACGTCACCCTCGCGCCGCACGTCCTCACCGCCGTCGCCCAGGGCCTCCGGCTCGTGGCGAAGCGCGCGCACGCGCCGCGCTGGGAATGGACCGCCCCGTACGGGATCGAGGAGATCCGGGTCTCCGGCGCCCCCGCCGACGTGGCGTACGCGCTCTTCGAGCCGGAGCCCGGGGCCGGTGGCCTCCGCGGCCGCGTACGGCTGCTGGACCGCGACGGCCGGGCCGTCGGGGAGCTCACGGGAGTGCGGTGCGCTGCCGGCGGAGCGCCACGAGAGAAAGCGGACATGACGCAGCAGGAGCGGCCCGGGCCCCTTCGGACGACCCGGCCCGCCACGGAGCCCCCGCGCACCGAGGGCGCGGAATCCGGCACCGGCGTCGTCGCGTTCGCCGTCGCCGAGCTGCGCCAAATCGCCTCCGGCATCCTGAAGTTCGCCCCCGGCGAGCTGGACGACCGCACGGCCTTCGACGCCTTCGGCTTCGACTCGATCTCGCTCGTCACCTTCTCCCAGCGGGTGCGCGAGCGCTTCGGGGTCACCCTGAGCCCCGCGGCCTTCTTCGACCTGCGGACGCTCGACGCACTGGGCCGCCACCTCGCCCAGGAGTTCGAGGAGCCCCTCCGCGAGGCGTACACCCGGTCGCTCCCGGTGGACGACGCCCCCCGTACCACCGCCGCCCGGACCCGGCTCCGGCCCCAAGCCCCGGCCCCGGGCGCTCCGATGCTCATCGCGGTCGTCGGCGCGGCCGGTCGCTTCCCCGGGGCGCCCGACCTCGACACGTACTGGGCGAACCTGGCCGAAGGGAAGGACTCCGTCACGGACTTCCCCGCCCACCGCTACGGCGCGGCCTACGCCCGGGTCGTCGCGGACGCCGATTTCCCGAAGCGTGCGGGTGTCCTCGACGGCGCCGACGGGTTCGACGCGGGGTTCTTCCGGATCTACCCGCGCGAGGCCGAGCTGATGGACCCGCAGCACCGCCTGGCCCTGGAGACGGTCTGGAACGCCGTCGAGCACAGCGCGTACACCCCCGCCGCCCTGCCGAAGAACACCGGAGTCTTCCTCGGCGTCTCGGGGAACGACTACGCGACGCTGCTCACCACGCACGGCGTCGCGCCGGACGCCTTCACCTCGACCGGCAACGCGCACTCGATGCTCGCCAACCGGATCTCGTACGTCCTTGACGTGCGGGGCCCGAGCGAGCCGGTGGACACCGCCTGTTCGAGCTCGCTCGTCGCCGTCCACCGCGCGATGGAGGCCATCCGCTCGGGAGCCTGCGACGCCGCCATCGCCGGCGGTGTGAACCTCCTCCTGAGCGTCGACACGTTCGTGAGCGCTCACCGCGCCGGGATGCTGAGCCCCGACGGCCGGTGCAAGACCTTCGCGAGCGACGCGGACGGCTACGTGCGGGGCGAGGGCGTCGGCGCCGTCGTCCTGAAGCCGCTCGCCGCGGCCGAGCGGGACGGCGACGCCGTCCTGGGCGTGCTCGTCGGCAGTGCCGAGAACCACGGCGGGCGCGCCAACTCGCTGACCGCGCCCAGCGCCGACGCCCAGGCCGAGCTGATCACCACCGCCATGGGCGCCGTCGACCCCGGAACCGTCGGCTACGTCGAGGCCCACGGCACCGGCACCGCCCTCGGCGACCCGGTCGAGGTGCGCGCGCTCACCACCGCGTTCCGCCGGCTGGGAGCCACCGGCCGGGGCACGTGCGGGCTCGGCTCGGTGAAGACGAACATCGGCCACCTGGAGGCGGCGGCGGGCATCGCCGGCCTGCTGAAGGTCCTGCTGGCCCTGCGGCACCGCGTCCTCCCCGCCACGCTCAACTGCCACGAGATCAACCCGTACATCGAGCTCGACGGCGGACCCTTCCGCATCGTCCGCGAACCGGAGCCGTGGCGGCGGCCCCGCGACCGCGAGGGCGCGCCCGCCCCGCGCCGGGCCGGCGTGAGCAGCTTCGGCTTCGGCGGCGCGAACTGCCACGTCGTCGTCGAGGAGTACGAGGAGAACGGTGCCCGCCAGGGTGACGAGACACACGAGGAGCACGAGAGAGTGGATGCCACCCACGGGACCGGCCGGCGGGCCGTACACGCGGACGGCGCGGAGGCGCTGATCCCGCTGTCGGCCCGCACGAGCGAGCAGCTCCACGAGCGCGCCCGCGACCTCCTCGCGTACCTGGAGAAGACGGACGGGCCCGCCGGGCTCCACTCGATCGCGTGGACCCTGCAGACCGGGCGCGTGGCCATGGCCGAACGCGCCGGCTGGGTCGTCACCTCGCTCGATGAACTCGCCGCCAGGCTGCGGGAGTTCCTCGCCGGTGACGGGCAGGCTCCGGGCGGCGCACGGGGCCGGGCCGCCCATGACGGGGGCCCCACCGCGCAGGTCGCCGTACCGGACGCGTGGCGCGGCACCACGGCGGGCGGAGACCTCAGAGGGCTCCTGAGCCGCTGGGCCGCAGGCGCGGCCGTCGACTGGCGCGCCCTGTACGGGACACGGCCGCCGAAACGGGCCCATCTACCGGTGTACCCGTTCGCGTACGAGCGCCACTGGATCCCCGAAGCGACCGGGGCGACCGAGGTGATGGGGGCCCCGGTGACCGGGGAAGCACCGGGGAACCCGGCAGCCCCGGCAGCCGCCGGCACGGCGCGGCCGCCGGTGTCCGCCGGGGCCGTGCCCGCCGGCACGGAGGCTCTTTCCGCGCCGGTCCGGACCGGCGCGCGTCCCGACCGAGGTCGTGACAGCGGGCCCGCGCGGCCCGTCGCGCCGCGGAACGGCACTGCCGGGACCGCGGCCGGCGACCGGGCGGCGGACACCGCCACCACCGGGACCGTGCTCCTCGTCCCGGCCTGGACGCCGAAGCCCACGGACACCGCAACGGGCGGCGCGGACGGGCGCCCGTACGACCACCGCGTCGTGATCCTCTGCGGCGCGCTCGCCCCGGCACGGCCGGACGTCGAGCGGAGCCTCCCCGGCGTCAGCTGCGTTGCCGTCACCACGACGGCGCAGCGGCTCGACAGTCGCTTCACGGACGTCTCGCGGCAGGTCTTCGAGGCCGTACGCGACCTGCTCGCCGAGGAGCGCCACGGCACGGCGCTCGTCCAGATCGTCACGCCGCCGGGAGACGACACCGCCGGTACGGCCCTCGCCGGCTTCCTGCGCACCCTGACCCTGGAGCACCCCCGGATCGCCGGTCAGCTCCTCGCCCTCGACGGCACCCCCACGGGCGGCACCGTCGCCGCACTCGTCGCGGAGAACGCGCGGAGCGCCCACGAGGACGCCGTCGTCCGTTACCACGACGGCGAACGCGCCGTACGCGACTGGACCCCGGCGTCGCTCCGCGCGGGCGCGGCGGACACGCCCTGGCGCGCGGGCAGCGTCTACCTGATCACGGGCGGGGCGGGCGGCATCGGCGCCGTCGTCGCGCGCCGGATCGCCCGCGACGTCGCCCGGCCGGTCCTCGTCCTCGCCGGACGACGGCCACGGGACGGGCGCGTCGACGCGCTCCTGGGCGAGCTGCGGGCCGCTGGCGCCGAGGCACGCTATGAGCGGGCCGACGTCTCCCGCTGGGAGGAGGTGCGCCATCTGGTCGCCCGGATCGGCGAGGACTCCGGCGCGATCCACGGCATCGTGCACTCCGCCGGGGTACTCCGCGACGCCGCGCTGACGCGGCAGACCCCGGAGGAGTGGGCCGAGGTCCTCGCGCCGAAGGTCGCCGGAACGGTCCACCTCGACCGGGCCACGGAGGCGGCGCCGCTGGAGTTCTTCCTCACCTTCTCGTCCGGCGCCGCCGTCACCGGCAACCGCGGCCAGGGGGCGTACGCCACGGCCAACGCGTTCCTGGACGAGTTCGCCGCGCTGCGCACCGCGCGTGTCGCGGCGGGGGAGCGGTCCGGGCGGACGCTGTCCGTGGCCTGGCCGCTGTGGAAGGACGGCGGGATGGCCGTCGACGACGCCGCGCGCGCCGCCCTCCGGCGCGACCGCGGCCTGGTGCCCATGGAGTCGGCCGACGGCGTCGCCGCCCTTCTGGACGCGTGGCGCCTCGGCGGCGACCGGGTGTGGGTGCACCACGGCGACACGGCGCGGGTGCCCGGCCGTGAACCGGCCCCGGCCGCCGCGGCGTGGCGCACGACCGAGGAGAACACCGAGGAGGCGGCCCCGGCCGCCTCCGTGCGGGACACCCTCCGCCTCCTCGTCGGCCTCTTCGCCCGCGTCACCAAATCCGCTCCCGGCACCGTCGACGCCGACGCGTCGCTGGGCGCCCTGGGACTCGACTCGATCATGGTGGTGCAGTTGAACAAGGAGCTTTCCGCCGTGTACGGCGACGACGTCCCGAAGACGCTCTTCTACGAGCAGCCGACGCTGCGCGCGGTCGCCGGGCACCTCGCGGCGGAACACGCGCCGCAAGCAGCGCGCACGGACGCGGACACCGCACCGGCCTTGCGTCCCGCCGAGGCGGACGAGCGGCCCGTGCCGGCCGCCGGTCCGGCCGCCGCGCAGGCACCCTCCGCGCCGCGCGAGCCGATCGCCGTCATCGGGATGAGCGGCCGCTACCCGGGCGCCGGGAACGTCGCCGAGTTCTGGGAGAACCTCAAGGCCGGGCGGGACTGCGTCCGTGAGATCCCGGCCGACCGCTGGCCGCTGGAGGGCTTCTACGAACCGGACCGCGAGAAGGCCGTCGCGACCGGCCGCAGCTACAGCAAGTGGGGCGGATTCGTCGACGACTTCGCGGGCTTCGACCCCCTCTTCTTCAAGATCGCGCCACGTGACGCCTACGCCATGGACCCCCAGGAGCGCCTGTTCCTCCAGGCCTCCTGGGAGGTGCTGGAGGACGCGGGCTACACGCGCGAGGAGCTCGCGCGCCGCCACGGCCGGCGGGTGGGCGTCTTCGCGGGCGTCACCAAGTCGGGCCACGCCCGGCACGGCGCCGGACGGCTCCCCTCGGGCGAGACGGTCGTCCCCGGCCTGTCCTTCGCGTCGGTCAGCGCGCGCACCTCGTACGTGCTCGACCTGCGCGGCCCCAGTCTGACCATCGACACCATGTGCTCGGCGTCGCTCACCGCGATCCACGAGGCGTGCGAGAACCTCCACCGCGGGTCCTGCGAGGCCGCCCTCGCCGGCGGCGTCAACCTCTACACGCACCCGCTCGACTACACCGAGCTGTGCCGCTCCACGATGCTGTCGTCCGACGCGTGCTGCCGGAGCTTCGGCGCCGGCGGGGACGGCTTCGTGCCCGGCGAGGGCGTCGGCTGCGTGCTGCTGAAGCCCCTCTCCCGCGCCCTCGCGGACGGGGACCGCGTGCTCGCCGTGATCCGGGGCACGAGCGTCAACCACGGCGGGCGGACCCACGGATACACCGTCCCGGACCCGGGTGCCCAGGCGGAGCTGGTCCGCGACGCCCTGGACCGCGCGGGCGTCCGCGCCCGCGACGTGAGCTACGTGGAGGCGCACGGCACCGGCACGGAGCTGGGCGACCCGATCGAAGTGAAGGGCCTCACGACCGCGTTCGCACAGGACACGGATGACAAGGGGTTCTGCGCGATCGGGTCGGTGAAGTCGTCGATCGGCCACCTGGAGGCCGCGGCCGGCGTCGCCGGCCTCACCAAGGCCGTCCTGCAACTGCGCCACGGGCAGCTCGTCCCGAGCCTGCACGCCGAGGAACCGAACCCCAACGTCGACCTCGGCCGGACGCCGTTCTTCGTCCAGCGCGAACTCGCCCCCTGGCGGCCGGAACGCGGCCCGCGGATCGCTGCGGTCTCGTCCTTCGGCGCAGGCGGCTCGAACGCCCACGTCGTCCTGGAGGAGTACGGCGACGCCCCCGGCACGGGCGCGGTGGACGGTGCCGAGCAGGTCGTCGTTCTCTCCGCGCGGACGCCGGAGCGGCTCCGCGAGGCCGCCGCACGCCTGGCGGACTTCCTCGACCACGAGGAGGAGCAGCACCGGACCGTCCGCCTGGCCGACCTCGCCCACACCCTCCGCACCGGCCGCGAGGCGATGCGGGAGCGGCTCGCCGCGGCCGTGGTCTCGACCGCCGAGCTGCGCCGCGTGCTCCGTGCGTACCTCGGTGCGGGCGAGCCGGTACCGGGCCTCCACCTGGGTACCGCCGGCGGCGCCCAGGGTGTCGTCGCCGAGCTCGCTGCCGACGCCGACCTGCGGGAACTCCTTGTCACGCGGTGGGCCGCCGCCGGGAAGACCGACAAGCTCGCCGCCCTCTGGGCCGGCGGCGTGGACCTCGACTGGCGCGCCCTCCACGACCCCGCCGCCAGGCGGATCTCCCTGCCGACGTATCCCTTCGCCCGCGACCGGTTCTGGATCGGCGACCTGGAGCCGGCGGGCGGGAACCACCCGGAGCGGGCCGGCGGCGGGACCACGGCGGCGGAGCCGCCGGAGCCGTGCCCCCGGACGTCACCGGACACGACCGCACCCCCCGCCGGGCGGCGGGCATCCGGTGACCGGCCCTCGCCCGGCACCTCCGTGGCCCGCGTCGTCCGCGAGAAGATCGCGGCCGCGCTCGCCCTGGACGAGGACGCCCTCGACGGCAAGCTCGCCTTCGCCGACTACGGCGTCGACTCCATCCTCGCCGTCCGCATCGTGCACGAGCTCAACGAGGCCCTCTCGCTGACCCTGCCGACGAGCGTCCTCTTCGACCACGCCTCGGCCGACCGCCTCACCGCGCACCTGCTCGCCGCCCACGGCGACCGCATCGCGCCCCCGGCCGCCGCGGCCGTCACCACCGCGCCCGCCGAAGAGCCGCAGCACGGTGACACCCGCCCGCCGTCCGGCACCCGGGAGCCGATCGCCGTCGTCGGGATGAGCGGCCGCTTCGCCGGCGCGGACTCGCTCGACGCGCTGTGGCAGCACCTCGCCGACGGCGACGACCTCGTCACCGAGGCCACCCGCTGGGACCTCACGGGCAACACCGGTGACGACGCGCCGGACCGCTGCACGCGCGGCGGGTTCCTCGACCGGATCGACGCCTTCGACCCGATGTTCTTCAACATCTCCGGCGTCGAGGCCGCCGTGATGGACCCGCAGCAGCGGATCCTCCTGGAGGAGTCGTGGAAGGCCCTGGAGGACGCCGGATACGCCGGCCGGACGGGCGACCGACGCTGCGGCGTCTACGTCGGCTGCTGGGACGGCGACTACCAGGAAGTCGTCGGCGAGGACGCCCCCGCCCAGGCGTTCTGGGGCAACACCGCCTCCTTCGTCCCCGGCCGCGTCACGTACTTCCTCGACCTCAAGGGCCCCGCGATCGCCGTCGACACCTCCTGTTCGAGCTCCCTCGTCGCCATCGACCTCGCCTGCAAGGACCTGTGGTCGGGCGAGACGGAGATGGCCCTCGCGGGCGGCGTCTTCGTCCAGGCCACCCCACGGCTGTACGAGCTCGCCGGGCGCGCCGGGATGCTGTCGCCGGCGGGCCGCTGCCACACCTTCGACCATCGCGCCGACGGCTTCGTGCCCGGTGAGGGGGCCGGCGTCCTCGTCCTCAAGCGGCTGTCCGACGCCCTCGCCGACGGGGATCACATCCATGGCGTGATCCGTGCTTCCGGCGTCAACCACGACGGTGCGACCAACGGGATCACCGCGCCCAGCTCCGTGTCGCAGGAGCGCCTGCTCCGCGACGTCTACGAGAGGTTCGGCGTCGACGTCGAACGGATCGGGCTCGTCGAGGCGCACGGCACCGGCACCAAGCTCGGCGACCCCATCGAGTTCGGGGCCCTCACCCGGGCGTTCCGCGCGGACACCGGCAAGTCCGGCTACTGCGCGATCGGTTCGGTCAAGACGAACCTCGGCCACACCCAGTACGCGGCCGGCGTCGCCGGTGTCCTCAAGGTCCTCCTCGCGATGCGGCACGGCCGCATCCCCGCCTCGCTGCACTTCGAGACGGCGAACGAGGCCGTCCGCCTCGACGGCAGCCCCTTCTACCCCAGCACCCGCTCCCACGCCTGGGAGACCCGCGACGGCGCCCCGCGCCTCGGCGCCGTCAGCTCCTTCGGTGCCAGCGGCACCAACGCCCACCTCGTCCTCGAAGAGGCCCCGGCCGCGCGCCGCACCACCCCCGCGCAGCGCCCCGCCCACCTCGTCGTCCTCTCCGCCCGGTCCCGCGAGCAGCTCGCCCTGCAGGTCGCCGGCCTCGCCGAGCACTGCCGCCGCGAGACCGCCCCGGACACCGGCGACATCGCCTGGACGCTCGTCGTGGGCAGGGACCACTTCGCCCACCGCTTCGCCTGCGTCGTCCGCGACCGCGCCGAGCTCCTGAGCGTCCTCGGCGAAGGCCTCGACGGCCCGCGGGCGTTCACGGGCGAAGCCGCGGCCTCCCGGAAGAAGGACACCGGGGCCGACGCCGACCGGGACCGGGGCGAGGAGTGCCTGCGCCGCTGTTCCTCGCCGAGCGGCACGGACCAGACCTACCGCACGGACCTCGGCACGCTCGCCGAGCTCTACGTCCGGGGCACCGCGCTCGACTACGACCGGCTGTTCCCGGCCGGCGCCCACCTGCGCGTACCGCTGCCGACCTACCCGTTCGCCCGCGAGAGCCACTGGGCCGCACCCACGCCCCCGGCGGTTGCGCGCACCACCGCTCCCGCCGCTCTCCCCGCGCCGTCCCACCCCCTCGTCCACACGACGACCCCCGTGCCCGGCGAGCCCGGCGCGCTGACCGCCACGACGACGCTCACCGGTGAGGAGGCCCTCCTCCGCGACCACACGGTGCACGGCCGGCGGGTCCTCCCCGGCGTCGCCCACCTGGAGATGGCGCGCGAGACCGCGGCCCGCGCGCTCGGCACCGGTGCCACGACGGCCCTGCGGATGCGCAACGTCACCTGGGTGCGGCCGCTCGTCGTCGAGGACGGCCCCAAGGACGTCGACGTCCTGGTGCGGCCCGCGCACGACGGCGCCCTCGCCTTCCGGATCGCCTCGCGGGCCGCCGAGCCCGTCGTCTTCTCCGAAGGCACCGTCGCGCCCTCCGGCACACCGCGCCCGGAGCCCGTCGACCTCGCGGCCCTGCGGGCGCAGTGCCCGACGGTGGTGCCCGCCGCGCGCGTCGCCGACGCCCTGCAGGCCATGGGCATCCACCACGGGGACACGCTCCGCGCGATCGACGAGGCGTACGCCGGCCGCGGCGTGGTCCTCGCCCGGCTCGCCCTGCCGGCCGCAGCGGAGCCCACCGGTGCCCCGTACGTCCTGCACCCGTCCCTGATGGACTCGGCCGTCCAGGCGTCGATCGCGCTGCACCTCACCGGCGACGGATCGCCCCGGGACACCGCGGTGCCGTTCGCGCTCGGACAGCTGGAGCTCTTCGCGCCCTGCACGGACGCGATGTGGGCCGTCGTCCGCGTCGCGGACAGCAGCGCGGAGGCGAGCCCGCTCAGCCGGCTCGACATCGACCTCGTCGGCCCCGGCGGAGAGGTCCACGTCCGGATGACCGGCTACGCGTCCCGCCGCGTGGCCGAGCCGGTACCCGCGCTCCACGCGCCCGTCTGGGACGCCGTGCCCGCCGGGACGTTCGCGGCAGCCGTACCGAGCCGCACGCAGCGGGTCCTCGTCGTCGGGGGCACCCCCGAGCAGCGCGCCGCCCTCACCCTCACCCACCCGTACGCCGAGCACTGGCGCCTCGCACCCGGCGCCCCCGCCGGCGAAGTGACCCGCGCCGTCGAGGCCGCCGGCCCGATCGACCACCTCCTGTGGATCGCCCCCGGCACGGAGCTCGCCCCGGCCGACGCCGCCGGCTTCGTCGCCGCCCAGGAGGAAGGCGTCATCGCCGCCTTCCGCATGATCAAGGCCCTGGTGCGCACGGGGCACGACGCGCGGCCCCTCGGCATCACCCTGGTGACCCACCGCGCCCTCGCGACCCACGCGCACGAGGACATCCGGCCCGCCCACGCCGGCCTCCACGGCCTGTTCGGCTCGCTCGGCCGCGAGTACACCCACTGGACCGTCCGGCGCACCGACCTCGACGGCACCGACTGGCCCTCGGACCTCACGGCGCTCCCCGCCCACTCGGGCGGCGACACCTGGGTCCGGCGCACCGGCCAGTGGCTCGCCCGCCGGCTCGCCCCCTGCGAGGCCGGGCCCCGTACCGCGGCCCCGTACCGCGAGGGCGGCGTCTACGTGGTCATCGGCGGCGCGGGCGGCCTCGGCACGGCGTGGACCCGGCACGTCGCCGAGGAGTACGGCGCGAAGGTCGTCTGGCTCGGTCGCCGTGCGCAGGACGCCGCCGTCGAAGCGAAGCTGCGCGCCGTCCGCGGCCGCGGCGAGGTGAGCTACCTCTCCGCCGACGCCACGGACCCCGCCGCCCTCCGCCGCGCCCACGCCGAGATCACGGCCCGTCACGGCCGGATCCACGGAGTCGTTCAGGCGGCGCTGGTCCCCATGGACGCGGAGCTGCTGGCCGGCATGGACGAGGCCGTGCTCCGCGAGAGCCTCGCGGCGAAGGTCGACGCGACCGTCGCCATGGCTCAGGTCTTCGCGGACGAGGCACTCGACTTCGCCCTGTTCTTCTCCTCGATCCAGACGTTCATGCCCGTAGCGGGCCAGGGCAACTACGCTGCCGGCTGCACCTTCGGCGACTCCTACGCCCACTTCCTGTCCCGGCGCATGCCCTTCCCCGCCAAGGTGATGAACTGGGGCTGGTGGGGGAGCGTCGGCACGGCCGCCTCCGGCTTCCACCAGGAGCGCATGACCCGGTCGGGCCTCCTCTCGATCGAGCCCCCGGAGGCCATGGCGGCCCTCGACGCCCTTCTCGGCGGCCCGCAGGACCAGCTGACCTTCGTCAAGACGGCGAAGCCCGACGTGCTGGACGCCGTCGACCCGGCCATCCGCACCACCGTGTACCCGCGCACGTCGTCCCCCGTCGAACCCGGCGCGGTCACGGCCCGTCCCCTGGCACCGGCCGACCGGAAGGCCCTGAACGCGGTCGCCGCGTGGCGGGCCGAGGAGTGGGACCCGCTCCTCGCCAGGATGCTCCGCGCCCACCTCGGCGCCCTCGGCGCCGTACCCGGCCCCGGCGACGCGCACACCGACGTCACGGCGCTCCGGACCCGCGCCGGCATCCACGAGCGCTACACGCCCTGGCTGGAGCACGCGCTCCGCGCCGTGCCCGCCTCGGCCCCCTCCCTCGACGAGGTCACCCGCGAGTGGGACGAGCGCCGAGCGGCCTGGTCGGCCGAACCCGATCGGAAGGCCCGGCTGGAGCTCGCCGACACCATGCTCCGGGCCCTGCCCGGCATCCTCACCGGCGCGGTCCCGCCCACGGACGTCATGTTCCCGCGCGGCTCCGCCGAACTCGTCGAGGGCTGCTACCGGAACAATCAGGTGGCGGACACCTACAACCGCGCCCTGTGCGACGCCGCCGTGGCGATCGTGGCCGACCGGCTGGGCAAGGACCCCGGCGCGCGGCTGCGCATCCTGGAGATCGGCGCCGGCACCGGAGGGACGAGCGCCGGGATGTTCGCCGCGCTGCGCCCCTACCACGAGCACATCGAGACGTACGTTTACACCGATCTGTCGCAGGCGTTCCTCAACGACGCGCGCACCTCGTACGGGACCGACGTGCCGTACCTGACGTGCGCCCGGCTGGACGCCGAACAGCCCCTCGCGGGCCAGGGGATCGACCCCGGGAGCTACGACCTCGTCATCGCCGCCAACGTCCTGCACGCCACGCGCGATATCCGGAACACCCTCCGCAATGTGAAGGCGGCTCTCCGGGACGGGGGCTGGCTCCTCCTCAACGAGCTCTCCGGGTTCGACCTCTTCGGACACCTCACCTTCGGGCTGCTGGAGGGCTGGTGGCTCTTCGAGGACACCTCGCTGCGCGTCCCCGGCTCGCCCGCGCTGTCGCCCGAGCGCTGGCGCGAGGTGCTGGAGGGCGAGGGCTTCCCGTCGGTCGTCATGGTCCTGCCGGAGGCGCGTGAGCTCGGCCAGCAGATCATCGCCGCCCGGAGCGACGGCATCGCCCGGCAGCGGGTCTCGGGCCGCACGGTCCGGCCGGCGTCCCGGGCGGTGGGGGACCCGCGCGGCGGCGCCACGTCGAAGCCTTCCCCCGCGGAGGCCGTGGCAGCGGATCCTTCCGCCCCGGAGACGACGACGCCGGCACCCGCCGGCGCCGGGTCCCGGGCGCCCGAGGCGGTACGCGCCCCCGTGCCCGCCCCGGTTCCGAAGGCCGTCCCCGCACCGGAGAACCGTGCGGACACCGGAACGGCGACCGGCACCGACGGGAGGGACGAAGCCGGCACGGAAACCCGCACCGAACCCCGTACGGACACCCGCGTCACCGGCGCGAACACCCGCAAGGGCAGCGGCACCGAAGCCTGTACGGACGACCGCGCCGCCGCAGGCGCCCGCACCGAGGCCATGGTCGGCTATCTCCGCGACAAGGCGGCCGCCACACTGCGGATCCCGGCGGAGAAGATCGACCCGTCGGTGCCCCTCGCCGACTACGGCATGGACTCCCTCCTCGTCCTCCAGCTCACCAACGCCCTGCGCGAGGACCTCGGTGACGTGCCGACCACGCTCCTCTTCGACGTGGAGACCGTCGAGGAGCTCGCCGAGCACTTCCTCGGGACCGGCAGCGACCGGGTGAACGCGCTCGTCACGAGCCTGCTGCCCACCCCGGCCGGGGAACCGGCGCCCGGGCCCGGCGAGGAGCCGGCGCCCGCATCCGCTCCCGAGCAGTCGGCTCTGTCCCAGGCCCAGCTGGGGATCTGGCTCACCCAGCAGATCTCCCCGGACACCACGGTCTACCACGTCCCCCTCGTCTTCGAGGTGCGCGGCGAGCTCGACGAGCCCGCGCTCGAAGCGGCCGTCCGCTCCCTGACCGGCAGGCACCCGGTGCTCGGCGCTGTCTTCGGAGAGGACGACGGCGTGCCGTACATGGAGACCGGCGGCTCCCGCCGCATCCCGTTCGAACGCGCCGAGCTCGTCGCGGAGTCGCACGCCGAGCGGGTCGCTCAGGTCCGTGCGAAGGTGCACGCTCCCTTCGACCTCGCGGACGGTCCCCTCGTCCGCGCGCACCTGCTCACCTTCGTGACGCCGGACGGCACGGAGGAGGCGCGCCGCGTCCTGCTGATGACGGCGCACCACATCGTCGTCGACGGGATCTCGGCCGGGCTCCTCGTCCGCTCGCTGACCGAGGCATACCGCGCCGCCGTGCGGTCCGGAGGGGCCCCGGTGGCCCTTGAAGGGGCGGCCGAGAGCGCCGGGTACGCCGAGTTCACGGCCTGGGAGGCCGCGATGCTCGACAGTCCCGAGGGCGACGCGCTCCTCGCCTACTGGACCCACGAGCTGCGCGCCCCCCGGCGGGCGCTCGCCCTGCCCGGCGACCGGCCTTTCGACCCGGCTGCCACGCCGCGCGGCGAGGAGGTGGCCGCGAAGCTCACGCCCGAGCTGTCCGCGGCGCTCACCGCCCGCGCCCGTGAGCGGCGGGCCGGCCCGTCCGTGGTCTTCCTCGCCTCGTACATGGCGTTCCTGCACCGGGTGACGGGGGAGTCCGACCTCGTCGTCGGCCTTCCGGCCGCCGGCCGCCCCGGCACCCGCTTCCGCGACGTCGTCGGCCACTTCGTGAACCTGCTGCCGATCCGCTGCGCCGTCGACGGCGACGAGACCTACGAGGACCTCCTCACGTCGGTGCGGCGCGCGGTGCTGGGCGGCCTCGAACACGCCGCCTACCCGTTCCCGGCGATGGTCCGTGCCCTCGGCGTGCGGCGCGACGGGACCCGCTCGCCACTGGTCCGCACCAGCCTCTCGTACCAGAACTTCGAAGAGGCCGCGCTGTTCACCGAGGCCAGGGAGGCGGCCCCCGGCGAGCTCGGCCTCCGGGTGTTCGAAGGCGTGCGCCAGGAGAGCGAGTTCGAGCTGGAGGCGGAGATCTTCCAGGAGAGCGACGGCTTCCGGCTGTACCTCAAGTACGACGCCAACCGCTTCGACGCGACGACCGCCCAAGGGCTGCTCGACGCGTGGTGCGCGCTGCTGGAGCGCGTGGCGCACGAACCGGACGGGCGCGTCGGCGACGCGGCACCGTCCGCCGGGGAGGCGGCCGTGGCGGCGACGCTGTGCGGTCTCTTCGCCGAGACCCTGGGGCTCGGCGAAGTCGGGCCCCACGACGACTTCTTCACCCTGGGCGGCGACTCGCTCCAGGCCACCCGGCTGGCCGCCCGGGCCGGCCGCGCGCTCGGTGCGGAGCTGTCGACGCGGGAGGTGTTCGAGGCGCCGACCCCCGTGGCGCTGACAGCGCTGGCGACCCGGTCGGCGCGCGAGACCGTACCCGCGCGGCCGGTGCT
Source organism: Streptomyces sp. XH2 (assembly GCF_049725035.1). Lineage (NCBI taxonomy): Bacteria > Bacillati > Actinomycetota > Actinomycetes > Kitasatosporales > Streptomycetaceae > Streptomyces > Streptomyces sp. XH2. The sequence continues at coordinate 210,875 of NZ_JBMMMZ010000005.1, read as the reverse complement.
CCGCAGGATGTTCCGAGAAGGAGATGCTTCATGATCCCGTTGTCGTTCGCGCAGCAGCGGCTGTGGTTCCTGCACAAGCTGGAGGGACCCGGAGCCACGTACAACCTTCCCTTCGCGCTCCGGCTCACGGGAGAACTGGACACCGACGCCCTGGAGGCGGCCCTCCGTGACGTGATCGGCCGGCACGAGAGCCTGCGCACGGTCTTCCCCGAGGCCGGGGGCGTCCCCCGGCAACGGATCCTGGACCCGGTCGAGGCCTGGTCCGGAATGAAGGTCGTGCCCGTCACCGAGGACGCCCTGGCGGCGGAGACCGAGAACGCGGCACGGCACGCCTTCGACCTTTCCTGCGAACCGCCCCTGCGGGCCACGCTCCTGCGGCTGTCGGAGCGGCAGCACGTCCTCGTCGTCACGCTGCACCGGATCGCCGGCGACGGCTGGTCGCTCGGCCCCCTGGCCCGTGACCTGTCGACCGCCTACGCGGCCCGGCGCGAGGGTGCGGCACCGGACTGGGCGGAACTTCCCGTGCGGTACACGGACTACACCCTGTGGCAGCGCGAGCTGCTCGGCGCCGACGACGACCCCGGCAGCCTGTCCGCGCGGCAGAGCGCCTACTGGCGGCAGGCACTGGACGGCGCGCCGGAGGAGCTGGCGCTGCCCTACGACCGGCCGCGCCCCGCCGCCGCGTCCTACCGGGGCGGACAGGTGCCCTTCGAAGTCGGTCCCGGCCTGCACGCCGGTCTGCGGCGGCTCGCCCGCGAACACGGCACGACCCTGTTCCTGGTCCTCCAGGCCGGCCTCGCGGCCATGCTCTCCCGCATGGGCGCCGGCGAGGACATACCCGTCGGCTTCGACGTGACCGGGCGGCCGGACGAGGCCCTCGAAGACCTCGTCGGCCTCTTCGCCAACACCCTGGTCCTGCGCACCGACGTCTCCGGCGCCCCCACGTTCACCGAGCTGCTGGGCCGGGTGCGGGAGCGCGCCCAGGAGACCTACGGGCACCAGGACGTGCCCTACGAGCACCTGGTCGCGGCCCTCGCCCCGGCTCCCTCCGCCGCCCGCCACCCCCTCTTCCAGGTGGCGCTGCTGCTCCGGCACCAGCAGGCCGAGTTCGCCTTCCCCGGCCTGCGGGCCCGGCCGGAGTGGCCGGGCACCGGCACCTGCCGCTTCGACCTGTCCTTCTCCCTGGCCGAACGGCTGGGCGCGGACGGCGCCCCGGCCGGCCTGGACGGCACCCTGGAGTACGCCGCCGAACTGTTCGACCACCCCACGGCCGTGGCGCTGGCCGCCCGCCTGACGCGCGTCCTGGAACAGGCCGTGGCCGCGCCGGGCACTCCCGTGGACCGCTTGGAGGTGCTGTCCGCGCGGGAGCGCCACGATGTCCTGGAAGGCTGGAACGACACCGTCCGCGAGGGCGGCGTGGGCGATGTGGTGGAGTGCGTACGGGAACGCGCCGAGGCCCGGCCCGACCACATCGCCGTCGTCGACGGCGCGGGCGAGGTGAGCTACGCGGCCCTGGCCGCGCGGTCCGCCGGCGTGACGGCCCGGCTGCGGGAGCTCCCCGGGTGGGAGCGCGGCCGGGTGGTCGGCCTGCTGGGCGGGCCCGGCACCGGGTTCGTCGCGGGCGTCCTCGGCGTGCTGGGCGCCGCGGGCGCGTTCGTCCCCCTGGACCCCGCGGCCCCCGCCGCCCGCTCCGCAGGCGTGGTCGCCGACGGCGGCGTGCGCGTCCTGCTGGTGGAGGAGGGGCTGGGGCCCCTGGCCGCGCGGGTGGTGGCCGAGGCCGGCACCGAGGTGTCGGTGCTGCCGCTGCACACCGCCGACGACGCCCTGCCACGCCCCTGGCCGGTGGTCCCGGCGTCCCCTCTGGACCTCGCCTACGTGATCTTCACGTCCGGTTCGACCGGCCGTCCGAAGGGCGCCATGGTCCACCGAGGCGGCATGGCCAACCACCTCTCCGCGAAGGTCGCCGACCTCCGGCTGACCGCCGGGGACGCCGTCGTCCAGAACGCCCCCCTCACCTTCGACGTCGCCGTCTGGCAGATGCTCGCCCCGCTGGCCGTCGGCGGCCGCGCCCGCGTCGTCGACCACGCCACGGCCGCCGACCCCGGGGCCCTGTTCGGCGTCGTGGAGGACGAGGACGTCACCGTCCTGGAGGTCGTTCCCTCCCTGCTGCGCACCGCCCTCGACGCCTGGGACGCCGGCTTGCGCGCACCGGACCTCACGGGCCTGCGCTGGCTGATGGTCACCGGCGAGGAACTGCCGCCCGAGCTGTGCGACCGCTGGTTCGCCCGCTACCCGGACGTCCCCGTCGTCAACGCCTACGGTCCCACCGAGTGTTCGGACGACGTCGCCCACGCGGTGCTCACCGGTCCGGTCACCGGCGCCCGCACCCCCATCGGCAGGCCCGTGCGCAACACCCGTTTCTACGTCCTGGACGAGGCGCTGCGCCCGGTGCCCGTCGGCGTGCCCGGCGAGCTGTACGTCGCCGGGCACGGCGTCGGCCGCGGATACGTCGCCGACCCGGTGCGCACCGCCTCCGTGTTCGTCGCCGACCCCTACGCCCCCGCCCCCGGCGCGCGCATGTACCGTACCGGCGACCAGGTGCGGTGGCGGGCCGACGGGCAGCTGGAGTTCCTCGGCCGCCGCGACTTCCAGATCAAGGTCCGCGGCCACCGTGTCGAACTCGGCGAGATCGAGGCCGCCCTGCGCGGCGCGCCCGGCGTCACCGGCGCCGTCGCCTCCCTCGCCCACGACCCCGCCGGACGGCCCCAGCTGTGCGGCTACGTCACCGGTGACACCGGCCCCGCGGCCGTGCGCGCCCACCTGGCCGGACTGCTGCCCGGCTACATGGTCCCCGCCGTCGTGACGGTCCTGCCCGCCCTGCCGCTGACCGCGCACGGCAAGATCGACCGCAAGGCGCTGCCCGCCCCGGACCTCACCGCCGTCACCGCGACCGCCTCACGGCCGCCGCGTACCCCGGCCGAGGAGATGCTCTGCGGCCTCTTCGCCGAGCTCCTCGGCGTCGACGCCGTCGGCGCCGAGGACAGCTTCTTCGACCTCGGCGGCCACTCGCTCCTCGCTACCCGGCTCGCCTCCCGCGTCCGGACCGCGTTCGGGGCCGAACTGCCCGTACGGGACGTCTTCGAGGCGCCCACACCCGCGGGCCTGGCCACCCGCCTGGACACCGCCGCAGCGGTACGCCCCGCACTGGCGCGCCGGCCCCGCCCCGAGCCGGTCCCGCTGTCGTACGCGCAGCAGCGGCTGTGGTTCCTCCACAAGCTGGAGGGCCCCGGCGCCACCTACAACATGCCCGCCGCCATGCGGATGTCGGGCGAGCTGGACGTCCCCGCCCTGGAGGCGGCCCTGCGTGACGTGATCGGCCGGCACGAGAGTCTGCGCACCGTCTTCCCCGAGACCGCGGGCGTCCCCCGGCAGCTGGTGCTCGACCCGGCCGGGGCATGGCCCGGCCTGACCGTCGTGCCCGTCCCCGAGGACGGCCTGGAGGCCGGGATCGCGGCCGCGGCCCGGCACGGATTCGACCTGTCCTGCGACCCCCCGGTCCGGACGACCCTGCTGCGGGTCTCCGAGCGGGAGCACGTCCTGCTGTTCGTCCTGCACCACATCGCCGGCGACGGCTGGTCCCTCGGCCCGCTCACGCGCGACCTGTCCGAGGCCTACCGCGCCCGGCACGCCGGACACGGCCCCGACTGGGCCGGACTGCCCGTCCAGTACGCCGACTACACGCTGTGGCAGCGAGAACTGCTGGGCGCCGAGGACGACCCGGACAGCGCGATGTCCCGCCAGGTGGCCTACTGGCGCGAGGAACTGGCCGGAGCCCCCGGGGAACTGGCCCTGCCCTACGACCGGCCCCGGCCCGCCGTCGCCTCCCACCGGGGCGCATACGTCCCGTTCGAGGTGGGACCCGAGCTCCACGAGGGACTGCACCGGGTGGCCCGCGAACACGGCGCCACCTCCTCCATGGTGCTCCAGGCCGGGCTGGCCGCCCTGCTGTCCCGGCTCGGCGCGGGCGAGGACGTCCCCATCGGCTTCGGCGTCGCCGGCCGGCTCGACGACGCCCTCGACGGACTGGTGGGCTTCTTCGTCAACACCCTCGTCCTGCGCGCCGACCTCTCCGGCGACCCGACGTTCGCCGGACTCCTCGGCCGCGTACGCCGGTCGGCCTTGGCCGCCTACGCCCACCAGGACGTGCCGTTCGAGCACCTCGTGGAGACCCTCGCCCCGGCCCGCTCGGCCGCCCGCCACCCGCTCTTCCAGGTCGCCCTCGTGCTCCAGAACAACCGGCGCGCCGAGATCGACCTGCCCGGCCTGCACACCCGCATGGAATGGGCGGGCACCGGCACCTCCCGGCTCGACCTCTTCTTCTCCCTGGACGAGCGGGAGGCCGCCGCGGGCCGTCCGGCGGGCCTGGACGGAGTCGTGGAGTACGCCACCGAGCTGTTCGACCGCGCGACGGTCGAAGGGCTCGTCGGCGGCCTCCTGCAGGTGCTGGAGCAGGCCGTCGCCGACCCCGGCACCCCCGTGGAGCAGCTGGACCCGCTCTCCGCGCGGGACCGCCACGACGTGCTCGACGGCTGGAACGACACCGCCGTGGAACTGCCGGGCCCGGCGACCCTGTCCGGCCTCTTCGAAGACCTGGCCGCCCGTACGCCAGCCGCGGTGGCGGTCGACCACGGCGGCGAGGAGACGACCTACGCCGAACTGGACGCCCGCGCCGGACGGCTGGCACGGCGCCTGACCGCCGCGGGCGTGGGCCGCGGGGACCTCGTGGCGCTCGCCCTGCCGCGCTCCGCCGGACTGCTCGTCGCGGTGCTGGGCGTGCTCAAGGCCGGCGCCGCCTACCTTCCCCTGGACCCCGGATACCCGGACGCGCGGATCCGCTTCATGCTCTCCGACGCCGCCCCGAAGCTGCTGCTGACCGACGGCCCGACCGCGAAGGCGCTCCCCGGGACCGGCGTGGAGCACTGGCTCCTAGACGACCCGGCGACCGCCGCGGCGACCGCCGCGCCCGTACGGCCCCCGCGCCCGGACGACCCGGCCTACGTCATCTACACCTCCGGCTCGACCGGCCGCCCCAAGGGCGTCGTCGTCCCGCACAAGGGCCTGCCCGCCCTCGCCGCCGCGATGGCCGCGAACCTCGCGGTCGACGAGACGAGCCGGGTGCTCCAGCTCTCCTCGCTCAGCTTCGACGCCTCCGTCTGGGACCTCCTCATGGCCCTGGCAGGCGGCGGCACCCTGGTCCTGCCCGACACCGACGGGCCGCTGGCCGGCGAGGCGCTCGCCGGGATCCTCGCGGCACGCCGGATCACCCACCTCTCGATCACCCCCACGGCGCTGGAGGCCGTGCCCCCGGGCGCCGAGTCCACGCTCGGCTCCCTGCGCACCGTCGTGACCGGGGGCGAGATCTGCCCCGCGCCCCTGGTCGAGCGGTGGGCCCCCGGGCGGCTGATGGCCAACGTCTACGGGCCGACCGAGGCCACGATCTGCGCCACCATGAGCGGCGCCCTGTCGGCGGAGACCGTGGGCACCGGACCGGTGCCCATCGGCCGCCCGATCACCAACGCCCGCGTGTACGTCCTGGACACCAGGCTGCGCCCGGTGCCACCGGGCGTGGCGGGCGACCTGTACCTGGCGGGCCCCGGCCTCCTCGCCCACGGCTACCTGAACCGGCCGGGCCTGACGGCGGGACGCTTCGTCGCCTGCCCGTTCGGCGCCCCCGGCGAGCGGATGTACCGCACCGGCGACGTCGCGGCCTGGACGCAGGACGGACAGCTGGTGTTCCGGGGCCGGGCGGACGAGCAGGTGAAGGTCCGCGGCCATCGGGTCGAACTCGGCGAGATCGAGGCCCGCCTCCTGGAACACCCCTCGGTGGACCGGGCCGCGGTCGTGGCCCGCGAGGAGCCCCCGGGCGACGTGCGCCTGGTCGCGTACGTCGTCCCCGCCTCCGGCGAGGACGCCCCCGGCGGGCAACTCGTCGACGAATGGCAGGACATCCACGACCAGGTGTACGCGGCCTCCGGGCCGGCGCCCTGGGGCGAGGACTTCCGAGGCTGGGACAGCACGTACGACGGCGAGCCGATCCCGCTGGAGCAGATGCGGGAATGGCGGGACGCGACGGTGGCCCGGATCGCCGAGCTGCGGCCCCGCCGCGTGCTGGAGATCGGCGTCGGCGCAGGCCTGCTGCTGTCCCGTCTCGCCGGACGCTGCGAAACGTACTGGGGGACCGACTTCTCCCCGGCCGCGGTGGCGAGGCTGACCGCCCACGTCGCCGCCGACCCGGAGCTCGCCGGAAAGGTCGAACTGCGCTGCAGGCCCGCCGACGACGTCGACGGACTGCCGGCGGACTTCTTCGACACCATCGTGATCAACTCCGTCGCGCAGTACTTTCCCGGCGCCGGCTACCTCACCGAGGTCCTCGGCAAGTGCCTCGGCCTGCTCGCACCGGGCGGCGCCGTCTACGTCGGCGACGTGCGCAACCTGCGGACGCGGCGCGCCCTGCAGGCGGGCGTGGCGGGCCACCGGCCGGCCGACGACGCCTCCGGGCCGGACGGGACCGACGCGGCGGACGCGCTCGGGCACGCGATCGACGCCGAGACCGAACTCCTGGTGGCCCCGGAGTTCTTCACCGCCCTGGCCGCCGCCGACGACCGGGTCACCGGCGTCGACATCCGCCTCAAGCGCGGCCTGCACCACAACGAGCTGACCCGCCACCGCTACGAGGCCGTGCTCTGCAAGACGTCCGGCCGGGCCGCCGGCCCGGCCGCGCCCGTACTGCCGGTCGACGGCCTGGAGGAGCTCCCCTGGCAGCGGCTCGCCACCGGTGCCTCGGGAGCCGACGGCGTCGCTGCCCTCGCGGCCCGGCTGGCCACCGGCGGCACCGGGCTGCGGATCACCGGCGTGCCCAACGGCCGGCTGCTGGCGGAGTTCTCCGCCCTGGCCGCGCTCGGCCTCCCCGGTGACGTGCCCGCGACACCCGTCCAGGGCCCGGGAGCGGATCCCGAGGCGCTCTGCCGGCTCGGCGAGGCCCTCGGCCTGCGGCCCGTCGCCACCTGGTCGTCCGCCCGCCACGACACCTTCGACATCGCCTTCCTGCCCGCCGGCACCACCGGGCCGGTGGCCGCCTACGCCCACCCGGAGGCCGACCCCGACCCCGCCGCGCACGTCAGCACGCCTCTGGGCGCCCACGCGCGCCGGGACCCCGGCGTGGACGTGCCCGCTCTGAAGCGGCACCTCGCCGAGGTCCTGCCGGCGTTCATGGTCCCGTCCGCCTACGTCACGCTCGACGAGCTGCCCATGACGGTGAACGGCAAGCTGGACCGCGACGCCCTGCCCGAGCCCGCCCTCCCCGCCGCCCCGGCCGGACGCGCCGCGCGCACCCCCGTGGAGGAACTCCTCTGCGGCGCGTTCGCCGACGTCCTAGGCCTGGGGACCGTGGGAACCGACGACAACTTCTTCGACCTCGGCGGCCACTCGCTGCTCGCCACCCGGCTGGTGAGCCGGATCCGGTCGGCGCTGGGCGCGGAGCTGACCCTCCGCGACCTCTTCGGCGCCCCCACCGTGGCCGCGCTGGCCGGACGGGTGGCGGAACGACGGTCCGGGGCCGGGCGGCCCGCGCCGAGGCCGTACGAGCGCCCCGAGCGCCTCCCGCTCTCCCCGGCCCAGGACCGCACCTTCCGGATCGCACTGGGCAACGCGGCGGCCTCCGGCGCCCTGAAGAACATGCCCGTCGCCCTCCGGCTCACCGGCGACACCGACCGGGCGGCCCTGGAAGCGGCGCTCACGGACGTCGTCCACCGCCACGAGGTGCTGCGGACACTCTTCCCCGGTCCCGACGGCGACCGGTACCAGAGCGTGCTCCCGCCCGAGGACGCCCGCATCACCCTGCCGGTCGTCACCACCACCGAGGCCGAGCTGGCCGACCGGGTCAGCGAAGCCGCCCATCGCCCGTTCGACCTGCGGAACGAACCGCCCTTCCGGGCCGTGCTGTTCCGGGTCACCGAGGACGAGCACGTCCTCGTGCTGATGTGGCACCACATCGCGGGCGACGGCTGGTCCGTCGGCGTGCTGCTCGGTGACCTCGCCGCCGCGTACGCCGCCCGGCGCGCGGGCGACACACCGTGCCGGGAACCGCTCGCCCTCCAGTACGCCGACTACACCCTCTGGCTGGCGGACCTGCTGGGCGACGACTCCGACCCGGAGAGCCTCGCCGCGCGGGGGCGCGCCTTCTGGAGCGGGACGCTGGCGGACCTGCCCGTGGAGGCGACCCTTCCCCTGGACCGGCCGCGGCCGGACAGCCCCACCCACCGGGGCGCGGCCGTCCCCTTCGAGATCGCCCCGGAGGTCCACCACGGCCTCCAGGCGCTGGCCGCCACGCAGGACGCCACCCTGTTCATGGTGCTGCACACGGCCCTGGCCACCGCCCTGACCCTGACCGGCGCCGGCACCGACGTCCCCGTCGGCACCCCGATCGCCGGCCGGGTGGACGAGGGACTCGACGACCTCGTCGGCCTCTTCACCAACTACCTGGTCCTGCGCCTCGACACCTCGGGCGACCCCGCCTTCACGGACCTCCTCCGCCGGGCCAGGGACGCCGATTTCGCAGCCTACGAGCACCAGGAGTACCCCTTCACCGGCATGGTCGACGCCTGCGATCCGCCCCGGCACCCGGGGCGCCACCCGCTGTTCCAGACGATGCTCGTCCTGCAGAACTACGACGGATCCACCACGGAGATGCCCGGCCTGACGGCGGAGCTGTTCCCCGTGGACCATGTGGCGGCCCGCATCGACTTCTCCCTCCTGCTGACCGAGGTGCCCGGCGCCGGTGGCATGAGCGGGCACGTGGAGTACGCCGACGAGCTGTTCGACCGGGAGACCGTCGAACGCTTCTGCGCGGTCCTGACCGACGTCCTGCGGGCCGCCGGCGACCGCCCGGAGCTGCCCATCGGCCTGATGTCCCCCGCCGCCGCGACCCCCGCGTGCGCCCTGACTGCCGCGATCCCCGAAGGAGACCAGTTGTGAACCCGTTCGACGACACCGACGCGACGTTCCTCGTCCTGACCAATGCGGAGGGCCAGCACTCGCTCTGGCCCGCCTTCGCCGAGGTCCCGGCCGGCTGGACGGTAGCGTTCGGCAAGGACAGCCACGCGGCCTGCGTGGCCCACATCGAGGCGAACTGGACCGACATGCGGCCCAAGAGCCTCGCCGAGCCGGTGGACGCGCAGTGCTGACCGGGGAACCCGGCATCCTGTCGACCATAGGCGCGACGCCCCTCGTCGAACTCGTCAGGCTCTTCCCGGACAGCCCCGTCCGCGTGTTCGCGAAGCTCGAAGGATTCAACCCGGCCGGCAGCACCAAGGACCGGCCGGCCCTGAGCATGCTGGGCGACCTCATCCGCCGGGGCGACCTCGTACCCGGCGAGTCGGTGGTCGTGGAATCCAGCTCCGGCAACCTCGGCATCGGCCTCGCGCAGGTCTGCCGGTACTACGGCCTGCGCTTCATCTGCGTCGTCGACCCCAGGGCCAACCAGCAGAACATCGACATCATGCGCGCCCTCGGCGCCGAGGTGGAGATGGTGACCGAACCCGACCGGGAGTCCGGCGACTACCTGCCCGCCCGTGTGGCCCGCGTGCGCGAGCTGACCCTGACCGTCCCCGGCGCCTACTGGCCCGACCAGTACGGCAACGCCCTCAACGCCCTCGCGCACCGGACCACGATGCGGGAGATCCACGAGGCGCTGCCCGGCGGCCCGGACTACCTGATCTGCTCGGCGAGCTCCTGCGGCACCCTGCGCGGCTGCGCGGACTACATCCGCGCGCACCGGCTCCCCGTGAAGATCGTGGCCGTGGACGCGCTGGGCAGCGCCATCTTCGACCCCGACCCGCCCGCGGTCTCCCGGCTCCTCCCCGGGCACGGGGCCGCGACCCGGCCCCCGCTGCACACCCCGGAACTGGCCGACTCGGTCGTCCACGTCGGCGACCTCGACTGCGTCATCGGCTGCCGCCGGCTGGCCGCGACGGAGGCGATCCTCGCCGGCGGCTCCTCCGGCGCGGTCGTCAGCGCCCTCGGCAGCCTGCGGCACGCCATCCCCGACGGCTCCACCTGCGCGATCGTCCTGCCCGACCGCGGCGAGCGCTACCTCGGCACCATCTACAACGACGCCTGGGTCTCTGAGAACTTCGGCCGGATCCCCTTGCCACACGACCTCGCAGCGGACCTTTCCACGACGGAGAAGACCGCATGCCCGTCATAGGCGGCCACGCCGGACACCGGGCAGCCCGAGGCGCGGGACGAGCGGTGACGCGGCACACGCGGCCTCCGCGCGGACGCCCCTGACGGCCACCGAGGTGTGCCGGACGCGGGCTGCCACGGCCCGCGCCCGGGCCCGGCCGGGGCGAGTTCCGGACGGAGAGGGCGAATCGCGTGATGCGGGCGCCGTCTGTTTCATGCTGCCCAACACACTCGTCGGATTTCGGCCCCGGCTCTCGGAAGAACTGGAGTTCGCCGATGCGCCCGCACCCGTGTGCCCTGTTCGCCCTCGCTCTCCTCCTGGCCGTGGCCACCGCCTGCGTCCCGCCGACGGCTGCTGCCCCACCCCTGCGCAGTGCTCGCCGACCCGGCGCGGACCGTCCGGGCGTCCGACGCCCGCTGGCGCAGGTACGTCGACGGCGTGACCGCCGGGGTGCCGGCCGGCCGGCGGCGGCTCGCCGTCAAGGCGCTGGAGACGCTCGTGACCAACTGGCGCAGCACCGCCGGGAGCTCGCACACGACGGGATCACGCCTTCCCTCTCGTACAAGTGGTTCGCGGGCGGCTTCTGGGCCTGGGACACCTGGAAGCAGGCGGTCGGCACGGCACGCTTCGATGCCGGGCTCGCCGAGGACCAGATCCGCTCGGTGCTCGACCACCAGATACGTCCCGGCTCCACGACCCGGCCCCAGGACGCGGGGATGATCCCGGACGCCGTCTTCTACAACGACCCGCAGCGGGGCGGGACCAACTGGAACGAGCGGAACAGCAAGCCGCCGCTGAGCCCGTGGTCGGTGTGGCAGGCCTACGAGCGGAGCGGCAACGTACCGGGAGTGGTGGTACCGCAACCGGGACCATGACCACGACGGGCTCGCGGAGTACGGCGCGACCGTGGACCCCGCCAACGGCTCACCCGGGCAGCAGCGGCTGGCCGCGGCCTGGGAGAGCGGCATGGACAACGCGCCCCGGTTCGACGCCGCGCTGGGCACCTCGGTCGTGCCGAACCGGGACGGCTCGGGGCAGGTGACCGGATACTCGCTGACCCAGGGGTCCGTGGACCTCAATGCCTGTCTCGCCGTCGACCAGGAGCATCTGGGCCGGATCGCCGCGGAGCCGGGGAAGCGGGCGGCCGCCGAGGGCTGGCGGGCCGGGGCGGCCGCCACCGGCAGGGCCGTACGGGAGAGGATGTACGACCCGGCGACCGGCTGGTTCCACGACACCGTGCTCGGCTCGGACACCCGGCTGACGGCCCGGGGCAGGGGGATCGAGGGTGTGATCCCCCTGTGGAGCGGCGTCGCGACACGGGAACAGGCCGCCGCGGTACGCGAACGGCTCCTGGATCCATCTGAGTTCGCCACCGCAATGCCCCTGCCGGCGGTCTCCAGGAGTTGGCCGTACTTCGCCGCACGGCAGTACTGGCGCGGCCCCGTCTGGCTCGACCAGGCGTACTTCGCGATCGCCGGGATGCGCCGTTACGGATTCGGCCGTGACGCGGAGGCACTGGCCGTGAGGCTGACCGGGCAAGCGGCCGGTCCGGCCGGCAACGGACCGATCATGGAGAATGACGACCCGCTGAGCGGAGCCGCCCTCAGCTCGCCCAATTTCAGCTGGTCCGCGGCGCTGCTGCTGCCGCTGATCGAGGGGCGATAGCGGGGGGCGGGACCGGCGGGGCGTGGAGGCGGCGCGGGTTCGGAACGCCGGCCCCGGCGCTGGGGGAGTGGTTCAAGCGGTACGAGTCCGCCAAGTCCCGCACCTCCGCGGAAGCCACCACCTCGTGCACGTCATCCGCCGGCAGGTGTGTGCCGAGCAGGGCCAGCACATACTCCGACAGCCGTGCTTTGGTCTCGGCCGGGCGCCCCGGCAGCAGCCCGATGTCCACGTGCACGAACGCGACCTGTCCGGCTTCTCGCCGGCCGACGTACGTTTCCGCCGCCGGGCGGAAGAAGGTCTTGCACACACCCGTCGAACCGCTTTCCTCGAGCACCATCGGGTGCAGTTCCCGCACGAACGCCTGCCGGTCGAAGGCGTCATCCAGCTGTGCGGAGTAGTCGACGGTTATGTGGGGCATGAGGGACCTCTCGGTGTGCATTCTTGATGCACCCATCTTCGTCCGTGCCCCTCGTCGCGCTGCACCGAGCCCTGCTGACGCTCGCGCGGCGCGGCGTGCCGGCCGGACACGATGCGTCAGGCTCCGGCGCCGCTAGGCCAGGAGCAGCCTGGTGGCCGTGTCGAGCACGTCGGTGCGGCTGTGCGTGCCGTGGTCGAGGTCGATCGGCAGCAGCGTCTGGGAGAAAGTGAGCGCGCCCGCGCGCCGCACCTTGTCCCTGGCGTCGCCGCCTTCGTTCTCGACGCGCTCGATCACCTCGTCCGTGCTCATCCGCTCCCAGGTGTCGAGCATCTCCTCCAGCAGGGCACCCCGGTCCTTGAAGTGCCGGTAGAAGCCGCCGCGTGTGACGCCCAGAGCTTGGGCTGGACCGCGCTGAGCCTCCAGCTCGGCCCGGCCGGGTCCGAAGGATTCGTGCTCGGCCGGGTGGTGGAGCGCAGCACTCCGGACCTCATGCGCCACCGCCGCCCGCACTCGGTCCGGTTGATGTGATGTGAGTTCCACCCCTGGAGCGCGACGCCCCTCAAGCGCGCCGCCCCTCGAGCGGGAGACTCCCGAACGGCCGCATGAACCGGCGTTCCGGACTTGTCGTGTTGACGCCTCGGTGCGCAATCCGCTCAATCTCCGGGCACAGTCGACAATCACCGCAATCAGCAATGAACTCCTCTTGATTGCCTTTACCATTCCTGGATGCCAACCTCAACTGCTGTTCCTTGAATTGGCTGGTTATGATCGGCATCCATTCCGAAATGGTCGGCTGTGTTTTACGAGGATTGATGACTCCCACAGGATCCGAAGGCCCGGGCGAGCCGGTGCGAAAGAGCCGGCGACGGGCCGTGCGCCTGCGCACCTTGCTCGTCTGGCTGGCGGTGGTGCCCACCGTCGCGATGGGCGTCCAGGTTCTCATCAGCTCCGACCGGTCGGTGCAGGAGTCCCGGCATCTGCGCAAGGACGTGGCGGCCGGCCGGCAGACCGGCGTGCCCCTGTACCAGCTCATGACCAAACTGCAGTCCGAGCGCGCGATCACCGCCGCGTGGTGGTCGGGCACGCCCGTCACCGGGGCCGATCTGCGCGGTCGCCGGGCCGCCACCGACCGGGCCGTGACCGCGTTCCTGAAGTCGGCGGACGCCGATCAGCTCCATTCCGACCGGGCGAAGGACCGCCTCCGCGAAGTCGCGCGGCGATTGGCCGACCTGGGCGTCCAGCGCGAACGCGCCGACGCGCGCCACGGAAGCCCGGACGACGCCGTCGACTACTACACCGACGTGATCAGCTGGACGATCCGTTGCTACGGAGATCTCAACCACGTCGACGACGGTGGGCTCACACAGGAGACGACGTCGCTCGTGGCCCTGTTCTCGGCAGCGGAGGTGGTGGCTCGCGAGGATGCCATCCTCGCGCTGTCGGGCCCCTCCGGGAAGCTGACCTCCGCCAGGTTCGGTGAGTTCCTCGAAGCCGTCGGCGCGAGCAACTACTTGTACGAAACGGTCGCCCTCGATCTGCCCCTCGACGACCAGGACGCCCTCCAGCGGATCCTCACCTCGAACGCCTGGCAGACCAAAGCCCGCATCGAGAAGGCGGTCGCCTCCGAGCACCGGGAGGTGTCTTCCGGCGTCGTACTGCCGCCGGACGTCAGCGACTGGCGGGCGGCCTACGACACTTTTTCCGCCCAGTTGAACACCCTCGACGAGAGCGAGCTGCAGGAGCTGCTCGCCCATGGCGACGACCGGGCGGCGGAACTGGAGGATCAGGTCGTCCTGCTGGTGGCGGCGAGCGGTGCCGCCCTCCTGCTGGTCGTCGCCGTCGTGGTCTTCACCACGCGTTCGGTCCTGCGCCGCCTGCGCTCTCTCCACGACCGCACGGTGACGGTCGCCGAGGACACCCTGCCGGACGTCGTGGACCGCCTCCAGCGCGGAGAGGCCGTCGACACCGGCGCACTGCCGCGGGCGAGGGGCGAACAGGACGAGGTCGGGCGGATCAGCGACGCCTTCGCCCGCGCCGTCGCCGTGTCCGTCGAGGGTCACCGGCAGCTCGCCGACGAGCGGCACGGCTTCAGCGTGTTCGCCTCCGGAATCGCCGCACGGACCGGGAACCTGGTCAGCCGGCAGCTCGCCCTCACCGAGCACATTCAGGACACCTACGGCCAGGACGAGGCCCTCCTCGCCGACCTCATGAGGTCCGATCAGCTCACGGTGGGCATGCGCAGGCAGGTCGAGAACCTGCTCATCCTGGCGGGCGGCGAGGTCCCCGACCCGCACATGGAGCCCATGCGCATCGCCGACCTGCTGCGGGAGGCGGCCGCCGAAGTCGAGGACTTCCGGCGCATCGACCGCCACGCCATGGACGAGACCAGTGTGGAACCGGGCGTGATCAGCCAGCTCAGCCACCTCCTGGCAGAGCTGCTGGACAACGCCACGCGCTTCTCCCCGCCGACGGCGCGGGTCGCCATCCGCTCCGAACTGGTCGGCGACGGCCTCTGCGTCGAGATCGAGGACCGTGGCCCGCGGGTGACCGCCGAGAGGTACGAGGAGATGAACGGCCGGCTGCACTCGGCGCCGCCGTACTCCGTGCTGGCCCGCAACGCGCACCGCCTCGGCCTCTTCGTGGTCGGCCACCTCGCCGACCAGCTCGGAGCGACGGTCACGCTGCGCCGGTCGGCGTTCGGCGGAACGTCCGCGGTAGTGATCGTCCCGGGCGAGCACCTCGTGGCGACCCGGCAGGGCGCCGCGGTGCCCGAGCCGGCGAAGAAGCCCGAGCCGGTGAAGGGGCCCGCTCCGGCGAAGGAGGCCGCTCCGGCGAAGGGGCCCGCGCCCGTACCGCGGTCCACCGAGGAGCGGCGGCCGAAGCTCGTCCCGCAGCAGCAGACCGGCGATCCGGCGGACGACCCCGCTCCCGGCGCGTCGGGACTGCCGCGCCGCCGGCGGAAGGGGCAGGTGCGGCAGGCAGGGAACACGGCGCCGGAGGCACCGCCCCGGTCCGGCTCCGGGGACGCCCCCGACCGGCCGGCTCTCCCCGAGCGCGTCCCGCAGACCCACATGACCCGGCGGCTCCGCGAGCCGCGTGCGGCCGAACCGGTGGGCCAGGACGCCGCCACGCCCGAAGAGGTGGCCGACGCCTGGGCGGACTACGAAGACGGCACCAGGCAAGTGGAACTCGAACTCCGACAGGACCAGCCATGACGACGACACAGAACGATGCGATCTACAGCATCCTGGACAACAACCTGAGCAGGATCGCGGGGATCCAGGGAGCCGTGCTCCTCTCCAACGACGGGATCAAGCTCAGCGCCTACATGCTGGAGCGGGACCGGGCCGAACGGGTGGCCGCGGCCGCCTCCGGCATCGCGTCCACCATGAAGGCCGTCTCGCGGGAGATCGACGGCGGCGGGGTGGTCCGCCAACTCGTCGAGATGGACGACCGCTACCTGTGCATCGTCGGGTGCGGATCGGGCAGCACGCTGATCGTGGTGGCCTCCCGCAAGGCACGGCTCGGGGAACTGGGCGGCGAGACGGTCCGCGCCGCACAGGCGCTCGGCGAGTGGCTGGACACCCCCGAACGCTCCCAGACGCCCACGTCGTAATGGCGGCCGACCCAGAGCCCGGACGGCGCCGCCGGACGCGGCTGTACGCCCTCACCGACGGGCGTACGGCCGCGTCCCGCCACGGCCTGACGATGGACACCGTGATCACGGCGACTGCCGGTGCCGGCGACGGGCACGGCAGCCTGCCCACGGAGTGGCAGGAGATCCTCGCCATGTGCCCCTCGCCGAACGGACGGGCGGTCGCCGAGATCGCCGCCCGGATGCGGATGCGTCTGACTCCCATGGTGGTCCTGCTCGGCGAGCTGCTGGAGCGCGGTCTGGTCCGCCACCGGCCGCCGCTGGACGCCTCCGAGACCTCCAATGTCCACCTGCTCATGAAAATCAGGGACAACCTTGCCCGACTTTGACACCGCCGCCGCACCGGAAGAGTCCCCCGTCAAGATCCTCATCGCCGGGGGCTTCGGCGTCGGCAAGACGACTCTGGTAGAAGCGATCTCCGAGATCGAGCCGCTGCGCACCGAGGAGCGGCTGACGTCCGCGGGCGTCGGGGTCGACGACCTCGACGGCATCGAGGGCAAGACGGCGACCACGGTCGCGATGGACTTCGGCCGCATCACCCTCACCGACGCCGGAGTGGTCCTGTACCTCTTCGGCACACCGGGCCAGGAACGCTTCTGGTTCATGTGGGACGACCTGCTGTCCGGGGCACTCGGGGCGATCGTCCTGGCCGACACCCGGAGGCTGGACCGCAGCTTCCCCGCCATCGACTTCTTCGAGAACCGCGGACTGCCGTTCATCGTCGGCGCGAACTGCTTCGACGGCGAGCAGCCGTACACCACGGAGGAGATCAAGGCGGCCCTGCACCTGACGGACCCGGACACCCCTGTCCACCTGCTCGACGCCCGCTCCCGGGAGGACGTCCGCGGCTGCCTGCTCTCGCTGCTGGACCGGCTCATCACCCAGGCGGGCGTCACCGCGCCCGTCTGACCGCGCTGTGGGTCCCGGCAGCGGCAGCGGTGGTGGACGCGCTCTCCAGTGGTGGCGCAACGCAACCCCTTGGCAGGGCGGCAAGTGCGGCTCGTGCGTACCGCTGTTCCGGGCGGGGCAGGGGAGCGGTATGTCGCATGCGATGGCGGACCGGGCTCGGGCCGCAGCCCGGCAGTTCGGTCTCCGCGTGACGGACGTGACGGCCGCGCCCCGGGGCAAGGGGACGACGTTCTTCGCCGTGACGGTGGACGAGGGACCCGTGGTCGTGAAGTGGTACGCCGGTGACGATCACGGCGTCGCGGAACGGGTCGCGCGCAGCGATGAGTTGCTGCGACGTGGTCACCCGACGGCCCGGACGCTCGTCCATGGGCCGTCGTGCGGCGGGTACGCGCTGGTGCAGGAGCGGCTGCCCGGCGTGCCGGCGGTGAGGGGGCCGGGCCCGGAAACGTTGCGGGAGTTACGGGCCGCGGTGGAGCTGCAGGCCGGAGCGGGGGAGGAGAGCGCAGGGGGCGAGTGCTGGATCGCGGCCGCCGTGCGGGACGACGCCATGGGCTGGTGGGCCGCCGCACGGGCCCGCTCGGCGCGGGCGGCGCGGTTGTGCGATCGTCTCGGGGCGTGGCTGGCGTCGGCGCCGGCACCGGAGCCGCGCGCCGACCTCGTGTTCGGGGACCTCAATTTCACCAATGTCCTGGTGGCCGGTGACAGGCTCTCCGGGATCGTCGACATCGACTTGCTGAACGCCGGGGACCGGTGCCTCGACCTGGCGCGTCTCGCCTTCGAGTACGAGCTCCTGAGGGATGACGAGCTCCTGCGGGGCGGTGACGGGCGGATCGCGGGGCACCGTGACGATCCGGTGGACGTGCTCGCCGAGGACGTCCTGCGGATCTCCGGGAGAGGCGGCTGGAGACAGGCCGTCGCCTTCATCGCCGTGGCCAGGCTGGGCTGGCGTCCGTCCGGCGGCGGGCGGGACCCGCAAGAACCGACTCTCCGGGCGACCGAACGGCTCATGGGCAAGCCCTACGGCTGAGCCGAGGCGCTGCCGGATCCCCACGGCACGGCTCGCCCGTCGTTTGCGATCCGCAAGTCCGCCGAACCGGCCGATCGAGGAGCGAAACGGGACATCCGTCGAACAGACACGGGGTCGTGCGGCCGTGCCACGTCACTCTGGTGCGACAGGTCACGTCCTCTAGGAGGCGCGGATGATCGTCCTCGGTCTCGTCGGCCGCCCTGATGTCCCCGGCTGCCACGACGGCGCCGTCTGTCTCGCGGTCGACGGCAAGGTGGTCGGCGCTCTGGAGCAGGAACGCGTCAGCCGCCGGCGGCACGCCCCGGGAGAAGGCCCGGAGGATGCCGTGCGCGTGCTGCTGGACGCCTTCGGCGTGCATCCACGGGAGATCCAGGCGATCGGCTACGCGTGGGCGGACGCCCCACCCGGCACTCCGGTCACCGAGGCGCCCGGCATCCCCTGCGGGGCGCACGTCACCGACGCCCTGACCGGGACGATCCTGCCGAACCTGGCGTCCAGCCTGGGCACACGTGACATCACCTTCTTCGACCACCACCTGTGCCATGCGGCCGGTGCCTACTTCCTCAACCCGTACGCGACGGCGGACGTCCTGGTCGCCGACGGCTGGGGCGGCGACGGCTCGACCTCGCTGTTCCACGTCGACCACGGCCGCTTCCGGCTGCTGGAGCGCTACGACAAGTGCTGGTCGCTGGGCATGTTCTACGGCGCGGCGGCCGCGTACGCGAAGCTGGGCTGGTGGGGCGCGGGCAAGCTGATGGGGCTGAGCTCCTACGGCCGCACCAGCGACATGCGGTTCATCTCCTTCGACGCCGCGACCGGCGGCTTCTGCCTCGACCCGCGGCTGCGGGGCGATCTGGCGGGCGGATTGAGCTGGGAGAAGCTGGGCAAGCAGTGGCTGGCCGCCTTCGAGGAGAACGTGTTCCCGTACACGGACTCCTCGGCCAACGCGTTCGACTACGCGCCGTTCGCCGCCGACGCCCAGCTGACGGTGGAGGAGGCCGGGCTCGCCCTGGCGGCCCGGGCCCGGCGGCTGTCCGGCGAGGACACCCTGCTGCTGTCGGGCGGCGTCGCGCTCAACGCGCACATGAATCGCAGGATCGCGCTGGAGAGCGGCTACGCCAGGGTTTCCGGCACGGTCGCACCCAACGACGGCGGTACGGTCTTCGGCGCCGCACTGCTCGCGGAGGCCCTGTTCGGCACCATGCCGGCCCCGTTGCCCGCCGAGGCGGGACAGCCCGTCTTCTTCGGGCCACCGGTGCCGACCGGGGCGGTCGAGAAGGCACTGGAGCGCACGGGCTGCACCGCTGTCGCCCTGGAGCAGGACCGGCTGCGGGCCGAGGTCGCGGCCGCGATCGCGCAGGGCGAGGTGGTCGCCTGGTTCGACGGGCCCAACGAGTTCGGGCCCCGGGCGCTGGGCGCCCGCAGCCTGCTCGCCTCGCCCCGGCACCGTACGACGCTGGACCGCCTCAACCGGGTCAAGGGACGCGAGCCCTGGCGTCCCGCCGCGCTCTCGCTGACCGCCGGGGGTTTCCGTGCGCTGGACATGGAGCCCCCGGTCCAGGGGCTGAGCGACTACATGCTCACCATGCACGTGGTGGGCCGCGAGCGGATCGAGCGCGCACCGGCGGGAGTGCACGTGGACCGTACGACCCGGGCACAGCTCGTCCCCGACGCGGACACCGGGTTCGGGGCGCTGCTCGCCGCGGTGGCCGAGGAGACCGGACTGCCCGGGGTCGTCAACACCTCGCTCAACATCAAGGGGGAGCCGATGGTGCTCACGCCCGAGCAGGGGGTGGACCTCATGGTGGCGAGCCCGGACATCGACCTGCTCGCCATGCCGCCCTACCTGGTCAGGCGGTCGTGACGGGCGCGGTCGCGGCAGCCACCCTGCTGGACGGTCTGCGCGCGCACGGCAACGACTACTCCGGGGCCGAGCGGGTCTTCCGCGCACGCACCGGCCTCGCCCTGACGGGCCCCGTCCGCCAGGTACCGGAGGGGATTTCGGAACCGGTCTCGGTGATCGTCGCCACGTACAACGGCGCCCGGTCGCTGGCCGGAACGCTGGCCGGACTGGAGGACCAGCTCTGGCGCGGCTTCGAGGTGGTGGTCGTCGACGACGGCTCCGACCCGCCCGTGCGCCACGTGGTGCTCGACACGGGACTTGCGGTGCCGGTGACGGTCGTCCGCAACCCCGTGGGCCTGGGCGCGGGGGCGGCCCGCAACGTCGGGCTGACCGTGGCCCAGGGCTCCACCGTGGTGTTCCTGGACGACGACATCCGTGTGTCACGGAACGCGCTGGCCCTGCTGGCGCTGCGGCAGCAGCACACCGAGGGCTGCATGTTCACGGGCTTCCGGGACAACACCCGCCCCGAAGTCTTCTTCGCCCCGGACGGTACGCACACACCGCGCATCGAAGGGGACTGGCGGTGGCTGAGCGACCGGGGCGGTGACCGGTATCTGCTGACCACCGCCGACCGGGACGTCCCGCGATGCGACCGGACCTCGTTCGAACTCGTCAAGGAGAGCCGGCACTTCAAGGACTTCGGCCACGGCCGGGTGATCGGCTTCTGGGACCTGCCCGGCATGGTCAGCGGCCACAGCCTCTGCGTCAAGCGTGCCGACGCCGTGGCCGTCGGCGGGTTCCCCGAGGAGTACGCCACCCGCTGGGGAGCGGAGGACCTCGCCTTCGGAGCCCTGATGGCGGCCAGTGGCATCTTCATCGTGCCCGCACTGGACTGGGTGGCCTTCCACTTGCGGCACGAGGGCCGGCGTGTGCCGCGGGCCGTCGAACACGCCCGGCTGGAGCGGGCCCTCGACCGCTACCGGAGCATGCTGCGGCGGCCGTTGGACGAACGGCGGTTCCCCCGGCACCGGCTGCAGCGCGCCGCGGGTGCCGGCCGGCCGGGGGTCGAGTGCTACGAACTGGTGCCGTGAGCGCGGCGGGAGCCGGAGGCGGCCTCAGGGCCGGGCCGCCGCCCGCGCGTCGGCGAGGTCCTGCTCGATCATGGCCTCCGGCCCCTCGGCCGTCCGCCGCGCGTACAGATCGCCGTTGGCCTCCCGCTCCGGCGTGCCGCTGTAAGGGTAGGGATGCTCGAAGTGCAGACAGCTGATGTCCGTACCGGCGTCGGCCCAGGCCATGGTCACCGGAGCCCGCGAGGCGACCTTCACGAACAGGTCGTCGTCCTCGCCGCCCCAACCGTGATAACGCCTGCAGTAACCGCCGACCGCGTCGAACAGCCGGCGCTCCAGCAGCATCGCGCCCCAGTGGAAGGGGGCCCGCCAGTCGCGCCGGTCGGCGGAGTCCGGAGAGGGAGCTGGTGGCGGGTACATGACGGCGACATCGGTGACCATCCCGCAGTGCAGCATGCTGCGCCGGACGATGACCTCACCGGGGAGCGGGCGCAGCACTCCTCCCGGGCGCGCGGTCACCGTGCAGTAGGGCCGGCCGCCGCGGCTCGGCGCGGGGCGCAGGTCGACGACCGCGCTGTGCCCCGCATGCTCCGCAGCCCCGTCCAGCCGGTACATCCACGGCTGCGCCCAGGCGCCCCCGCGGCGCCGGGCGGTGGCAAGCGCCCGGGTCAGATAGTCGCGCCCCAGGGGGGCCACGTCGGCGTCGGAGAGGTACAGCATCCGGCCGCGGGCCACCTCCGCCCCCGCGTTGCGCAGCAGCCCGGGCGCGCGCAGCGCGGGAGCGACGCGCACCAGCCGGGCGCCGCCGGTGTCGCCGAGGGGCAGGTCGCCCGCGGTGGCGATGACCACTTCGCAGGGCACGTCCTGGGCCAGCCACGCCGCGGTCACGGCGGGGATGCTCGTCCGCCCTCGGTGCTCTCCGTAGAGCGGAATGATCACGCTCACGTCAGTCGTATACGCGGTCATTTCCGGAACGATAGATCCACGGATCATTCCGCAGAACACGGCCGCGGGATTTTCGGCCAGCGTGCCCGGGAACCGCCGGATCCCGCGGGAGGAAGCCGTGCCTGTCCCCATGCCGAGAAGGGTCTGCCGAGAAGGGACGGAAATTGCTGATATTCGCCATGAAGCCGGATCACGACGGAACGATCGCCGTCGTGCGGGACCGCAAGCTGCTGTATTCGCTGGAGGCGGAGAAGGACTCCGGAAAGCGTTACGCCGCCATGGGTCCCACCGGGCTGCTGCAGGCCGCCGAGCTGGCCGGGGACCTGCCCGACGTCATCGCACTCGGCGGCTGGAAGCCCGACTGGCAGGTCGCGCACCGCTCCATCGGGGCGGGGTACGCGGGACCGCACGCCGTCGAGCAGCGGACCTCGCGCTTCTTCGGCAAGGAAGTCCGCTGGTTCTCGTCGTCCCACGAGCGCTCGCACATCATGGCGGCACTCGCCTTGGCGCCACCGGACGAAGCGGAATTGCGCAGCGTCCTGGTGTGGGAGGGGGAGACCGGCGCCTTCTACCTCGTCGACCGCGACTGCCGCATCGTGCGCCACATCCCGGTGCTGGACGAGCCCGGTGGCCGCTACGCCTTCCTCTTCGCGCTCGCCGACCCCTCCTTCCCCGCGGAGGCCAAGGCACCCCGGCTGGGGGACGCGGGGAAGCTGATGGCGCTGGCCGCCTACGCCGATCCCGGCGACGCGGACCGGGAGACCACGGAGACTGTCGAACGAATCCTCGCCCTGCCCACCGTCTACCCGCCGCCGAAGCACGCCTTCCGGGATTCCCCGCTGTACGACGCGGGCGTCGAGTCGCCCCGTGCCAAGGCCGCGGCGGCGCTGCTGAGCAGCCACCTGTTCAGGATCTTCGCCGACGCCGCCCGCGCGCACCTGCCCGCCGGCACACCGTTGCTCGTCTCCGGCGGCTGCGGCCTGAACTGCGACTGGAACGCCATGTGGGCCGGGCTCGGCCACTTCTCCTCCGTCTTCGTGCCGCCCGTCGCCAACGACTCCGGCTCGGCGATCGGCACCGCCGCCGACGCCCTCGCCCACTTCACCGGAGACCCGCGCATCGAGTGGGACGTCTACCGGGGCCTGGACTTCGTCCACGACACCGAGCCCGATCCCGCCGTGTGGGGGCGGTCCCCGCTGGACCACGGAGCGCTGGCCCGGGCCATCGGCGAGGGCGCGGTGGTGGCCTGGGTGCAGGGCCGCTGGGAGATCGGGCCGCGCGCCCTCGGCCACCGTTCGTTGCTGGCCGAGCCGTTCCGGGAGAGCACCAGGGACCGGCTCAACGCCATCAAGAAGAGGGAGGGCTACCGGCCCGTCGCGCCCTGCTGCCGCGCCGAGGACACCGACCGTCTCTTCCACGGCGGCTTCGAGGACCCGTACATGCTCTACTTCCGCAAGGTGCGTTCGGCGGACCTGCGCGCGGTCACCCACGTGGACGGCTCCGCCCGCGTACAGACCGTCACCCCGGACACCAACGCCCCTCTGCACACCCTGCTCTCGGCCTTCGCCGCACAGTACGGCGCGGGGGTGCTCTGCAACACCTCACTCAACTTCAACGGCCTCGGCTTCATCAACCGCATGTCCGATCTGACGCGGTACTGCCAGAAGCGGGGTGTGGACATCATGGTGGTGGGCGACCAGTGCTACCGGCGGCTGTGACGGCAGGGGCGGGGGATGGGGAGGCGGAGGGCTTACGGGTCGCCCTCGTGGTCCGCGACTTCCGCCCGGCGCGGGACCAGGTGAGCAGATACGTCCTCAACGCCGGCCGGCAACTGGTGCGTGACGGCCACCGGGTCCACCTGCTCTCGGCCACCGGCGACTTCGGCGAGGCCGAGCGGCACGGCCTACGGCCCGTCCCGCTCGCCACCCGGCCGGAAGAGGAGAAGTACACCTACTTCACCCCCGCGCACGCTCACGCCGACCGGATCTACGAGACCCTGCGCGCGCTCGCCGCGGAATCCGGGCTGGACGCGGTGGAATTCCCCGACCGCGACGGCGAGGGACTGACCACGATCCGGGCCAAGCGGCTGCTCGGCGAGTTCCCGGACACCGCGCTGACCGTACGGGCCCACGCGCCCGCCGCGCTGACGGGCCCGCTCAGCGGGGCGCGGCCGGGGGACACCGACCGGGCGATGGCCGCGTACGCCGAGGAGTACTGCATCCGCCACGCCGACCTGGTGCTGCTCCCCTCCCGCCGGGTCGCCGCATACGCCCGGTCCCTCAACGGCAAGTGCCGCTACAGCCCCTGCCCGCTCGCCCCCTCCGATCTCCTCACGGGGCCGCCGAGCGGCGGGCGGTCCCGGCAGGTGACGTTCGCGGGACCGGTCGGCACCCTGGGCGGAGCCGATGTCTTCCTGACCGCGGCCGCCCGGCTCGCCGTATCCGACCCGGACGTCACCTTCACGCTGTTCGGCCGCAAGGCCGGCCGCCCCGGCGCGGGACTGCTCGGTGACCGGCGCCTCGACCGGCTTGTGAGCGGCCCGTTGCGCGGCCGCGTCACGTTCCTCGACCCCGCTGACGTTCCTGACCGGGCGGGCCTCTGGCGGAACACGCGGCTGTGCGTGGTCCCGGCACGCTGGGACAACCGACCCTACGAGGCGCTGGAGGCGATGAGCCACGGCTGCCCGGTCGTGTGCGCCTCCGGCGGAGGCACGGCGGAGCTGGTCACGGACGGGGTGTCCGGCTTCGTCACCCCGGTGGGCGATCCGGACGCGCTGGCCCGGCTGCTGACGCGGCTCACCGGTGCCGACGCGCACCTCCTGGACGAGACGGCCCGGCTCGGGTCCGCAGCCGCGCGGGCCCGCAGCGACCCCGTCACGGCTGCGCGGCTCCTCGCCGACGCCTACCGCGAAGCGCGCCCAGGCCTCCGGGAGGGGCGCACCGACGACACTCCTGTCGTCTCGGTGGTGATCTCCGTCTACAACAAGGGCCGCTGGTTGGCCGGGACCCTCGCCTCCGTCCGGGCGCAGACGCATCCCCGGACCGAGATCGTCGTGGTCAACGACGGTTCCACCGATCCCGCGACGCGTGCCGCCTTCGACGCCCTGACCGGTGTGGTCAAGGTCGACAAGCCCAACGGAGGGCCCGGGTCGGCGTACAACGCGGGCATCGCCGCGGCGAGCGGCGAGTTCGTCCTGCCCCTCGACGGGGACGACCTGCTGGAGCCCGACTGCGTCGCCACCGCCTTGGAGGCCCTCCGACGAGCCCCGGAGCTGGGTCACGTCACCTGCTACGTGAAGCACTTCGGGCTGGTGAACGCTATGGACGCGCCGCTGGGGACGGTGCCCGCCCTGATGCCCTTCCTCAACACCGGGGGCAAACGCACCCGCCTCCTGCGGCGCTCGGCCCTGGACGCCGTCGGCGGCTACGACGAGCGCCTGCCCACCCTCGACGACGTCGAGCTGCTGATCCGGCTGGAGCGCGCCGGCCGGAACGGGGACATCGTCCCCCGGGCCCTCTTCTCCTACCGGCGGCACCCCGCCTCGCTCACCTTCGCTTCCCCCGGCGAGCAGTTCGTGGACGAGCACCAGTACATCCTCGCCAAGCACGCCGACCTGCTGGCCGCCCAGGGACCGGCCGCCTGCCACCACCTGCTGCACCTGTGGAAGAACAGCATCGAGTTCAGCCCCTCGGCGCGCTGGCGCCGTGCCCGGAAGGAAGGACCCCCATGCCCGGAGTGACCGTGGCCATACCGCTGTACGGGGACCACGGGGGCCGGGCCGGCCTCGCCGCCGTCACGGGAGCCTGGCTGGCGCAGGACGTGCCCTGTGAAGTGGTCGTGGCGACCGCCGGTGACCTCGGTGTGGACATCCCGGGGGCCCGGGTCGTCCGCGCCGACCCGGCCATCCGGTCGGCGGGCACGCTGCGCAACATCGCCGCCGCCGAAGCCCGGTCGCCCGTGCTGTGCCTGACGGACTCCGACGTCCTCCCACTGGGCCGGGACTATCTGCGGCGGGCCCTGCGGCTGGCGGATGGCGGCGCTGCGTTCTCCCAGCCCTGGATGTACCGGCTGCCCGGCGGCGCCGCGGCGCTGGCACGTACGGGCTTGGAGGAGCGCCTGGTGGAGCCCGCCGGCATCCGGGTGACGGCCCCGGCCGGGCGGACCTGCTACGTCACGGTGGCACCCGGCCCCGCCCTCGTCCCCTACGGGGGTGAGCGGATGGAGCAGGAGCTGATGGGGACGGGCTGTGTGCGGGTGCCCACCCCGATGGTCTGGCCGCCGCCGTCCGCGTACGACCCCGGCCTGCCGTCGTGGATGCAGCGACAGGCGCCCTTCCACTGGGGCCAGCTCATCGTGCCGGCCGAGCGGTTCATGGAGGTCGGTGGGTACTGCCCGGCCTACACGGGCTGGGGTTGCGAGGACGACGACCTCCTGGCGAAGGTCGCCTCGCGCGTCCCGCTGATCCGCGCCTGGACGGTAGAGCCCTCTCTCACCTGCCTGCACCTGGAACATCCGCGCCACTACGTCGCCGGGCCGGAGTGGGATGCCAACAAGGCCCGCCTGCGGGAACGCATGGCGGCGGGACCGGCGGCGATGATCGAGGAGGACCTGCGTTCCGGGGCCCGGTTCCGCATCGCGTAGACCTATCGTGTCGGCGGGCGGACGCCTGCACCGCACGTCCCGTTGCTGGGCGCCAGGCTGCCGAGGCCCTGGCGCGGCCATGCGAACGGCGTCGCCGGAGTGCCGGGGCGAGACAGCATCCCGGGGTCTCGCCGCGTCGGGAACCGGTCGTTCGACGGCCGTTCGGAGTGTGCTCACTCCATCGGCGGGTTTGGTGCGCGGCGGCGGATGACCTGGTGCCGACCGGGGGAGGAAACCTTGCCAAGGCGCCGAGTGAGGGGCCGGGAACGGGCCCTTGCACGAGGGGGATCCCATGATGAAGAGACTGAACCGGCTCCGGCTCGTGGCGGTCACGGCCGCGCTCGGGTGCGCGGTGGCGGCCGGCGCGATGAGTCCGCCGGCGCAGCGAGCCACCGAACGGGAATCATCCCCGCGCGCAACGGTCGCCGAACCGGTCAACGCCTGCAAGCAGGGCTCCCACAAGCTCACGATCGTGGTCACGACCGACGAGGCGAACGTCGCCGACGGCGATCGGCTCTGGGACAGCCACGCTGCCTACATGAAGAGCAGCCATCAGGCCCTCCTCGTCACGTACGGCCTGGCCAAGGGCCCGGAGCGGTCCGACCCGCTCGACCCTGCCTCGGCACCGACCGGCCGGACCACTTACGCGCTCGACGAGTGCTACCGGACCAGTGCGGACATCGCCGAGCACTGGCAGAAGGCCGCCGCCGAGTGGCCGGACTTCAACGCGATCGTCGCCTGGATGCGCAGGCCCCGCACGCAGGTGGTGACCCTCCACGACGGGGCGGTCCGCAACTCCCTCTGGCAGGCCGGCGACGTCCACTGACCTCCTGGGCCCCGGCCGTGCATGGCAACGGCCGGGGCCTGCGCACGGTCAGGCCAGGGGGGATCTCCGAGGAGTACGGCGGAGCCGGTCGGCAGCCGCACGACGCCCGCCTCTGTCTCAAGGGAGACGGCGCCCATGGTGCGGGCCGGCCGGTGCACCGACTGGTCGTTGGAGAGTTCGCTGGGCCGGGGGAGTCCTACGGCTGGGTCACCTCGATGGCGCGGAGGTTGCGCAGTGTGCCCTCACCGGCGTCGTGCTGGGACGGGTAGAGCAGTTGCAGGGCCACGTCCAGACCCGCGCCGGGCTCGATGGTGTGAGTGTCGTCGGGCGTGGCGATGACGACGGAACCGTCGGTGCCGTCCTTGATCACCTCGAACCAGTGGGGCTCTTGCGGGTTGATGCGGGTGCGCTCCGGTACCTCGAAGTGGATCTCCCACCTGACCACCCGGTGCTCATTGGCGGCCAGTTTGAGTACGTAGCTGATGATCCATCCCGCCCCGGGCCATGGCTCCGGCCATCCGGGCAGGTTGATCACCGGGGTGACCGTGACCGGAGGCAGTTCCACGTCGGTGGTGACCGAGTCTGAGTGCTGTGCGGCCGTATTGGCGCGCGTCGGCGACTTGACCAGGCTGGTGCAGGTGAGCCGTCCCTCGAACTCCTGGTCGACGGTGCCGGTCAGGTTGACCATCGCCTTGCTGCCCCGGGGAAGCTCGATCGGCAGCCGCAGCCCTTCCAGAACCGAACCGTTGCCGCAGACGGCTCCGTTCTCGCCTTGGCAGGTCAGCTCCGGGGCGGTCAGCTCCGCCGGTACGGCGGCCTCCACCACGGCGTCGGGCGCGTCGTTGGGGCCGAGGTTCTGCACGCCGATGGTGTAGGAGACCCGGTCGCCCGCCTTCGCCGTCTGGGGGCCGCTCATCTCCAGCGGCATGTTCACCGGCAGGGCCACGGTGAGGTTCCTGATCCGGTGGGACGCGGTGGCGCCGCCCGTTCCCGCCGCGAAGCCCAGTTTGAACGTCTCGGGCATCTGCGTCTGCCCGTCGGCTCCGGCGAGGTCGAAGTCGTCGATCACCAAGGTGCCGTTCGGGTCGGCCCTGTCGGAGTGCCGTACGGTCAGCCGGCCGTCGATGATGGAGATCTGGACGTGGGCGCCGTTGTCCCACGACCCGCGGAATCCGCCGTCCACCGCGACGCCGGTGAGCCAGCGGAACCCCTCCCGCAGGTTGCCGGAGCCGCGTACGCCGACCGTGTCGGGCTTCTTGAAGAGGCCTCCGCCCGTACCGGCGTACTGCGTGGCGAAGTTCCCGAAGTTGTCGAAGCCGATGCCCACGTACCCGGCCGTGACGCCCGGTGAGACGATGACGTCCGCCGCGTCCTTCGTGAAGGAGTAGCCGAGCGCTCCGCCGATGCCTCCGGGCTGGGTGGTCCGCGCGCCGTCGATCACGTAGACGCTGAAGCCGTCGCCGGGCTGGGCGCTGCCGCCCTCACAGGCGTAGTCGAAGTCGATGGTGACGCCGAGCGTGGAGGAGAACGGCTGGTCGAGGAAGGCCGTCCCCGCCTGTGAGGTCTCGTCGGGGGTGAGTTCTAAGCTGCCGCCGTTCAGCCGTGCACTGCCCAGGAGCCGCCAGTGCGGGTTGGCCGGGGCGCTCTGCGTGAACGATTCCACGATCGGGAACTGCGCTTGCTGCGAGGCGTCGGGTACACGCGTCGTCATAGGTGAATCCTCCTTGGCCGGACGTGCCATGGGTGGTGGTTGCACCATGCCGATTCGTTGCGCGTTCGAACTCCGTCAGGTCCCAGTGGTCCGCCGCTTGACGTGCCGGCGGACCGGATCACGGCCGACCCGTGGCCGGCCCATGGCCATCGCCACCAGGCTCCGGCCGAGGGCAACAACCACAGTGGCGTGGGCCAACGCACCACAGCAGGGCGCAGACCAGGAGCGACCGGAGCATCGCTACCCCCTTGTGCGCCCCATGAGAGGACCCGTGCGCCGCGACGCGGCGCTGCGCGCGGGGGACGCGCGGTCCGTCCCGGCCCTCGTTGACGAGTCGTCAATCGAGCGGTGAACGCTCCCGCCTACGGTCCGGGGTCCGGGCACCACCCCCCGCACTCGTAGATGGATGGAGCATCCGTTGCGCAGACACGTTGTCACGCTGGCGCTCGCCACGGCCGGTCTGGCCGCCGCTCTCCCGACGGCCCAGGTGTACGCCGCCACCCCGGTCGCAGGTCCCGCCGCATCCGCATCCGCATCCGCATCCGCAACTGCAACTGCAACTGCAACCGCATCTGAATCCGTGTCCGCGCCGCGCACGGCCGACGGCGGCCTCCTCGCCCGGGCCACGAGCACCGACGCCCAGCAGCGTGCCTTCTGGGCCGAGCACGACAGGAACGGCACCTTGCGTCAGTTCACGGGGAAGCTGCCGGACTGGAAGCCGAAGGCCGAACCGCTGCGGGCGAAGGAGCCGGGTACCGGGCGGACCGTGGAGGCGCCCGCAGTCGCGCCGCAGCAGAAGGGGAAGAGCCGGTTCGCGGTCGGCTCCCCGGGCGAGACCTGGCTCCGTGCCACCACCGGCCGTCTCCGGATGGCCTGGACCGACCCGGACGACGGGAAACGGCACGGCTCCCTGTGCACGGGCAATGTGATCAACAGCGCCAGCAAGGACGTCATCGCCACGGCGCGCCATTGCATCCCCCACGACAAGCAGGGCCGGATCATCTCCACCGCGCAGTTCGAGTTCGCCCCGGGCTATTCCATGGGCGCCGACGGCACCGAGCACACCCCGTACGGCACGTGGACCTTCCGCTCCGTCGGTGTCGTCAGCGACAGCGCCAACCAGCAGTCCAGCGACAGCGCGTTCCTGGCGCTCAACACTCAGAACGGCACCCACGTCCAGGACAAGGTCGGTGCCTCCGGCTACCGCTTCGGGATCACCTCCCTGCCGAACCAGGTGGTGATCGCGGGGATACCCGCGAAGTCCAACCAGTTCCACACCTGCGTGAGGCAGCCCTACTGGGGTCCGGATAACCCACCGCAGATCCTGGGCCGTGGCGGACCCTGCACCGGTGACACCGACCTCTCCGGAGGCGCCAGCGGTGGCCCCCTCCTCGACGGCGACACGTTCGACAGCGGCCCCGTCCAGATCGGCGACTTCTCCGGCAGCGTCCCCTGGGACGACGCGGCCGCCGCGGTCTGGCGCGACGCGGCCTTCGACGTCTTCCGCTCCGTGCAGGGCACGGACGGCGGCCGGCCGGCCCACGACAAGGTCACGACCTTGACCAACGCGAACAACAACCTGGCCGACCTCTACGAGTACCGCACGGACAGCGGCTCGGCCGTCCACGCCTACCACGCCACCGGGGGACAGAACCAGCAGTGGCACCTGTGGGACAAGGGCGGCGGCTACTTCCTCGTCGAGAGTCGCTACACCGAGCAGCAGGGCTTCACCGGGCCCGAATCCCGCGTCCTCGACTACAACTTCTCCCAGGGCACCGCCATGTCGCACCGTGTGAACAACGGCACCGGGTCCGACAACCAGCTCTGGCGGTTCCGCGCCACCACCGGCCGCCCCGGCTGGTACACGATCCGCAGCAAGCGGGGCGACCAGTGCCTGGGCGCGCCCGGGGGCGAGGGCCCGCTGACGGTCTCCTCCTGCGGCACCGCGGACGGCCTCGACTCCCAGCAGTGGAAGCTCCAGTAGCGGAGTGCGACGCCCGTAGTCACATGTGCGGGTCCGCTATCGGCCGGACCCGCCCCCTCCGCATCCGCGAATGCCCTTCATCCGCCAAGGCGTTCTCTCCTCTCTCCCTCCCTCCACCTCCGAAAGGCCCGTACATGCGCATGCGCAACCTCTCGACCACGGCCGCCGTACTGGCTGCCGCCGCCGGTCTCACCGGCGGACTCACCGCCACGGCGGCTCACGCCGCCGAACCCCTGCCGGAATCCGGCGGCACCTACCGGATATCCAGCTACGCGGGCGGAGCCCTGCAGTGGGACGGCCCTCGCAACGGCGCGGGCGTGCGCGTCAGGGACTGGAACGAGAACCTGACCGAACAGACCTGGACCGTCACCGACGACGGCACCGGGAACTGGAGCGTCAGAATTCCCGGCACCAACTACGCCGTCGACCGCGACCTGGGCAACAACTCCACTGCCGCCTGGAACGACATCGGCAGACCCAACCAGCGGTGGTGGCTGCAGAACCTCCCCGAAGGCCGCGCCTGGCTGCTGCACAGCAGCGACCGCACCGGCGGTGACACCTGCCTGACCCGCCTCCCCGACCTGGGCACCGCGGCCCGCCCCTGCGACGCCGGCGACAAGGCACAGCAGTGGAACCTCGACAAGGTCACCGCCCAACCACCCACGCCCGCCGTCCCCGTCACGCTGCAGATGGTGAACTCCGGCGGCTACGACCCGAACGCCCTGCGCTCGTGGTTCGACAGGAGCAGAGGTCTCCTCCAGGACCAGTACGGGAAGATCAAGCAGTTCATGACCGGCGGCGCGTACGAGGTGAAGCCCGGCATCAACGTCGTCTTCGACGCCGGGCACCCGAGCTTCAGCAACCCCGGCGTCGCGGCCGTGTTCGATCCCAACCCCAAACCCCAGTACAACAACGAGAAGTCGATCGTCCTCCGCCCCGGCTACGTGATGAACAACCCGGGCGACACCGGGTCGCTCATCCACGAACTCACCCACCAGGTGCAGGACGCGGCCAACGGAGGCTGGCTGAACGAGGGCCAGGCCGACTACTACCGCAAGTACGTCTACGACGTGAAGGAGAAGCCGGGTCTCGACCGCATCCGCGGCACCGACTACAACCGCGGTTACGACTCCACCGCCTACCTGCTCAACTACATCGCCCACAAGCACCCGGCGGGCGAGAACGTCATCCAGAGGATCAACAACGAGGTGCGCCGGCAGGGCTTCGGCGCCGACGGCGACCGCGTGCTGACCGCCATCACGGGCAAGGGCGGCCGGCAGTGGTGGACCGAGATGTGGAACGACATCCAGGCCAACCCGACCAGATGGACCAACCCGGCCTTCCGCGACTAAGCGGTCTTGGCGAAGTTCGCTGCGGCCCCCGTCAGGTCCTCACCCGGCGGGGACCGTCTCGTCAGCCGCGAGTGAGTTGCCCTCGGCGATGCTGCCGCAGGAGGACGGGGCCTCCTTGCCGGCGAACCGGTCGCGCAGCCAGGCGAGCGCGGTGGGCACCGTGGCCATGGGTGCGGTCAAGTGGCTGAGGGCGTCGTACTGCTTGTACCAGACCGCGGCGTCACCCTCGGCGCAGTACTTCCGCGCCAGCGCCCGTGTGTCCCCGGCGACCGTGATGCCGTCGCCCGAGCCGATGCCCGCGATGTTGCTCGTGGTTCCCTCGAGGGAGCCGGCGTTGCCCTGGCCGATGTAGCCGGGGACGGTCGGGGTCGGTGCCAGGCCGAGGCTGGTCTTGTTGACCGCCTCGACGAGCTCGGGTACGGAGTTCGGGTTCGCGTACTCCGGCTTCGCCATCTTCTTCCACGTCAGACCGGGGTAGTGGCCCAGCGCGTCGGCGATCGAAGCGTGCTGGTGCTCGTCGACCAGCTGCTTGCCGTAGCCGTTCAGGTACTTCTTGAGGTCGAAGTCGTACGAACGCGCTTGCCCGATGAGCAACTCCGGGATGAGGCCGGACCACACCTGACTGCCTTCGATGTACCTGAGGATGTGTGAGGGCTTCACGAGCACCCCGCCCTCGGCGTATCCCACCAGGCGCTTGTTGACGTCAGGGGCGTATTCGGGCGCGAGGGAGGCGGCCCAGTTGGTCGCGACGGCGCCGCCGGAGTAGCCCATGAGGCCGACGCGCGCGTCGGGGCTGATGCCGGTCCTCGACGCCGCGCTGGAAGCGGCACGCAGGGAGTCCAGCGTGTTGTACCCGTACTCGCGGGAGGCCGTGAGATGGGCGGCCTGCCCCTCGGTGTCAGGGAGGACGACGTCGTAGCCGGACAGCAGGAGCGGCGCCACGAGCGTGGACTCGCCGTTCGCGATCAAGCCGCCGGGCAGCTTGACGTTGCCCGCGACCGCCCGGGACGGACCGTCTTCGGGGTCGAGCGAGTCGTAGAACGACTGGTACGACACGACCTTGCGGCCGTCGCCGCCAGGGCTGCGCAGCACGGAGGTCACGCCTGCGGACGGGTGGCCCTGCTCGTCGGTGGTGCGGTAGAGCAGCTGCGTCGCCTGGATGGGTGTCGCGATACCCAGGACGTGGTACGGCAGCGTCCGGACCTTGAGCACGTCCCCGGGCTTGTACGAGGACAGCGGCTTGCTGCCGTTGTAGGTGTAGAACGCGTCGCTCCCGGCAGTCGTCGACGAGGACTGCTCCTGAACGCCGGACGCGACAGTGGGCACGGCGGCGACGGCGAGGGCGACGACGCCCGCGATCGCGGCGTGCCGCACTCTGAATTTGCGCATGACTCTCCCAAACGGTGTGAGCGGATCAGAGAGATGACCGCTACGGCTACGGCCCGAAGGGGGGAGTGGCCAAGGGTCGGTTCCGGCGCAACCTAACAAAGGCGCACGGCAGTTGACCAGGGGTGCGCCAGAGTCTTCACGGGACGAACGGCGGCTGAGTCAGTGACCCCGCTCCGTCAATTCCCTTGGGGTGCGACTCTTCTCCGGTGAGGTCGTAGTTCAGGCGGTGAGTTTGTAGTTGGCCTGGTCGGCGACGGGATGGAGGCGTCGGTGTTCGGCCTGGGCGTGGAAGTTCCGGTACGCCGGGAAGTCGTCGTTACTGATGACGGCGCGGAGGATGAGGAGGGCCTCGGCGCCCGGGACGCTCCATCTGCTGCCGGTATGTCGAGTCTGTCGGTGAGGTGGCGGGCTGCGCCTTCGATGACGCCGCTGGCGATCGGCCAGCCGGCGGCGAGTGCCCGGTCGTAGTGGACGAAGTCGACGTTGTTGTCGAGGTATTGACAGGCTTTTGTCGGCGGCCGTGCGATAGTCACCCGTCAGCTTGCAGTGGTCGGCCTCGGCGCGGATCTCGTCGGCGTCCTGCTGGGCGTATCCGCGGAGGATGCGGGCTGTCTTGACGGCGATCCAGTCCTCGGCGTCCGCATCGGCGGGGGCGTGGAAGCAGCGGGAGGCGGCCCACTGGGTAGGCCGCGCGGCGAGGTGCCGGGTCCTTTTCCGCACGACCCCCCACCGAACCCACCGTGCGAAGTGATCTTGAGTATTTGGGCTGTGGCTGGCGTCATCGCAGCAGCCCGCCTGTCCAGAGCACGGTCGACGGCGGTGTGGAGCTCCTTGGCGGTGGTGTAGGCGCGGACGGGCATGTCCTGGTACTTGACCGAGCGCCAGATGCGTTCGATGCGGTTCAACTCCGGCGATCTGGAAGGGAGGTAGAACAGATGGACTCCTATGGCGGCCAGTTCCTCGCGACGTCCCTTGAAGGCGTCGGCGTGGTGGATGGAGGCGTTGTCCAGCACGATGGTGCAGGGCCGAGAGCGCTTGAAGCCAGCCGGCGACGTACTGAGTCGATCCGCTCCGCCGGGCAGCCTGGCGATGTGGTTGCAGACGAAGTCGAGCACCGTCGCCGCGTCGATCCGGTGCTCGACCGTGGTCCACAGCAGTTCGGGCTCGGGGCCGGTGTCGTTGAGCGCGCCGAGTACGTTGACCCGGCGGTTCTTGGTGTCCTCGCGGTTGACCACATGCGGCGGCCTGGAGGGCCGGGTCGGCCTGGTGCCGGATGCTGTCCCGGGTGCGTTTCCAGCGGAAACCGTCCCGGTGCAGCAGCACTGACAGCCGCGAGGAGTCGAGGACGACACCGCGTTCGCGGCGCAGCCACTCGGCCAGTGCCGGCAGCGTCCAGATCTCGCCTTGCACCGCGGCCTCGTCCAGCATCGCCTCCAGGGCATCAAGGTCCTCGCGCCCCCAGCGCGGCGGACGCCCCGGCCGCGCGGCGTCCGCCAGAGCCTCGAACCCTCCGTCGAGAAAACGGTGCAGGGCTTTGTGCACCGTGACCACGTGTTTGTCGAGAATCGACGCGATCTGGGGCGCGGTGCGGCCCTGGGCCGCGAGCCGCACGCAGTCCAGCCGCACCCGTTCGTGGGGTACGAGATGCCGGCACTTCAACCGCCGCCGCAGCTCGGCGACTTGCTGCGTCGACAGCTCCAGACCCAGCGGCTTCATCACCATGGCAGCCCCCTCGCGAGGTGGCCTACCCAAGCCGCACCACAAATCACCAAGATCGCTTAGAAGGCGGAACATTCCACCCTGATCGGTCAACAGATTGTCAAAAGGACATTGATCGTTTGTTGACCGGCGGTTCCTAGCTTCGTCAAGGCACCCCCTCCCGGGCGGACCGCCATCCCGGGACCACTCCAGGAATGAGGAACAGACCAGTGCGGATATCGACCGAGAAGTCGCCCACCAAGTCGCCCATCAAATCGCTCAAGAAGTCCCACATATGGGGCGGCCTCGCCCTGGCCTCGCTCGGCCTCGCCGCCCTGCCGGCGACGGCGCAGGCGGCCGCACAGGCCGGGCCGCTCGTCGGACTCGCCGGCAAGTGCCTCGACGTCCGCGGCGGCAACACCGACGACGGCACTCCCGTCCAGATCTACAGCTGCAACTACACCGCCTCCCAGGTGTGGAGATTCGACGGGGGCAACCAGACCCCGAATCCGACCCCGAACCCGAATCCGAACCCGAATCCGAGCCCGGGCGGGACGCTGCAGCGCCAGGTCTTCGATCTCGTCAACGACTACCGCGCCCAGCACGGCAAGGCGCGCCTGGAGTACGACCCCGTCGTCGAGCGCGCCGCCCAGGCCGAGGCCGACGAGCAGGCCCGCCGCCAGCAGCAGGGCCACTACATCAACACGGGGGACTCGCTGCGCAAGTACGGCTACTCGCGTGCGTGGAGCGCAGTCGCCGAGAACGCCGCAGGTGCCCGCGGCTTCTGGAAGGACGCCCGGTCGGTGGTCGACGCCTGGATCAAGGAGCCGCTGCACGAGCGGAACATCCTGGGCGACCAGTACAAGTACACCGGTGTCGGCGTGACGGTCGACGGGAGCGGCACCTACTGGTGGGCGCAGGACTTCGTCGGCTGATCGCGCGACGCGGCGGTGGCCCGCCCGGGCACCGCGCGGCACAGCGGGGCGGGGGCGCCGGACGTGGGGGGCGGTTCGCGCGCCGCGCCGTGGCCCGGCCGGGCAACGGCGCGTCACTGCGAGGCGGAGTCGTGCGCGAACGTCACCGCCGTGCGGCTGTGGGCGCGGTCTTGTGTGACCATGGTGGTGACCCGGCCCATGGCGCGGCCTCGCGGCTGTGCCCCGTGGGTTCCGGATCCACGGGGCACAGGATTCAGCAGGGCCCGGCACTCAACGGGCCCCCGGGCTCAGCGCACGAACTTCCAGGTGATGCCGTTGACCACGCCCCGGTCGAGCGGTGCCAGCTTCTGGAAGGCCGGCCGGCCGAGGTCGATGTGGGTGCGGTCGCACGAGAGGCACTTGTCCCTGACCGGCACCCTGATGGTCTTGCCGTTGTAGCTGACCTCGATCGATATGCCCTTGCAGAGAGGGTCGTTGTTGGGGTTGGCGGAGGTCCACCACGAGGGCGAGACCGCGACGAGGTCCTGGTTGTTCGCGTCGATGGGCGTCCCGCAGGCGCCGAATCCCTGGTCGGTGTAGTAGGTCATCTTTCCGTTCATCGGCTGGCCGATCGGAACGTCGGCGGCCGCCGGTCCCGCGGCGACGGCAATTCCGGTGGCCGCGGCGGCCAGGACGACGGCCGCGGAGCGCGCAGCTTTGCTTCCACGCATGGTTTCTCCTCGTTCAGGGGTAATGGCGGGCGGGTGTACTCCACGGGCCCGTGGAGTGAGAGCCCCGGAAAACGGCATCACGGAGCCTTCACGGCTCGCCGGTCAGGAAGCCCAAGGACAGCGGCATTTCTTCGGCACGCGTCCGGCTTTCGGTCCATGAGTGTCATGCGGGGCGACGCCGACGCAAGGCCCTGCAGCGAGAGTTGTCCGGAATCGGTTGCCAAATGCGCCTGGTTCGGCCGCTCATGATGTGTGTCGTTGACAACGAAGTTGAAGAGTTATTCACTGCGCAGGAGCGACGGCCGCAGCGCCTTCCGCCGGTCCCGTCGCGTATTCCGGCAAGCGAGTGCCACCTCAGCGATCCGATCCCCACAGGAGCCGCCGTGAAGAGAAACCGCTTCGTCACCTTGCTGCTGGCCGTACTGGCGCTGGTCGGTACGGTCCTTCTCGTGCCGTCCGGCGCGGCGAGCGCCGCCGGCCGGGGCGCGGTGAGTGCCGCCGGCCCGTGCGACAACGCTTCCAACTGGACGGCCGGCACCTGGTATCCGGCGGGCACGGTCGTCCGGTACACGGACGGCAAGTACTACATCGCCGAGCACGACAATCCCGGCTACGACCCGCTCATCAGCACGTGGTACTGGGATCCGTACACCTGTCAGGGCGGCGGGAACCCGGGTACCGGAAAGTTCCCCGTGACGGAGGCCCAGTTCCAGCAGATGTTCCCGGGCCGGAACGCCTTCTACACGTACAACGGGCTGATCGCGGCGCTGGCCGCGTACCCGGGATTCGCCAACACCGGCAGCGACCAGGTCAAGCGGCAGGAGGCCGCGGCCTTCCTGGCCAACGTCGACCACGAGACCGGGGGCCTGGTCCACATCGTGGAGCAGAACACGGCCAACTACCCCCACTACTGCGACGGGAACCAGCCCTACGGCTGCCCGGCCGGTCAGGCCGCATATTACGGCCGCGGCCCGCTCCAGCTCAGCTGGAACTTCAACTACAAGGCGGCGGGCGACGCCCTCGGAATCAACCTGCTGAACAATCCGTCGCTCGTCCAGACCGACGCGGCCGTCTCCTGGAAAACCGCCCTGTGGTACTGGAACACCCAGCGCGGCCCCGGCACCATGACGCCGCACGACGCGATGGTCAACAGCCGCGGATTCGGGCAGACCATACGCAGCATCAACGGCGCCGTGGAGTGCGACGGCCGCAACCCCGCCCAGGTGCAGAGCCGGGTGAACAGCTACCAGCGATTCGCCCAGATGCTGGGCGTGGCTCCGGGCGGCAACCTCTACTGCTGAGCCCCGGCGAGTGCGGCCGGCGGATCCGCCCGAGGGAACCGCCCGCCGGCCGCGCGGACCGCAGGCTCCGGCTCCGCAGCGCACGGTCTCATGACGTCTTCCCGATGGAGTTTAACTCCCCAGCAGCAGCTAGGCTTTGGTTGTTCTTGGAAGGGGCGCTGATGGGCACCAGATTCATTGAGGTAGACGAATCACGGCAAAACGAGCCGGGCGTGCGGAGGGGAGGCAGGACATTGACGGTGGGAGACCAGTCCGTCACCCAGGAGACATGGGTGAAGGTGGAAGCCTACGACGACCTCGATCCGACCGTGACCGAGGACGTCCATCTGCACACGTTCGCCGTCCCCGGTATGGAAGTACGGGCTGGGGCCGCGAAGGATGACGAGGACGGAAGCAGCGAATTCGAAACCAGGCTGGTCCCATCTGTCCAGTATTACCAGATAGAGCTCGGGCCCGACTCGTTGAATAAGCTCCATGATGCTCTCAGGCCCTTCATCGAAGCCGCGCAGGAATGCGAGCCGCCGAAGGGCCGCAGGGTCCGCGCCAAATAGGCCGCAATGCCCCCTCCCGCGAGGGGGCATTGCCGTATTGCAGGTGGCAGAGGCCGTCTTGTCGAGACATTCGGCGTCGGTCCGGGTCCTCAGTACGCCAGAGCCGTGCTCACAAGGACGGTGGCGTTGTGGGCGATGGCGGCGCGGGGACCTCCGGCGCGGGTGCCGGGGGCCCGGGGCCGTCCAGGACGGCGAGCAGTTCGTCGCGACCGCTGACGCCCGTTTTCCGGAACACCGCCTTCACATGGGCGTTGACCGTGTGTACCGACAGGCCGAGGGCCCGGGCGATGTTTTTGGGGGCCGCTCCGGAGTACAGGTGCCGGAGGATCTGGCGTTCGCGGGAGGTGAGGCCGTGCCAGGCCGCGTAGGTGGGCAGGAGCAGAGTGCCGGCGGCCTCCTGGAAGATCACCGCGATGTCGCCCTCGCCCCGTTCTCCGAGGGGCTGGGCGTGAACGGCGACGCGGCGTCCGAGGTACGCGGCGGGGCTGCACGACACCGGGCGCGGGGCCCCGGGGTCGAGCGCGTGGCGGCGCGCGGCCAGGCTGATTTCGAGCATCGACGCGTCGGGCATCCATTGCGGGGCCCTGCCCCGTGCCGGGTCGATGTGCCGCATCCACGCACGCGCCTCCGGTGTGAGGGAGCGGACGCGGTGGTCGGGGCCGACGATGACGACGCCGGTGGGCAGAGGACCGCCGTCGGCGGAGGAGTCCCCGGCCGTGCAGTTCCCCGCGGCGTACGTACGGAGCAGTGCGATCAGCAGCGGGGCGATCTCGGTGAGCCGGTCCGCGTCGGCCCGGTCGAAGGGCCGGCCGCCTTCGACCCGGAGCAGCGCGAGCAGTCCCCAGAGCCCTTGTCCGTCGCGCAGCAGGAGCCGGGCCTCGCTGCCGGCTCCGTGCGCCGCCAGTGTGTCGAGGGCGTGCAGGTGTCCGGGGGCGCAGCGGCCACGGCCGCCGAGGAGCCCGACGGACGCCGGGAGCCGCGCGATGTCGGCCGGGCTGAAGGGATCGTCTCCGAGGTAGGAGTCGAACAGCTGTGCCTGTAAGAGCTGGGGGCTGAAGCCGTGCAGGAAGCCGTACGAGACGGCCCCGGTGACGGGGTTCATGCCGAACAGGCGCAGTGCGTCGTGCGCTACCCAGGGGGTGATCGCTTCGGAGACCAGTGCAGCCGGCTCGTCCTGCACCAGCCGTTCCCCCGTCGCCGCCTGCAGGCGGCGTGCCAGCCGGTCCATGTCCTCCACGGCACGACTATCGGCTCCGCTCCGCCGCCCGGTCCAGATCCCGGCCGGACACATCAGTCGGCGGTGGCCAGGGGCGACGTGGGGCCGGCTTCGGGGGCGTACTGACTGGCCTGGAGCCGGTAGAGCTCGGCGTAGGTTCCTCCCGAGGCCAGGAGGTCGCGGGGTCTGCCGGATTCCACGAGGGTCCCGTTGTCGAGGACGTGGACGAGGTCGGCGTGGCGGACGGAGGCGAGCCGGTGGGTGATGAGGAGGACCGTGCGGCCTTCGTCCGCCAGCGACCGGATCTCGTCGAAGACCCGTAGTTCGGTACGGGCGTCGAGTGCGGCGGTGGGTTCGTCGACGATGAGGATCTGCCCCTGCCGGTAGGCGGCGCGGCAGAAGCCGAGGCGTTGCCACTGGCCCCCGGACAGCTGGTGGCCGCCGCGAAAGCCGCGGACGAGTAGCGTGTTCAGCCCGTGGGGCAGGCCGGTGACGATGTCCTGCGCCCCGGCACGGGTGATCGCCTCCGCGATGCGTGTGTCGCTGACGGGGGTGTCGGTGCGGCCGATGGCGATGTTGATCCGTGCGGTGAACGGCCAGCGGGTGAAGTCCTGCGCGACCATGGCGACGCGGTCGGCCAGCCGGGTCCGGTCCGCCAGGGCGGCGTCGGTGTCGTCCCACAGGATGCGGCCGTGTTGCGGTGCGTACAGGCCGGCGAGGAGCTTGGCGAGGGTCGTCTTGCCCGAGCCGTTGCTCCCGACGAGTGCGACGATCTTCCCGGTGGGGATGGTCAGTGTCACGTCGTTGAGGGCCGGGGAGCTCTCGTCACCCGGATAGGCGAAGGTGACGTGCTCGAAGCGGATCCGGCTCGGCCGGTCGGGGAGGGGCAGGCCTCCCGGTGGTGGGGTACGCCGGGCTGCCTCGTCGCAGAGCCGTTCGAGGTCGCCGACGAACAGGGCTTGTTCGTGGAGCGCGTTGACCTCCAGGGCGAGTGTGGTGAGGCTGGACGAGCCGGTCCGGATCGCGATCACCGCGGTCCCGGCGACGGACAGTGCCATCACTCCGCCCAGGAGCAGGGCCGCGAGCGTCAGGTACGTGGCGGTGGTGGCGACTCCGACCCAGCCGGCCGCGATGAGCCCGGTGCGGGCCTCGAGGCGGGCCAGCCGTGCCTGTTCCGCCTCGGCGGATTCCGACAGGGCGCGGAAGTGCCGCAGGAGGAACGGCCCGACCCCGTGGACCCGGATCTCGGGGGCGGCTTCGGTGTCGGTCAGCATGTGGCCGAGCAGGCTGCCGGCGCGGGTGTGCTGGGTCCAGGCGTGGAAGGAGTGGTAGCGGCGACGGGCCGTGATCAGGGCGCTCCACGTCCCGGGCAGGGTCATGGCGGCCAGCAGCGGCAGCAGGACCGGGTGCAGCACGGTCAGGACGCTCGTGGCGGCGATGAAGGAGATCAGCGCGCTGATGACCCGGTTGCCGATGTCCATCATGCGGCGGGCCGAGGCGGCTCCGTAGCGCGCCGAGTCGAGGAGTTTGTGGAAGTGGTCGTCCTCGATAGCGGCCAGTTCCACTTGTGCGGCCCGTTCGAGGTACAGCTCGGTCGCCACGCGTTCGACCCGTGGCGCGAGCCGCCCGGTGGCGTAGGTCGAGGCGGCTCGCAGCAGGGCGCCGGCCGCCGTCGCCACGGCCACCGTGAGGAGGGCGGGGATCGCGCCGCGCAAACGGTCCTCGACGCCGGCCCCGGTCGTCAGGAAGGCCAGGGCACGGTTGACCGCCAGGAGGCCCACGGCCTGGGTCAGCCCTCTGGCGATGTCGGCGGCCACGAGGGCGCGCGCCGCGGCGGGGTCGGCGCGCCGGGCCAGGCGGAAGCCCGAGGACAGGAGGCGCGGCAGCCGGGCCGTGACCGCTCGCAGGCTCAGTTCCAGATAGGCCTCTTCGTGCTGGGACCAGCCCGCGTCGTAGCGCAGCGGGCCGCCGAAGAGCAGGTGTTCGGACTCGGACGAGGGTACGTCCTCCCGGTCGGCCCGGCGGTCGTGCTCGTGTCGTTCCGTCCGGTGGTTGTGCTCGTCGTGCTCGTTCCGTTCCGTCCGGTGGTTGTGCTCGTCGTGGTCCGTCCGGCGGTCGTGCTCGTGTCGGCGGCGCACGGCGGCTACCAGCCCGTCCAGGTCGCGGCGGTGAACACCAGCGCCGGGTAGGCGCTGACGAAGGCGAACACGAACGTCGTCAGTCCCATGGCCACCGCGATGCCGAGGTGGAGCAGCACGCCGGCGGCGAGGAGGGCCTCCATCGGACCGCTCGGCAGGAACAGGGCACAGAAGAACGTCACCTCCAGCACCATGACCCCCCATGACAGCAGCAGGGCCAGAAGCGGGTGCGAGCGCAGCAGTGCCGCGAGCCGGGGAGACCCGTAGGCGTGGGTGGAGAGGATCTGCGCCAGGCAGGAGCCGTCGCGCCACACCGGCGAGACCAGCTTCGCGACGCCCGCTATCAGGTAGCTCAGCAGCAGCTGGCAGGTCAGGAAGGCGAGGAAGAGCCGGCCGGTCGCGCCGCCCACGGTCAGCGTGACCGCGGCGCACAGGACGGCCAGGGCGGACATCTGGTCGGCGCCGTCCGTGCCGTACGCGCCGCGGTGCAGCGACAGCAGCACGGTGGTCAGCAGCAGCCAGGACACCACGGCGGCGCCGGGTCCCGGTGCCGCCGCGGCGGCGGGAGCGGCGACGCCGGCGGTGAACTGGAGCGCCACCGCCACCCGGTACCGCTCCCACACCATGAGCCCGTCGGCCACGGCGGCCAGGCGCCGGTTCGCGTTCGTCCCGACGACCGCCCACGACAGGACGCCGTCGCGGGCGAACTCGCGGGCCTGACGGAGGTCGCGTGCCGCCGACACCGCCAGCCCGGGGCCCGCGACGGCCAGGACCGCCCGGGCCGTCTCGGCCGCGCTCAGCACGGGACCCCTCCGGGTACGCCGCTCTCCAGGCGGTGCACTGCGGAAACGAAGATCACCTCGGGGGACTCCTCTCGTAGGCTCGCGGCGGCGATCGCGAACTGGTAACCGACGGCGGTGGCGTCGTGCGGGGCGGCGGCGGCCCGGCCCAGCAGGAGGAGATAGGGCGTACCGACCATCAGGCGCGCGTCCCGCAGCCGGGCCTCCTCCGGGCCGTGCCCGCGGCCGGCCCGCCGGCTCTCCGCCACCGCCTCCAGCAGGTGCCCGATGGCGTCGGACGCCGCCTTGCCCGCCCGGCCGCGCGGGCCGCCCCCCGGCCACACCTCGCGCAGCGGACAGGCCGCACCGCCGGCCAGGAAGTCGCGGTACATCAGGATCTGGTCCCTGGTGGCCGGTCTGGGGGCGAAGAACGTCCAGGAGGGCACCAGCGGCGAGAACCAGGCCGGGACCCTGCTCCGTACCGCGCCGCCGATACGGGGCAGGGCCGCCAGCACCGTCACTGCCAGCCACAGCCCCAGCAGAACGGCCACGACCGTGGACAGCACGCGCCGCTCCTAGCCGAAGAGCAGTCGCCGGCGGACGGCGAGCAGACGGTCCACGGACGCCGCGAGCTCACCCTCCCGGCCCGTGACTTCAGCGGTGCCCGCTCCCGACAGCACCACGTCATCCTCGGGGGCGACTCCGCCGCGGGCGCGCTTCTCCGCCACGGCCTCCCGCGCCATCCGGCCGACGATCTCGCAGACGGCGTCCATCGT
The DNA here is from genome assembly GCF_049725035.1 of Streptomyces sp. XH2. Classification (NCBI taxonomy): domain Bacteria; kingdom Bacillati; phylum Actinomycetota; class Actinomycetes; order Kitasatosporales; family Streptomycetaceae; genus Streptomyces; species Streptomyces sp. XH2. Next base: position 167,096 of record NZ_JBMMMZ010000005.1, on the reverse strand, counting down.
GGTGATCGAGCCGCAGGGCTGGGGCCGGCCCATGTGGATGTGCCGGACGTCCGGGCTGACGTTCCCCAGCAGCTCCCGTTCCACCCGGCTCAGCCGCGGCGCCCGGCGCAGCAGCAGGTACGACGTCTCGACCCGGGGCGCGCCGTCCCCGTCGGTGTGTTCGACGTCGGCGTGTTCGACGATCTCGAAGTCCTCGTCCTCGACCGGACCCCCGGTGTAGGGCAGGACCTGCGTCCCGAAGGGCATCCCCGCCGGCAGGACCCGGTCCCGGACCAGGGTGTGCCCGGCGTAGCGCACGTCGAAGAAGCGCGCAGCGGCCACCAACGGCTCCGCGGGCCGGTCCGGGCCGGCCGTGTCGCGCACGCCCTGCCAGTCCCGGCGCAGGGCCGCGGCGCGCAGCCGCTGCCAGGCGGGAGCGGCGGTGTCCCCCACGTAGATCACCACCGACCCCGGCGGTGGCAGCATCCCGCCGTCCCCCACGCCTCCCGCGTCGGGCGGGACGCTCACCGTTTCCACCCGGACGGTCTGGGCCACTGCTGATGACGCGCTCATCGTGAACACTCCCCGTGATTGGGACACCCGGACGGCCTGTACGGGCGTTGACGGGCAGTTTCGAGCGGCGGGTGCGACTCCACCAACCCCCCAAAGTTGGGGGGTTGGTGGAGTCGCAAGGTCCGTCTGTCATGGGTGACGGGCGATCCAGCGCCTCACCGGAACCATCAGAGAGTTCCCGTCGGAACCAGTCAGAGAGTTCCCGTCGGAACCATCAGAGGGTTCTCGTCGGAACCATCAGAGAGTTCCTGTCGGGACCATCAGAGAGTGGAGTCGGCCGATATGACTGAGACCATGCACAGGGAAGCGCGAGCGCACGGGCTCCGGGCTTCCCGCAGCGCGTACCTGCGGCTCTTCGCGCTGCAGAGCCGCCGTGAGGACGTGACGGAGGCGGCAGCGAACAGCGAGGAAGGCACGGCGGACAGCTCGCCGGGCGCGGAAGGGGCCGAGCAGCGGAAAGCCCGGCGGTCGCGGATGGCGATCGTCGCCAAACTCCGGGCTCCCATGCGGATGTGGCCCGAGTCGCCCTACCCCGACTTCTGGGTCGAGTACGCGCGCAACGGGACGGGATGGCACGAGCGGTTCCTGGACAAGGGCCCCGCGCTGCTCGGCGAGGGCGAACTCGCCGGTCTCCTCGCCGATCCCGACGCGCGGCTGTGCTCGCCCCGCCGTGCGGACGTCGTCGACGCGTACACGCGGCTCCGGTCGGAGCTGGACGAAGGAGAGGCGTGAGCACGGAAGCCGCACAGCATCCCGCTCCGGCCCTCCGTGCCGAGGGGACTTCGCGGCCGTGGCCGTCGCACCTGCAGCTCGTCGTCAAGGTGTCGAAGTTCTGCAACCTGCGCTGCCGCTACTGCTACGAATTCCCCTCGCTCGGCGACCGCACCGCCATGTCGGTGCCGCAGGTCCGAGCGCTGATCCGGCATGTGGGCGAATGGCTGGCGGACCAGCCCGGCAGGGAAGCCGATTTCGTCTGGCACGGCGGAGAGCCCCTCCTCATGCCGCCGGATTTCTACCACGAGGTCAGGCAGGCCCAGAAGGAGTTCCTGGAGCCGGCCGGCATCCCTTACGGGAATTCCGTCCAGACCAACCTGTACAGACTCACCGACGACGACATCGCCCTGATGCGCGACGTCTTCGACGAAGTGGGCGTATCGGTGGACCTGGTCGGCGGCCACCGCGTCACCGCGGCCGGCCGCCCCGCCCAGCCGAGAATCCTCACCAACATGCAACGGCTCAGGGACGCGGGAGTGCCCTTCGGATGCATCACCGTGCTGTCCCGGGCCACGGCGCCCCACGTCGCGGCGATCCACCGCTTCTTCGAGGACACGGACCTGGGATTCCGGCTCCTGCCGGTCTACCGGACCGGTTTTCCGGGGCAGCAGGCCGCGCACGAACTGACTCCGGCGGAGATCGTCACCGCGCTCAAGACCGTCACCGACCGATGGCTGAGCTCGGACAGCTTCATCCGCGTCGAGCCGATCGACGGCTACGCGGCCAACGTCCTGCACGCCCTGACCGGCGAGAACCGGAGCCTCTACGACAAGGAGCGAGGAGAGACGATCTTCATCGTCGACACGGACGGCTCCGTCTACTCCAACGGCGACGCCTACGATCCGGCGCTCCGCCACGGCAACATCTTCACCGATTCCGTCGACCGCATGCGGCGCTCGCCCGGCTTCGGGGAAGCGTTGCGCCAGTCACGTCGAAGGGTCCAGGAGACCTGCACCGGCTGCCGCTTCCACGGCTCCTGCTCCGGCTTCTTCGCCGCGGAATCCACACCGGAACAGCGATGGCGGGACCCCGCGACCGGCCGGGCCGTGTGCGGAGTGGCGCAGCCGGTGCAGCGGTACATCGAGAAGCGGCTCACGGAGTTCGGTCTCGTCGACACCGTGTCCCGCCGGCTGGACCGCTCCCTGCTCCGGGACCGCGCGCTCGACTGAGCCGGTGATTGAGCCGGGATTGAGCCGGAAATTGAGCCGGGGAGGAACTCACGACACTCACTCGATGCCTTCCAGGAACGGGACGAGCGCATCGATGAAGGACTCGTTCCGGTCACCGACCACCATGTGCCCGGCGTCGGCCACATCGACGCACCGCGCGTGGGGAACCCTCTCGCAGAACTCCTCGGCGACGTCCTCGCGCACCACGTCGCTGAGCCCGCCGCGGACGAGCAGGATCGGCACGCCGGCGTGATGGGCGGCGTCGAGGAGACGCTCCGCCATGCCGGGCGGGTCCATCCGGCTTTCGAAGTGGTCCAGTATCCGGGGGTCCCAGTGCCAGACCCAGCGATCGCCGTGGCGTTGCAGATGGTTCCGTAGCCTTTCGGGGTCGTACGGTCGCGTGCGACGCGGCAGGTAGGCGGACACAGCTGCGGCCGCATCCTCAACGCCGGCGAATCCATCCGGTCGACGGCGCATGAATTCGACGATGCGGCGAACGCCGCGGGGATCCGGCCGGTGGGCGACGTCGACCAGCACCAGAGCACGAACGGCCGCCCTGGGCGCCTCTCCGGCGGCGAGCAGCGAACTCAGACCGCCGAGCGAGGCACCGACGAGCAGCGGGCGGTCGCCGAGCTCGGCGACGAGTGCCCGGACGTCGTCGGCGAACAGGCCGAGGTCGTAGTCGCCGTCGGCTGACCACTCGCTGGTGCCGTGCCCGCGCAGGTCCGGGGCGATGACCCGCCACCCGAGCGCGGCCAGCCGGGGGCCGGCCCGATCCCAGGCGTGCCGTGTCTGGCCTCCGCCGTGCAGCAGGACAAGAGGTGGCGAGGACGCCTCGCCCCACACGTCCGCCGCGAGCAGGATCCCGTCACGACCCACGAAGCTCCGGGGCCGTGACGGTGCGCCGGCCGGCTGGGCTGGGCTGGCCGTCATCCCGTGCCTCGGGTCCGCAGCGGCGCCAGCAGTTGGTCGCGGTAGGGATCCGCGGCCGCCGCGGCGAGCACGACGTCCAGGGCGAACAGAGCGCGCGCGAGGAACCGGTCGTCGTCCATCAGGGCGGCGACCCACTGATGCAGCGCGCCCACGCACGAGGTGCCGACGGCGGCGGCCAGCGCGCTCGTATCGATGTCGGCGCGCAGGACGCCCTGTGCCTGTGCCTCGGCCATCGCCCGGCGGAGCTGGGTGAGTGGACTGCGGTCGAGGACGAGGCCGCTCTCCTCCCACTCGCGCACCATGCGACGCGACACGACCGGGTCGCTCACGAACAGGTGGACGGTCGACCGGACGACCGCACGCGGGTCACCGGCTCCCAGCACCGCCAGACGGCGCTCGAGTTCGTCCATGAACCCGGCGGCCAGCGCCTCCCAGATCTTCTCGCGTGGGCCGATCAGGTTGTAGACGGTGGCCGGGGCGACCTCCGCCCGCTCCGCGATCCGCTCCGTACTGATCACTGATTCCGGGTTGTCCCGCAGGAGTTCGCGTGTCGCTTCGAGGATCCGGCTTCGCCGCCGGGCCTTGTGCTGCTCACGCAGCCCTCCTTCGAGCCCTCCATCGGCCGTCTGCATGCGCGTACGCCCTTCCGTGAAAACTTAGAGGGACCCCTAAATTTAGAGGGCTCTCTGAACGGGGGGCAAGAGCTGCGGCGGTGCGTTGCGCTGGGGAGCCGCGGGCCGACCTTGAGGAATGACGGAGCGTCGGGTGGCATCGGCGCTTGTCAGAGACGACGGTGCCGGCATTCGCCCACGCGGCGTCGACGCTCCATGACGGATGGGAAAACATGTTGGCGGGCTGCCGCTGAGCTGCGACGATGCGGCTGATTCCCTCCTACGGAGAGTGCTTTTGTTCGTCTTTGTTTGTGCGCGGTGTGATGCCGAGCTGACCGTTCCCTTGTCCCAGGTCTCCCTTCCGGCTCACGCCCGTCAGAAGTACGGGAATGGGGTCCAGCTTCCGGTGCTCATGGAGTCAGGGACGTTTGCCGTGGACCCTGACCCCTGGGGAGGGCCATGGCGGATGTGGGACGAGATCGATCCGCGTGAGGCGGAGGCGCGCGGCATCTACGCTCCGGTCTACGCCCTGTCCGACAGCACGCCCGGGGCGATCGTCATCGCGCCCGGAGATATCCGCGGAACCCGGCTGATCCCCGAGAAGCGCGGCGGCGCCTGCTGTGGCCTCGACGGGGCCGACGGACCCAACATGGCCTGCCGAGCGTGCGACCTGCCCGTGGCAACCAGGGTCGACGACTGCTCGCTCTGGCAGGCGGCGCGACTCAGCTCGGACGCCGTGCGCCGCGTCCTCGTCGACGGTGTCCAGGCCGCGCCCTTCTCCTGGGCGGAGCTGGCGGAGAGGGGGGAGAGCACGCCCCCGTTCGAGCCGATTGCCACATGGGGAGGACGGTTCGGGTCCAGCCACTACTGGTCGTGGAGTCCGCAATGGGAGGCCGCAGCCGGCCAGGCGCTCGCCCACCTGCTGGTGGCCTCCAAGGGGCAGCCGGTAAAGGTCCCCGACGGTCTGACCGCGGATGTGTTCCAACGCGCGCTCGACGCCTTGCTGCCCGCAGGCCCGCCGCCGCGGCGCGCCGTCCTGGCCGGACCGGGAGAACCCACCCCCGACCCGGCCGTTGACATCCTCCTCGTACCGGTCCACCCCCAGACGGGCCGGACCTGGGCCCCCGCCGACCCGGCCGCATCGGCATACCCGGTGCCCCTGCCGCTGGGGGTGTGGCTGTGGCTGGTCTCTCCCCAGCCGCACTTGCCGGTTCCCGCCTCGGGTGGCATACCTCAAGACGTCCTCCGCGACGACCCGCTCCCACCGCGCCCCAACTACCTGTTCCGGGCCGACCGGGGAACGTTCCAGCACACCCTGGTCCGGCTACCGGCCGTTCGCAGCCCATGGATGCGCACGATCCTTGAGAACCTCACGCGGGACGGATCGGCCGACATCTTCTAATACGGGCATGCCGAGATCTACCAGCTGGGCCCGGCCATCGGCCGGAGCCCTGCCGGGTTCTGGATCATCTCGATGAGGCGTGGTCGTTGACGGGGGCCGGCGGTGCGCAGTGGAGCGGGTCGATGAGGCCGGCCGGCTCCACCGCTACGGTTCCGGGGCCGCAGCCCAGACCGAGTGCGCACTGCGTGCAGTCGAGGGCTAAGCGGTCGGTGAGGGCGTGTATCAGCGGGCCAGGCTGGCCAAGTAGGACTCGGCGGCGCCTGCAGGGCGTGAGCTCGATGCCGAAGCCCTTGCGCTGGCCAGGAGCCTGGATGTGGACCAGGCGGCCGGTGACGTGCACGGTGGCGCCCTGGCGGAAGGCGCCGGTGCACGCGCCGCGGTAGCTGCGCAGGTGGATGATCCGCTGGGTGAAGACCCTCTGCAGTTCGGTCCGGCGAGGCCTGGCAGGGCTGTGCGCAGCCACTGGCACTTGGCGGAAGCCGCGCGGCGTCAGGCCGACGAGATCGCGGGGTGCGGTCCATGGTTCGACGATCACTTTCAAAGCGTCGCGCGACGCGTTGCGTTGACCACGGACTGATCCTCTGTGGAAAGAGATTGAAGGCCTGGTCGTAATGGCAGAAGGTTTCTTCATCGTGCGGGCTCCTCGCCCCGGGCAGGGTCGCTCACAGGGTTGCCGGGCGTCTCCAGCACGCGGGGCAGATGGACGTGAAGGGGGTTGGACTTCGACCTTGTGGCCTCGTTCGCGGAGTGCTCGGGCAAGGAGTTCTGTGAGGCCGCTGGTACTTTTCCGGACTAAAAGGGTGTCTCACGTGGCAAGTTTCGCGAGCTTCTTGTATCAGGTTGTATCAGGTCAGGGCGGCGGCCATGGCCGGACCTCGGCTCCGCCAGTCATTGCGGATCACGTACGCGATCTTGAGACCGCGAGCAGCCCATGGCAGGCTCATGCCGCATGATCGATGAATTCGCGAAGGACAACCTGCACGGGAGACTGCGGCGGGACCGCAAGGCACTGCTCTGGAAACTCGACGGCTTGTCCGAATACGACGCCCGCCGGCCTTTGACAGCGACCGGGACCAACCTCCTCGGCCTCGTCAAACACGTGGCCAGCGTCGAGGCCAGGTATTTCGGCGAGGTCTTCGACCGCCCTTCCCCGGAACCGCTGCCCCGGTGGCAGGACTCCGACGGCAGCGATCTGTGGGCGACCGAGGACGAGACCCGCGATCAGATCATCGGGTTCTACCGGCGCACGTGGGAACACTCGGACGCGACGATCAACGAGCTTCCCCTCGACGCCCCCGGCCACGTGCCGTGGTGGCCGGAGCCTTATCCCAACACGAACTTGTTCGCCATCATGGTCCATGTCCTCGGCGAGACCAACCGGCATGCCGGGCACGCCGATATCCTGCGCGAGGGTCTCGACGGCCGGACCGGGATGCGCCCCGAACACGAGCAACAGATCGATGAGGAAGCCCGTGCAGCCTACTGCGCGAAGATCGAGCAGGCCGCCAGGACGGCCGCACCGATCAAGGTTTAGGAATCGATCATGATGCGGCCGTCTTCAGCACCCGGGCCGGTGGGGCTCGATCGTCCTGTGCGATGAAGTCGTTCGGGGAGGCGTCGTTCGGCAGCTTCTTGCGCGGTAGTGGCGGAGTGCGCGCTTGTCGTGAAGGTGCGGTGTTCCAGTGCTCGGCATTCGCAGGTCTCCTGCGGACGGGAAATCTGTTCGCCAGTGCACGAGCTTGTAAGGGATGCTGCACGCGTGATTACGCGAGACGCTGCGGTTCGGATCGTCGAAGAAGAGCTCGAACGCTCCTACCGTCGTGAGCTGTCGGCCGGACGGAATCCCCTGCGTACGGCTGTGGCACACGTAGAGCAGCACGAGTGGGTCTGGGTGGTCTCCTGGACGTCCGAGGAACACCTGCGGACTGGGCATCCAGACTTCCTGCTCGTTGGGAACGGGCCGTACTTGGTGGACCGCCTTGACGGGGGTCTCCACCAGGTCGGTGTCGTTTCCGCGGTAACGGAGGCCTGGGAGGCTGACTACCGAGTTCGCATACGAGGTCAGGTCGTACGCACCGCTGTGGACGATCTCCACGATGAGGTTCGAGCCGTAGCGGCTGCTCGCGGACGTATCCATGCCATGCACACCTTGCGCCAGAGGCTGCCGGTGCTCACGCCCGCGCAGGCCATCGCATACGTGACCGCCTTGGAGGACGGCAAGGCCCCGGAACGCCTCGTCGACGTCGCTCAAAGCGAGCTTGTGCCCCCTCTCGATCCAGTCCTGTCAGTGCGGACCATCCGCAGGCCTGGACAGTGTTGAAGCAGCGGGCCACCGGCGTGCGTGAGGATGGTGCGGCGGTGTATGGCGAGGCCGGCGCTTTCGTGCTTGGCGTCGTTAGCTCGGCGACGGGCCGGCCGAGGTGCAGCCTTGACGCTGACGCAGCGGCAGCTTGGATGCTGACGCCGTACAGCAGACACAGTCATTCCACCGGAGGCATTCGTCATGTTGCGCGGCAAGGGCATCCATTACGACACCGGCACCTTTCCCAACGGCGACACGTCGCGCCCCGTCTTCGACGTCCGGGACGTCGAACGGGACATGCGTGTCGTCGCGGAGGACTTGCACTGCACCGCCGTCCGTATCACCGGAGGCGATCCGGACCGCATCGAGACTACGGCGCGGTACGCGGCGGAAGCGGGCCTGGAGGTCTGGTTTTCGCCGTTTCCCTGCGAGTTGTCGAACGCCGAGATGCTGCCGCTGTTCACCGACTGCGCCGAGCGGGCGGAGCGACTGCGGCGCGACGGTGCCGAGGTCGTCCTCGTCACCGGTTGCGAACTCAGCGTGTTCGCCCGCGGATACCTGCCCGGGGACACACTCAACGAGCGCATCCCGGTCCTGGCGGGCCCCGGCCGCGAAGCCGCGCTCCAGGGCATCCCGGACAAGGTCAACGCCTTCCTGGGGGAGGCCGTCGATGCCGTTCGGCCCCTCTTCGGCGGCCGCGTGAGCTACGCTTCCTGCCCGCTGGACGGCGTGGACTGGGCTCCGTTCGACATCGTCGGCCTGGACGCCTTCCATAGCTTGCGCAATGCGGCCACCTACCGTGCCGACCTGCGCAAGGAATGCGGACGCGGCAAGCCCGTCGCCATCATGGAGGCCGGCTGCTGCACCTACCAGGGAGCGGGAGAGCACGGCGGCGCCGGCTGGTACATGGCGAGGGAGGCCGACGGCGTCACTCTCAAGCCCGGCGTGGTGCGCGACGAGGGCGAGCAGGTCCGCTACCTCGACGATCTCATGACCGTCTTCGAGGGGGAGGGCGTCGATTCCGTCTTCTGGTTCAGCTTCGCCGGCTTCAGCACACCTCACCGGACATCCGGACCGGACGAGGACCTCGCCTCCTACGGCATCGTCAAAGTCCTGGACGAGCACAGCGGCCATCCCGCCGACAAACGCGCCTACCCCGGCATGCCCTGGGAACCGAAGCAAGCGTTCCACGCACTCGCCACCCGCTACAGGGCTCACTGAGCTTCGTCAGAGTGGTCACCGATCGGGCCCTGAAGTCCCAGGTCGCTTCGCTCAAAGCGCCGCCATCGTCCGCTCACCCGGCGAGGTTGTGGTCGGTGTGAGCGCCCTCCCTGCGCGTATGCCAACGCGTCCGCCGCCCTGCACGCGCGATGACGTGGCTTGCTGCGCGGCCGGGCCGGACAGTGATGCGGGCGGTGGCGGCGCTGCTGTCGCGGCAGGGCCTGTCACCTGTACGGATCGAGGTACTGGTGGAATGCAACCCGGCCACGGTGCGCCGCTGGATCGGCCGCTTCCATGCCTGCGGGGTGACCGGTTCGGCCGAACGCCCCCGCAGCTGGCGGCCGAGCCCGCGTGGCCGGCGGCTGCCCGCTGCGGGGTGCCGCGTTGCTCGAGCGGCCGGTTGGCTATCTGCTGGACTGTTGCTGCCTCTGAGCCCCGTCCTGCTCGGGCCCTGAACCCACGCACACAGAATCGCCGAAGCCGTCCCTCACTCCACCGGCGACGAATCCGAATGACGGCGCACCTGGCGGACGGCGAGCGGAGCTGGCAGACCAACGACCGGGACCTGGCGGTGTCAGCCGTCTTCCGGTCCGGCGGGCACGTGGGACTGACCTGGTCCTTGCGGCCATGGCCGATGGATGCCGGCGGCTGGAGCGCGTCGGTGACCACCTGGGTGGAGTCCGGCGAGCAGATGGCTTCCTTGGCAGCTGACATCCGGCACTTTCTCACCGGGGAACAGCAGTGACACCGGGTATCCGCATCACCTGGACGCTGGGGGTTCGCCGGTCCACACCCCGGACACGGTGAAGACCTGGACCTGGACCTGGCCGCTGTCTGCGTCGAACGCGCGTGACGCAGGGGATGATGGTGCCCCGATATGTCGATCACGAGGTCAGGAGCTCCGATGCCGAGGCGCGTTCATCAGCCACTGGAGGACGAGGAGGTCGACTTTGTCCTCAGGATGATCGATGGCCCGGTCCTCGCCTACTTCTCCGGGACGTGGCCGAAGGCGATCGAGGCGTGCCGGGCCATGGACCTTGTCGTGGGCCGGATCGCCGAGGAGTACGGGAGCCTCCTGACGGCCATCAAGATCGACATCACCCGCTGCCCGAAGGCGACCAAGCGGTACGGCGTCACCGGGGCCCCGTCCGTCGTCCTGCTCAAAGAAGGTGCGGTGGCGGCACGCAACGCGGGGCCGATGACCCATGCCGAGGTGCGGGACTTCCTGACCGCGCACCTCTGACCGCCCGCCCGCTCTTCCCCGGCGGGGGGGGAGGAGGCGGACAGTGGGTACGCGCGGTACCCTCCCTCACGTGTCCCCGGGCGCCGGGCCGCCCTCGAAGGGGTCGATGAAAGCGCTGGCGTCGGGGTTCTTCGCCACGTCGGCGCCACGTTCTCCTTGCGATGACGAAGGTGCGGGGGCACACGGTGATGGCTGTCACCGCATGGGATCGGCGGCAGCCAGCGCGTGCAGGGGCCAGAGCGGCGAGACTGAGGTCCACCGCGCGGCGCAGCTGGGTGAACTTCCGCACGGCGAAGGCCGAGAGCCGTCAAGGGCTCGGGCGCGCTGTCTCGTCTGCCCTCCGAGGTCGCCGGTGGACCAGTTCGAGGGGAAGCATGCCGAGCAAAAGGAACTGTTGATCACAAGCTTCAGGGCCATAACTCGGTTACGGCTGATGGGTCACTCACAGAGTGAGCGCATCTTGACCACCGTCGCGCCCTATGCGAGTGCTTGGGGCATCGTGCCGGCATCAGGGTGCGCGAGCCGGGGGACCCTGGTTGTCAGCGGAGGGATCAGCCGCCCAGGTAGCTTCGGGTGCGGGTGAGGATGGGATTGAGGCGGTCGAGCAGAGCAGCGAGAGTGTCGAGTGCTTCCGGACGATTCGTGTCCTTGTACACGTTCATGGCGTACTTGACTGTCAGCCGCCATCGCGCGTCGGCGTCGAGGAATGACTTCCGCTCGGCGGGGGACGGTGGGGTGGCGGTGCCCATCCGGGTCTCGAGAGTCCGTGCTTCCGCCTCCAGTCGGTTGCCCTCGCGGCGAAGCTCCGCCACTACGGCGGCGGCCCGTGCGACAACATCGCCCGCAGGTGCCCCCGGGAGCAGGGGAGTCGGCGATATGGAAGGCGGGGCTGGTGCGATGGGCTGCGGTACAGGGGCGATGGGCGGGGTCGTGGTCCGGGGTGCGGGGCCGGCTTTCCCCAGCCGGCTGAGGATGTCGGTGATGCGGGTCTGCTGGCGGGTGCGGGCGCGGGGGTCGGCGACGACTTCCGGGCGGCAGATTTCCGCTAGTGCGGCCTGGTCCTCCTGCTGGAGTGCCGCGCTCTGTTCAGCCTGTAGGCGGGCGATCTCCTTCTCCTTCTCGCCTCGCTTGCCTGGTGAGGCCTCGGCTGGCCGGGCTTGCAGGTCCTCGATGCGGAATCCGATTTCTTCCGATCGGCTGATGCGCACCGGTTCGAGCAGGGCGGATGTGATGACCCAGCCGACCGACGTTTCGGTGCCGAGGACCGGGTCGTCGCTCATGCGGACGGGCGCAGACGTCTCGGTCCAGTCGCCTTCCGTGATGCTTGGTTCAGAGACGGTCAGGCTGTCCTGGATGCCGTTGGTGAAGACGAGCCGGACCTGGACCGTGAGGTATCGCCGTTGCCCGTGTCGCTGAGCGCGGGCGATCTCGAGCCGTTTCCTCTCGGACAGTGCCTCGCTGCGCTCCTGAAGCTCCTGATCGGCCAGTGCCTTCTCCACTCGTCCCGGAACACGCTTGGCTTCTTCTCTGGCCATCAAGTAGGAGTTGATCGCGCCGAGAATCATCGGGCCAAAGGTCTTGATCCCGCCGACCAGACGATTCGGAGGGCGGCCCGCGGGGCGGGCAGGGCCCTGAGCGGGAGCCCGGCCGCCCGTCGCCGGACCGCTCGGGGCGGTCGTCGGCGACGCCTTCCCCGCTGCAGGCGGCTTCGGGGCGGAACCCGGGGCGATCCGACCGCCTTCGGGCGGTGGCCCCCCACTGCCTGACGACGGGGGAGCACCTCCGGGCGTTGAGTGAGTCATCCCTGCCAGCACCTGTGCGGCGGTCTTGGCGTTACGGATGCACATCTGGCGACCGCCCCGGACTCCTTCCGGGCCGATAATGAGCTCGAAGTCCTCCAGCTTCAGGTTCTTCTTCTGCAGGAATCCTTTGAGAAGGTTTGCGTAAGGTTCTCCACTGACGCTGGGCAGTCCCTCGCTGACGCCGGGCACGCCCTCCTTCGTATGTTTGAAGGGGGTCATGAAGTCCTTTTCCTTGGTCAGGTCCAGCACCCGGCCCAGCTTGGCCGGGTCCACGATGCCACGGGCGACCCGTCGCAGAGCAGGGTTGCCCTGTGCCCGTGTGGTGGCGTATTCCTCGGCAGCGTCTGGACTGTCCGAGAAGTAATGGCCTTCGCCCAGGTCGTGCACCCAGCCCTTCTCAGGTGGCGGTGCTCCTTCCGCGTAGCCGCGATACCAAAGTTCTGGTACCAGGCCGATGCGCGCCGTGGGCCGCACCGGATGAAACCCTGGGTGCGCCATGCCTTTCATGAAGCGGTCGGTGACCGCGTGGGCCTGACGCTCTGAGGCGTCCCCGGGGCGACTCAAAAGCGGTGCACCCTCGGTGGCCGGAGCGGAGGCGCTCTGCGCTACGTGCACCAGCTCGTGGACCAAGAGGGCAGTGCCCCTTCGCGTGCGGGGTTCGTAGGTTCCGGGTGCGAAGGCGATGTGTGCACCAACCGTGCATGCGGCAGCTCGGAGACGCTGCACCTCCGCAGCCGACGTGAGATCGGTGTGCACCCGCACGGTGCTGAAGTCGTATCCCAAACGGTGTTCTATGGCCGCTCGGACCGCGGACGGCAGAGACGCGCCTCCGTGTGGCTTTCGGGCCATGAAGGACGGCGGCGGCGTGCGCGCGGGATCCATGGCACGTGCCGGGGCAGGCTGGGGGCGAGCGAATTCCGTCACCGTCCCAGTCTGCAGTTCCCGCTTCGGTCGTGCTCGGTGGGCACGGGAGGGGCGTTGCTGCGGCGGGCTCCGACGTGGATGCCGTAGTGGGTGGGGGCCGCGACGAGGTCGTCGGGGAGGGGCAGGTTCGCAGCGGCGTGGGTGAGCGACCGGGCCGTGGGACCGTGGCGGTGCCGGGGCGGGGAAGCGGGCGGCTCGGGGTAGGCGAGGGCGTGGTCGACGTCGTATCGGGTCCTGCTCATGAGGGGTCTCCAGCTGGAGACGGGGAAAGATCGGGCGTGGTCGTCGTTTCGCCCGCGCTCGGGCAGGTCGGATACGAAGCGGGTCTCGCTGGGTGCCCGCGTTCCGGCGTTCCACGCACGTCTTGTGCCTGGGTCTGCCGTTGTGGGACCTCAGCAGGGTGGTCGCCTCGCACAGCACGTACCGCTCCGGCCGGGCGATGTGCGACCCGTCCTGCCGGTCCAGAAGGAAGACCGGTGCGGACGGGGGCTCGGGCGGTGCGGGACGCCACCGTGCGGGGTACGGCGCGTGCTCGCGCGCACTGATCGTGCGCTGGTCCCGGCTTAGGGCGAGACTGGAAATGGCCCTTCCGGTACATGCGGACGGAGTGCCATGCAACGTGCGATAGTGCTGATCGGGGTGCGCAGTTCCGGGGGACTGCCCAGGTTGCAGGCTGTCGGTAAAGGCCTGGATGCCATGCGTGACTGGGCGATCGATCAAGGCATCCCCACCGGGCACGTAACGGTCCGCTCCGACGAGGACGGCACCCCGGTGCGGGCGTCGGATGTGTTCGATGCTGTACACGCGTATGTGGACCGGGGTGTAATTGGCCAGCTGATCGTCTATTTCTGTGGTCACGGCGTGAACAACAACGGCAGCGAGTTTTGGCTGCTCACCGGTGCCCCGGCCAACCCGAATGAGGCAATCAATGTCGCGCGCAGTATCCGGCTCGCCGAGCGGTGCGGCATTCCCCACGTCGTGCTCGTGTCAGATGCCTGCCGCACGGCGCCGACAGGTATCCAGGCCGACGATGTGACCGGCTCGGAGATCTTCCCGAACCTTCCGGCTACTGCAGCCACAGGTTGCGTGGACGTGTTCTATGCCTGCCGACTGGGCGAGCCCGCATTCGAGATCGCCGACGCGGTGGAGGCGAGCCGCTCCTACCGAGCCGTGTATACGGAGGTCTTCGCGGAGGCGCTTCGTGGCATGTACCCGGATCTGCGAGAGCGCATCGCAGGAAGGGATGGTGACGAGACGTATGACGTGGTGCGCCCCTATCCCCTCCGGAAAGCCCTGCCGAAGCTTGTCACCACCCGTATCAGGGAACTGAAGGCGACAACAGCTGTGGTTCAGGAGCCCGAGGGCAGGGTCTGCTCCGACCCGTACGAGGCGTGGCTCTCCCGGCTCGAGCCGGCTCGCCCCGCAGGCCCTCCTAGTGGTCCTCTCTCCGGCGGCTACGACGCTCCCGAACCGCTTCCACCTCTCCCTGGCTCAGCAGGCGGCAGCGGTTCTCGACCGCGCTTGCGCCGCTGGCGCAAGCGCAAGTTGTCCCACCCGAATTTGCCCTTGCCCTTCCCGGAAGGCCCATCCGGTACAGAAATACGCGACACTGTGCAGGCTTTGCGGCCGCTCGACCCCGCACTGACTGGCGCCAAATCCGCACTTATCCGGCTGAACCAGCCTCCGAGCGCAGAGGAGATCGCGAGGCTCGCCACATCCCGGGTGCACACCGAGCACAACTTCGAAAACATCATGGACATGGCCGTCCTACGCGTGCACGGATCCGAGCTCGATGGCGCGGAAACACGACAGTGTGGGCAGCTGCGAGTCATCAAAGACGAGGTGTGGTTGGAACCCGTAGGGGACTGGCCGACGACCGTGCTCGTACAGCTTGCTTCCGGGCACTGCGCGTTCGTACCTGCCTACCCGGGCTACCTGGGCACCCTCACCATCGACGACAGTCGGCTCGTCGACGTCTCGTACATCTCATCTCGAGCTCCCAGCACGGATCCGGACTACCTGAACCAACGCGCCTGGATGGCTGTGGCCTCGCGCTACGGCCTCCCGTGGTGGGAAGAGACCGGTCTGGAAGGCCTGGTGAGGCTGCATGACCGTGCCCACGACGGCGACCCCTCGATCGACCTGTACGTCGCCTACGCCATGGTCGAGCTCGGCCGCCGCGACCTCGTGGACACGCTGCTCGGCGACGACAGGCCCGCGCTGTACGACGTGCGGCTGCTCGCGCGGGACCGGACTGCCGGCCCCGTCGTGCCGCCGGTGCCCCTCCTGGCGCGCGGGTGGGCGCTGCTCGAACCTTCTGTGGCGCGGGCACTACCCACCCCTCTGCCCTCGCACTGGACGCTCTTCGCTGCCGAGGAGCTATCCCGACTCCGTGAAGTCCTGACTCAGGATCAGGAAGGAGCTCCGTGATGCGTGGGCTTGTGCTGATCCACGGACGATCCCAGCAATTCAAGGACGCCGCCGAACTGAAGAAGGAGTGGATGGAGGGGCTGCATACCGGGCTGCGGAACATCGGCAGCGACCTGCAGATACCGGCCGAACTGATCCGCTTCCCCTACTACGGGCAGACGCTGTTCGAACTGGCGCAGGGCTCGGACGCCGTGCCGGACGTGGTCGTCAAGGGCCACGGCGAACCTGAATCTGTCGAGCAGGACTTCATCGCGGCGGTTGTCGAGGACGTGGTGCGGGCCCAGGGCATCGCGGAGGAAGACATCAGGGCAGCCGCGGATGATCCATCCGTGATCGCACGGGACGTCCAGAACTGGCCCTGGGTGATCGCCGCACTGCGCGTGATTGACCGGGTCCCGGGTCTGAGCGCCGGAAGTATCGCCCTGGTCACCCGCGACGTCCACAGAGCCTCAGGCCAGTCAGCCGACCCGCTTGCGTGGCGGACTGGTTCAACGCGTACGACGACCAGGACGTCGTCGCCCTCCACCCTCTGGACCACATGTACTTCCCCGTCGCTCCTGACATCGAGAACTACGGCAAGGTGAAGAACCCGACCCCCGACAAGCACGGCATCAGCGGCTACCTCAGTGACCCAGCCGTAGCCCGCCGCATCCGGGACGCGCTCTTTGACGGGACCCCCGCATGAGTGCTGGCGCCTCTCGGAGAGCACACCGAGGGCGCCCGGAGCCTGGCGGCTCCGAGGCGCCCTGGATATCGCGTCTGCCTGCGCCTGCCCGTGTGCTGTCACCCCGGCCTCCGGAACCGGCCGACAGCCATGTCGCCGCTCCAGTCGTGGCGGTGCGGGCACCACGTTTCTGGTGTGAGCTGCATCACCTGCAGGGGTTGCTTGTCGGCAGGCTTGGAGAGAGTGGGTGCACATATATGCAGGCAGTCCGCATGGTGTAGACCTGTCGATTTATATGCCCAAGCCACGCACCGCGACGTCGGATGAAGGGTCGAAAAATTTGTCGTGGGGCGGTTGAGCGAGCGACCCAAGAAATCACTTAGGTGGGTGGTGGGGGACGACCGTGCCTGCTGAGCAGGGCGGTTGAGCTGTCCACACAAGTGAAGAGGAACGCAACCGCATGCGTACGACGTTCGACGCGGGCCGCGACCGGCGACTCGCCCCCGGCATGAGCCCCTGCGCCAGGGGTTGGGCCTCCGGCAGGTCCGCAAACGGCGCTCCGGCCAGTGGATGGCCGGTATGACGAGTGAGGAATTCGACGGCACCCTGCCCGAGGAGCAGCCGCAGCAGGTCGACGCCTTGACGCCCGCACCCCTGCCGCTGGACTTCGAGGCCTTCTACCTCCTGCACGTCCGGCTCTACCTCGACTACGCCGAGAGCCACCTCGGCCACAGCGACCAGGCCCAGGAGCTGGTGCACCAGGTCTTCAGCGAGATCCGCGGGGCCTGGGGGACGCTGTCCAGTGAGGGCAACCTGGAAGGGGCCACCTGGGCGGTGCTGCGGCAGGCGGTCGGGCTGCAGATGAAGGAGGAGGACCGGCGCCCGTCCTTCATCGCCGACGGGTCCATGGCCCGTGCCCTGCAGGCCAGCCGGGACCAGCTGAAGCGAATGGACAGCAGCGTCGGCCTCTACGCGGCGATAGCCGACCTGCCGCCGAAGCAGTTCGACGTCGTGGTCCTGCGGTACCTCCTGGGCTACGAGACGGAGAGAATCGCCTGGTTCCTGGGGCTGAGTAAGAGCGTCGTGGACTACCACGGCCGCAACGGCCGCGAGCGGCTGCGCATACAGCTCGGCTTGCCTGCCGACCCGCCCCGCACGAGGAAGGGCACTGCATGAGCACCGCCGGCATAGACGCGCTCCTGGCCGATGCGGTCGTGCCGACCACGGCCAGCCGGGACTTCGACGAGGCCGCCGGGCTGCGGCGTCTGGCCGCCGAGGCGGGGCAGAGCGGCGGTCCGGGGGAGCTCGCTCAGACGCGGCGGGCCCGGCAGGCACTGGGGGTGGTGTGCCGGTGGGTTCTCAACGGTCCGGACGTCGCCGCGCGGGTCCGCCGGCTCGCGCAGACTCTTGCGGTGCGAGATGTCCGCCCGGCGCAGGATCTGCTGGCTCGCGACCCCATTGACATCGAGGGTGCGCTGGCGTTCGCCTGCCTGCTGTGCTTGACCGGGCACTGCGAGAGTGCGCAAGTGTGGTGGGAACTGGCCGCGGGCGCCGGCCTGAGAGCAGCTGCCTACTGCCTGCACCTGCATCACGCGGGCCGGGGCGAGCTCCGCGAGGCTGAGCACTGGCTGGAGCAGGCCGAGGCGCCACCCGAAGGGGACCCCGCGCCTCCGCCTGTCCACGGGTTCTTCCAGTTGCTGACCCGTTTCACGCAGTACGCGGGGCGGCACGGGAGCAGCGCGGGGGAGCCGGTGGAGTCCTTGAAGGGGGCGGTGGAGCGCCTGGTGCCGGCGGCGGGGTGCGGGATCGTCAGCCGGCCCGACGAGGAGCTGGCCGATGAGCTGCTGCAGCTCACGGCGGAGGAGACCCGCGTGTCCGGGCGGCGGTGACGAGGGGTGCCGGGTGATGCGCGGGGGCCGCCCGGGCGAAGGGACAGGGGCGGGGCCTAGCAGAAAGTGATGGATACGGGCGGGCAGTCGTGACGTTTGAGGAACTTTTCCGGCTGACGGGTCAACAAAACAAAGGCTGTCCTGCAGAAATCGTCAATGAAGACCGATCCAGGCCTTATAGGCGGATTGGGCCCCGTCGCCGTGAGCTCAGTAATGTCAACGTCCGGCGCGTGCAGGGCACTCAACAAGGCCGCCAAAACCTGTTCCGAGGCCCTGCACGCGGTCAGACCATCAACCAACCGAGAGCAAGGAGCCTGAACAGTGACCCGATCCCCCCGGCGCCCGCGTGCCGGCCGTAGTGGCCGACCGGCGCGCAGTGGTAGTGAGAGTAGCAACCCCCGCGTGACGCAACCCCGCACGTCCTGTGTGGTCAAGGCGCGATGGGCAGCGTTTTTATGCCTCCCTGTCCTCGGCATCCTGTTGATCTCGCAGGTCCGGGTCCAGGTGGTCATCCCGCCTGAGACGGTGTACGCGGCCGCGGCCGCAGCCCTGGGAACGGCCGGAGGAGGCCGCATCCGCCGAGGTCGCACCAGAAGCTAGGCACACCTGAGGGCCGGTCCGCACACGCCGCGGGCCGGCCCTCGGCCCACTCGCCTCCTGCGTGACGGAATACCGGACCCCGCGGATCGCCGGCCGGGCATCGAACGAAATTCACGGATGCCGGCAGGGGAATCTGCGGAAAGTGCGACGCAACTCAACCTACCTGAACCCTTTACGTGACAGGACTTCAGCGCCGTGACCACCGTGTGCGAAAACTGCGGAACCCCCCTGCCTCCCTCGCCCGAAGGCCCGAAGGTAGGCCGCCCCCAGAAGTACTGCTCGGCAGGCTGCCGTCAGGCAGCCCACCGCCAGCGCAAGTCCGCCCGAACCAGTGACCCCTCGCTCACCGCCACCCCGCTCTCCGGCGGCCGCCTCGAGACCACCACCCCGCCCGACTTACGCCCGCCCTCCGAGGCACCCGCACAGATGCGCGCAGAGGGCGACGAGGCCCTCGCCGAGATCATCCGTGACATGCAGCAGGAGCTGCGCTGCCTCCAGCGCAGCCTCACCAGCGCCACCCCCGAAGACTGCCTGCGCCTGGCCGCCCGGATGCGCACCCAGCTCGACGGCCTCACCGCTGGCCTCGTCGGCCGCGCCCGCATCCACCGCACCACGTGGAACCGCATCGCCCGCATCCTCGGCATCAGCGACGACACCGCCCGCCACCGCTTCACCGACCACTACATCCTGCGCCGCCTCAGCGAACTCACCCGCATGGGCCCGCCCCCCGCCTCCGTCTCCGCTCTCTACCCCGGCACCACGCCACGCACCCCCCTCAGCCCCGTGCCCACGCCACCACGGGGCAGTGCCTTCCAGCCCGCCCCCGCCCGCTCCCGCCCCCGCGCCGCCTTCAACCGGCTCGCACCCGCGTTGTCCATGGTCGCCAGGCGTTCGGGCCGATCCATGAAGCAGATCAGCGAACGCACCGGGTGCTCAGCCTCCTACCTCTCCCGCATCCTCAGCGGAGAACGCATCCCCACCTGGCCCCTCATCGAACGCCTCGCACGCGCCTGTGACGCCGATCCCGCCATCCTGCGCCCCCTGTGGGAGAGCGAGTTCCTGCGCAGCGACGCCCCTCTTCTCCCGGCGCAGGAGGAGGCGGACGACGATGACGAAGATCCCCTCCGGGCCGGTGTCCGCCTGCTGGCCGCCCTGCAGACCCTGCACATCCGGGCGGGCCAGCCCACTGCCTACGACATCGCCACCGCCAGCAAGCGCCCTCTGGCCATTGAAACCGTGACGACAGCCCTCGACGGCACCCAGATGCCCGGCTGGTGCGACCTCGTCAGCATCCTCCACGTCCTGGGCGGCGAGATCCCCTACTTCCAGCCCCTGTGGGAGAAGACCATACGCCCGCCGGCTCCCGCCGATGACGCCGGAACGATGTCGGCCACACGGCCCCGGCCCGAACCCGAGGCGCCACGGGGCCGGGCTTCGGAAGGGGCCCTGCCGCCGACGGATACCGGGGAAACCCGGGGCAGCAGACCGAGCCCGGTCATGGCACCGGACAGCCGGCCCAGCCGCCTGTGCGAGATCATCACTTCCTACCGCGAAGCCCTCGTCGGAGTGATCCCTCGCAGCCCCCAGCACGATCGCCTCTTCCAGCGCGCCGGCAAAAGGACCAACCGGACCCTGCGGCTCAGCGCCCTCGCCCGCCTGTAGACCACGACCTGACCCCGGGGCAGGCCGTTCCGCGGACGAGGGTCGACAGGCTCCGGAGACGGACCTACCGCCACCCGGGCTCCGCGGGTTCGACGGCCACCCGCTTGCCGAACTCGCCGCCGCCGGTGTCCTGGCCGGCGAGGCCACTACACAGATGCGGCGCCCCCCACCCCTGACGTTCCAGCGGTCGCTACGGCAGCCGGACGCTTCCTTCCAGGAACCACGTGCCGGGTAACTCGCCAGGAGCTTTCGGTTCGAAGGGCGCGTCGTCTGCGCGGTGTTCGAGGTCGCCCCGGCGCGCAGGGTCCGGGCCGTCAGCCGGCCCGGACCCTGCAGGTGCTGATCGATCAGTACTGGATGGTGTGGTTGTAGAGGATGTTCCGGGCCTTGGGGCCGGTGTCCAGGCCGTAGTCGGGACGGTCGGTGAGGAAGTACTCGCGGAAGCCGGACTGCCAGGTCTTGGACATCATGGTGTTGCTCTTCGTCCAGCCGCCGTCCACCTGGGACCACAGGTCGACCAGCGCGGTGGCGACGCGGGCCTCGCAGGCGTCGCTCGCGTCGATGCCGGTCGTGGTGCGGTCGTTGGCGAGGTTCAGGGAGCTGCCGTTGCCCCAGTAGTAGGTGGTGTCGTTGAAGGTGTGGAACGCCACCGCGTTGGCGAAGCCCTCGGTCCAGCCGCAGCTGGTGGAGGAGGTGCGGTTGACGTAGTGGGGCGAGCAGTTGGTGACGTTCGGCCACCAGCCCTTGTAGAGCTTGCCCATGAGGGCGTGGCCCGCCTCGTGGACGGTGGTGTGCTCGGAGTCGGGGTCGTTGTCCGCGAGGTGGATCTTGTCCTCGCCGGCGGTCCAGTACGTGCCGTCGGTGGAGCCGGGGTACCACTGGACGGTGATGGGGGTGCAGCGGTTGTCCTGCTGGCTGCCGGCCCAGCAGGTGGTGGTGGACCCTCTGTTCCACCACAGCTTGTTGAGGGTGTCGAGGGCGTGCCAGGCCCGGCTCTGCCCGGCGTTGGCGTACACGTTGCCGAGGCTGGTGCTGCGGGAGACGTTGTCCTGCGCATAGGTGGCGGTGGTGTAGAGGCGGCCGTTGCCGTCGACCACGGACCACATGCCGCCCGCCTGCGTCTGGAACTCCACCCAGACCTTGGAGGTGACGGAGGTGGTGGGGGAGTAGCAGAGGTTGAACGCGCCGTTGCCGTTGCCGGTCATGCCCGTGGCGAGCTTCTGCGTGCTGCTGTTGGCGGTGGGCTTGCCCCACAGGGTGATGTTGGCGTTGCTGACCGGCTCGTCCCGGTCGGCCTTGCCGTTCCAGCTGCCGCCCTCGGCGGACTGGAAGCGGTTGCGGTAGGTGCCGCTGACGCAGACCTGCGCGGTGGCGCCGGCCGAGGCGGCGGCGCGGGGCGAGGACGCGCCTGAGGCGGGTGAAGGGGCGGGGGCGGGAGGGGCCTTGGGGGTGACCGGGCGTGCCGGGCGGTCGCCGGTCACGGGGCCGTGGGCCGGGGTCGCGTCGGCCTTGGTGACGGAGATGCCCTTGCTGGAAGAGCCCTTGGTCTTGCCGACGCTGATCTCCACCGAGCCGTGCCCGGCGCGGCTCGGGTCGGGACGGTCGATGTCGCTGACGTCCGCCTGGATCTGGACGGGGCCGGCGGCGACCGCCTCGACCCGAAGCGTGAGAGCCCGGGTGCCGGGGGTGAGGGCGAGCGTCCGGCTGGTGCGCTGCCCGAAGGTGTCCGTCGTGGGAGCGGCGAACCCGGAGTCCCGGCCCGTCATCCGGAGCGCGGGCGGCAGCTGGACCGTCAGGCCTGCGTGCTTGACGTCGGTCTGCGCCTTGATGTTCACGGTGAGGGTGGCCCGTTCGCCGACGGCGGGCAGGCGGTCGAGGGAAGCGGTGACGCCGAGACAGCTGAGCGGCGCCTCGGAGTTCTTCTCCGCGGGGCGGATCGTGCAGGCGTCGCTGTGGGTGGGGGTGGCTGCGGAGGTGGACGGTATGGCGACAGCCGCCAGGCAGGCGAGTGCGCCTGCCGTCGCGGTCAGAGCGGCGGGTCTCAGGACGCGTGTGCGGGGCCGTATTCGAGGCCGTATTGAGGACATAGACATGCCTTCCTGCGACGTGCACGGCCGATTCGGTGCGCGTCGGCAGAGCTGTGAGGGGGGTTGGGTACTGACCCCGGGTCACTACAGCGGCCAACCATTGGCCATAGCGAAACCGTGGGTAACAGTGGCCGGAACCCTATACCTCATGGCTTGTGCATGTCACTGCTGTCGGCGGTGTGTCCTCGTGGCGTGGCCGGTCGATGACGGTGGGTCAGCAGGGGTCTACGGGTTCAGCCACGGTGAGTTTGTACGTTGCCCTGGCATCCAGCAGGAGCGGAACCAGGGACCGCAGCGGCTGCCTCAGGGGAACCAGCGCGCCGCCCGCGGGTGACGGGGTGGTTTCGATGCCGTGCAGGGCGAGTTCGTCCCGGGTGTCCGCGTACTGCTCCGCAGTGAGCCGGTAGGCGCAGGGCGGGTCGGACAACGTCCGCCCTGGGGGAGCGGGTTCGTTGTCGGCGCCGCCGAGGTGGACGGGGCCCCGGTCGGCGAGGCCTTTGACGCGTGCTGCGGTCGTGGCCGAGGCGATGTGCCCGCGCCGCTCGTCCGCGAAGGCGAACATCCCGTCCAGTGCGGTGAGGTGGGACCGGACGCGACGCCGGTTGTTCAGGGCCGGGTCCGCCTTCTCCGCCTCCGTCATCGGGTCGACGCGGCTCTCGATGAGCAGGCCGATCGCGTGCTTGATGCCTGCGGTGTTGCGCAGGATGCGCTCCTGCCCGTCGCCGGCGACCTGTTTGACGGGGTCGCCGGTGGCGGGGTCGGTCCAGATGCCGTAGGTGCCGGTGCTGTGTCCGGCCTCCTGAGCGGCGGGGCGCACGTACGCCGCCGAGAGGGTCTGCGCCTCCCGGTGCACACGGGCGTCGGTGTTGAGGTTGCGGGGCCAGAGGTCGAACAGGTCCTTGTCGTAGTACGGCGGGGTGGCTCCGTACTCGTGCAGGTCGTAGACGATGTCGGGCCGGTGGTCGCGGATGACGGCGGCCAGGGCGCGGCTCTCCGCGGCCTTGAGTGCGATGTGGTCGCGGTTGACGTCGACGCCGTCCGCGTTGGTGCGCGTGTCCGCGGCGCGGCCGTCGGGGTTGGCCGTGGGGACGACCAGCACGGTGGTGCGCGCGAGGAGGCGCAGCGTGGCCGGGTCCGTGGCGCGGGCGAGGTCGCGGACGCGGGTCAGGCAGGCTTCCCGGCCGGCGGGCTCGTCGCCGTGCTGACTGCAGGTGAGAAGAACGGTCACGGCGGTGCGGTGGGTGGCGCCGATGCGGACCAGTTGCAGCGGCCGGCCCTGGCGGGTGGTTCCGATGCGGCGGACGGAGAGGCGGTCACTCGACCGGTCGAGGGCGGTCAGGAGGCGCTGTTCCTCGGCCTGGGTGGTCCAGCGGGCTCCGTTGCTGAGCTCGAAGCCGGTCCGGTACGGGGTGTGTGCGGCCTGCACGGGTGTCTGGAGGAGAGCCAGGGCGAGTACGGCGGTGGCGGCTCCGGTCACCAAGGTCCGGATGCGGGCCGTCCTCGGCGGGCGCCGCGGGGGCCGGGACCGGCCGTCCGGTCGGAGGGGGCAGCGGCCGAGAGCCGCTGCCACGCGGGATCTGTACGTCATGCGGCAGCTTCGTGCGCGAATCCCCATGGGGCGGGAAGGTACTCCCGCCCACTCCTGCGCAACAGAGCGCCGGAACTGATCCGATCGTCTTCTTGCCGAGAGAGTGTCAGAATCGCTCGCTTTTGGTGAGGGCCGGCGTTTAGATGAAGCCGTTCGGTTTCCGGAACGGAACGCCGGACTTCAACGATGGTGTGGGCACCCCTGTTTCGTCGTGCCCGTCATCCTGGGAATGGAGTAATCATGAAGATGGTCAAGGCGTTTGTGAAGCGGTTCAAGAAGGACGAGGACCTCGCCAACCACGCGTGGGTGCTGCACGTCATCTGACGTGCCGTCGCCGGCGGACGCCGCGGCCGTGCCGCTGCCTCCGCCGGCGCTGCGCAGTGCTGCCGGCCGCCGGTCCGCGGCGGCCGCGCCCGTGTCGGATTCCGCCGCCGCAGGTATTTCATGGCCATGTCAATGGAGCGGGATTTTCGTGGAAGAAACGGTGCCGGCGGCGGTGCGCGACCATTCCGTCGTGTACGCCCCGCGGATTCAGGAACTGCTGGTCAGGCAAGAGAAAGTGTTCCGGATCGACGCGACCACGGTCGGCGTCTCCGACTGCGACCTCATGGCCGAAATCGTCGCGGCGCGCCCCGTGCTGCCGACGGAGCGCTCGGTCTACAAGCCCGCCGCAGGGGCCGGCATCCACCACGACAGCGCGACCCGGACGATCCGCGCGCTGGGGCAGGACGTCATGGCCGGCATCCGGACTCCTCCGCCCCCGGCGCGCGGGCTCTCCGGCGCCTGGCCCTACGCGCCCACCTCCTACCTGCGCCGGTGGCTCTTCTCGTCCGACCCCCTGCCGGTCTCCCTCCTGTCGAAACGCGGCATCACCCGCTCCGACACCCTTTCCCGGATCGTCGACCGTGCCGTCACCGTCTGGCCGGGATCCGCCGCCGAGGGCAGAGGCACCGCGCTGGCCCAGCAGATACGCGACGCGTCCGGCACCCGGGACAGGAGGCAGGCCGTCGCCCTGTACCGGAGAGCGACAGCCACCCTCTGCGACGGCGTGGCCGCCCTGTCCGGCAACGCCCTGTGGCTCATGAGGAAGACGGGGGAACGGGAAGGAACCCGCGACGACCTCAGCGCCGTCCTGTGGGAGACGCTGCGGCTGCTCCCGCCCGCGTGGATGCTGTTCCGCAAGGGAGGGGACGCGTACACCGCACTGCACCCCGAGATCCGCCCCACGGACAACGTCGCGCTCTTCCCGCTCCTGATGCACCGT
This sequence comes from Streptomyces sp. XH2, assembly GCF_049725035.1. NCBI lineage: Bacteria > Bacillati > Actinomycetota > Actinomycetes > Kitasatosporales > Streptomycetaceae > Streptomyces > Streptomyces sp. XH2. Next base: position 141,979 of record NZ_JBMMMZ010000005.1, on the reverse strand, counting down.
CATCCCGATTACTGGTCCGACCCCCTGGAGTTCCGGCCCGAGCGGTGGGCCGGCGTGGCGGACCCGGAGAAGACGCCCGGGTTCATGCCGTTCGGATTCGAAGGTGCCCGCTGCTGGGCCAAGCACCTGGTCGTGCCCCTGGCCGAGCGCCTGCTGACCGTAGCCCTCGACAACCGGCTCGTCATCCGCAGCCCGCGACAGGACGCGGAAGTCCCCCTGCGCTCCCTGCTCTCCGTTCGGTTCGAGGCGGAAACCCGGGCGTGACCGGCACCTCGCCACTGCGTCGCCCGCCACACGCCTCCCCCCGCCACGAGCACCGAACACCCTGACACCACACCACGGGAAACACCATGGAATCGCCCACGCTGGCCGGCTGGGTCGGCGACGTCGCCGGCTTCACCGGCCGCCAGTGGCAGCGCGAGCCCGCCGTCTTCACACCGGAGACACTCGCCTCGCCGTTCGGCCTCGACGAGCTGGACGCCGCCTTCGACGGAGGGCTGCTGCGCACCCCCTACCTGGAGATGGTCCGCTCCGACAAGGTCACCGTGCCGGCCGGCGCCTACACCACCTCACGCGTGGTCAACGGCACGACGCACCACGGCTTCGCCGACCGCGCGAAAGTCGTCGCACTCCTGCGCTCCGGGGCGACGCTGCTCCTGCGCTGCGTCGACCAGTGGCACCGCCCTACAGGCGACCTGGTGGCGCGGTTGTCCGAGGAGCTCGGCCGGCGCGTGGAGGCGTTCTTCTTCGTCACACCCGCCGGCAGCCAGGGCCTCGCGGTGCACCGCGACGACGCCGACGTGTTCGTCCTCCAGGCGGCCGGACGCAAGACCTGGTACGTCCACGACGCACCGGCGGTGGCGGACTGGGCGCTGGGAGAACTCCCGGACGACGAACGCTCCCCGCTGCGCCTGCGCAGCGTCCTCGAACCCGGCAGCGTGCTCTACGTCCCGCGCGGCTTCGCGCACCGCGCGGTGGGCGCCGCCGGACTGTCCGCCCACCTGTCGCTGACGATCCGCGACGTCTCCCTGCAGGACCTGCGCACAGCCCTGGAGCGGCAGTTGACCGAAGGGCTGGACCTCCCGGCGCGCCCGCTGGGCGAGGCGGCGATCGACGACGCCTGTGCGACTTTGCTCAGCCACGCACGGGCGAGGCTCGACGCGATCGCACCGGAGGACCTGCGGACCGCCGCACGGACCGCGCAGGCGCGCCTGCCGCTCGCGACGCCGCAGCCGGACACATCACGGCAGCCGGACGCGTCACAGCAAATGGAGACGTTCGCCGAGGCGGCCCGGAACTGGGGGGACGGCGGATCCGGCGCCAGGCGTGCCGGGCCGGTGTCCGTCAGCCGCACGTGGCGCAGGCTGCGCGACGCGGCACGCAGCGCGCGCTGACGCACAGCCGTGGCGTTGACTTGACAGCCGCCATCGGAGCCGCCGACCTTGACGCCGGGCCGGAAGCTCGTGTTCGCCGGGCGGGGTGACGCGGTCCGGCCGGGGCCGGGGAGTTCCGTGAGGGCCGTCCGGGCACTCCGCTCGGTACCGCCCTACCAGAACTGCGGGCGCCACTCGAAGAGCAGAATCGTCGCGTCGTCCCGCAGCTGGTTGCGCTGGTAGTCGAGGATGGCGTGGACGAGCAGCCGCAGGACCTCGGCCGGGCGCTGGCCGGCGGCGGAGGAGCGGATGATGAAGTCGGTGAACCGGTCCAGGCCGAACTCCGCGCCGTCCGCGTCGCGGGCCTCCACGACGCCGTCGGTGTAAAGCAGGACGCAGTCGCCCGGCTCCAGCGTCGTCTCGTGGACCTGCCGGGCTGCCGGCGCGAACTGGCCGGCCAGGCCGATCGGCGGCTGCGGCGGGCTGTCCAGCACCCCGTCGAGCACCCGCTCGGCCCGGATCAGCAGCGGTGGGGGATGACCGCAGTTGACCCAGCGCAGCTCCCCGGTGAGCGCGTCGAGCCGGCACAGCACGCCGGTGCAGAAATGGTCCGGCAGCCAGTGGGCGAGGGCCTGGTCCACGGAGCCCACGACGTCGGCCAGGTCGCCACCGCCGCGGCGGGCGTTGCGCGCCGCCGCCATGGCGACCGACGTGGTCAGGCCGGAGTTCAGATCGTGCCCCATGGAGTCGAGGATCGCGGTGTGCAGGATGTCCTTGACCACCGAGTGGTCGAAGGCGTCGCCGGCGACGTCGTACGCCGGCTCCAGGACCGCGGTCGACACGCACCTGCTGCTGCCGATGGTGTGGGGCGGCAGGAAGGCGCGCAGCATCTCGGTGGGCAGCCGCATGGCCGAGGTGCGGGCGCGGGCGGCGAGCCAGTCGCTGTAGGTGCGCTTGGAGGTGATCAGCATGGCGAACAGGAAGGCCAGCATCCGGCTGCGGCGCATCCGCACCCCGTCGAGCGAGGGGGTGCGCACCGCCAGCACGCCCAGCCGCTCCGCACCGTCGACCAAGGGCATCCAGACCATCACGTCGTCGCCGGCATCGGCCACGCGCGGAGTGACCGTGCGGTACGCCCAGCCGGCCGGCGAACGGTCCACCGGAAGCGGTTCCAAGGTCTCGTCGAGCGGGATCAGCAGCTGTTGCTGCAGGTCGACGAGGTAGACCAGCGCGGTGCCCAGGCCGAGGGCCGAGGCGCACCGGTTCGCCAGGCCGGGAAGTTCGAACGGCAGGGCCGTCTGCGCCTCGACGATCAGCTCTTCCAGCCGGTTCTCGTCGACGGCGGTGTCGGGGCCGGCGGACGCATGCGGTGGGTCCGGCACGGGGATCACCCCTTCCGCTCCCAGTCTCACACCGATCCCGGCCTCTCTCATGTCGGGCACGAACCCGCCGATCACGGTGGGTCGTAGCGCCGGAGCCCTCCGTCACGCCCGCTGCCCGCGCCCGAAGACTCTGAAATTCCGTAGCCCGCTCCGTGATTCCGTGAGCCTGCCGACCGTTGGGTGAGGACTTGCGGCCCTCGACCGGCTTTGTCCGTGGCAGTGAAAGGGGACCGAATGTCCAAGCGCGCGCTGATCACCGGAATCACGGGACAGGACGGCTCGTATCTCGCCGAGCACCTGCTCGCCGAGGGCTACCAGGTGTGGGGCCTGACCCGAGGGCAGGCCAACCCGCGGAAGGACCGGGTGGCCAAGCTGATACCCGACCTCTCCTTCGTGGACGGAGACCTGATGGACCAGGGGAGCCTGGTCTCGGCCGTGGACCTGGTGCAGCCGGACGAGGTGTACAACCTCGGGGCCGTCTCCTTCGTGCCCATGTCCTGGGTGCAACCGGAGCTCGTCACCGAGGTCAACGGCACCGGGGTGCTGCGCATGCTCGAAGCGATCCGGATGGTGAGCGGTCTGGGCAAGTCCGCGGGCGGAGGCGACGGTCGCGGCCGGATCCGCTTCTACCAGGCCTCCTCCTCGGAGATGTTCGGGAAGGTGGTGGAGTCGCCGCAGAGCGAGCGGACCTCCTTCCACCCGCGCAGCCCCTACGGGGTGGCCAAGGCCTACGGCCACTACATCACCCAGAACTACCGCGAGTCCTACGGGGTGTTCGGGGTCTCGGGGATCCTCTTCAACCACGAATCGCCCCGCCGCGGCGCGGAGTTCGTGACCCGGAAGATCTCCCTCGCGGTGGCGCAGATCAAGCTGGGCCTGCAGGACAAGCTGCTGCTCGGCAACCTGGACGCGGTCCGCGACTGGGGCTTCGCGGGCGACTACGTCCGCGCGATGCACCTGATGCTGCAACAGGACAGCGCCAGGGACTACGTGGTGGGCACCGGCCGGATGCACTCCGTGCGGGACGCCGCCCGCATCGCCTTCGAAGCCGCCGGCCTGGACTGGGAGGAGCACGTCGTGGTGGACCCGGCGCTGGTGCGGCCCGCCGAGGTCGAGACGCTGTGCGCCGACTACGGCGACGCCCGCCGGGAGCTGGGCTGGGAGCCCGAGGTCGGCTTCGAGGAACTGATGCGGATGATGGTGGAGTCCGACCTCCGGCAGGCCGGCCTCGAGCGTGACCACGGCGAGCTGCTCGCCGCGGCGAGCTGGTAGGGCTCGCCGGAAAACACCTGCTCACCCCCATTGCGACGCCGGAGCGGCGGCCGGAACCGGAACCGGGGCCGGCCGACTCTACGGGTTTCCGTGGACACGCCCGCCGAGACTGGGCGCGTGGTGTGAGGGAAGCGGAGCAGTGCCCCGTGCGGGGCCTCCAGATGACTCGTTCGCTGTGGGAAAGCCATCCCGGTGCCGGATGTCCACATCGAAATCCCCTGCTGTCCGTCGGTCTTGAGATGGGTTGAGTTGAACGTGGCGAAGGTGGACAAGGAACAGAAGCTCCGGGACTACCTGAAGCGGGCGAGCGCGGATCTGCGGCGCTCCCGGCAGCGGGTGGGCGAGCTGGAGGCCGCGGCCCGTGAGCCCATCGCGATCGTGGGCATGAGCTGCCGCTTCCCCGGGGGCGTGACGACCCCCGAGGAACTCTGGTCCATGCTCGTCGTCGGCGAGGAGGGCATCACGGAGCTCCCCGCCGACCGCGGCTGGGAGACGCTGACGGAGGACACGGGGGACACGCAGAGGTTCTCCGGCGGGTTCCTGCACGACGCGGCCGAGTTCGACGCCGGATTCTTCGGGATCTCCCCGCGCGAGGCGCTCGCGATGGACCCCCAGCAGCGGGTGCTGCTGGAGTCCTCCTGGGAGGCCTTCGAACGGGCCGGCATCGACCCGGCCGCGGTCCGTGGCACCAGGACGGGCGTGTTCGTCGGGGCCATGCCCCCGGAGTACCGGGTGGGCCCGGAGGACGACGCCCAGGGCTTCCTCCTGACGGGCGGCGCCACCAGCGTCCTGTCGGGCCGGCTCTCCTACTTCTTCGGGGCCGTGGGCCCGGCGGTGACGGTCGACACCGCCTGCTCGTCGTCCCTGGTGGCCCTGCACCTGGCGGCCCACTCCCTGCGCCAGGGCGAGTGCTCCCTGGCGCTGGCCGCGGGCGTCACGGTGATGTCCGCACCCACGACGTTCGTGGAGTTCAGCCGCCAGGGCGGGCTGGCCGCCGACGGGCGCTGCCGCTCCTTCGCCGACTCCGCCGGCGGCACCGGCTGGGCCGAGGGCGTGGGCGTACTGGTCCTGGAACGGCTCTCGGAGGCCCGGCGCAACGGGCACCGGGTCCTCGCCGTCATCCGGGGCTCCGCCGTCAACCAGGACGGCGCCTCCAACGGCCTGACCGCTCCCAACGGCCCCTCCCAGCAGCGGGTGATCGAACAGGCACTGGTCAACGCGCGCCTCTCGGCCGACGAGGTCGACGTCGTCGAGGCGCACGGCACGGGCACCACCCTCGGCGACCCGGTCGAAGCCCAGGCGCTGATCGCCACCTACGGCCGCAACCGCGCCGCGGATCACCCGCTGCTGCTGGGATCGGTCAAGTCGAACCTCGGCCACACCCAGGCCGCGGCCGGCATGGCCGGCATCATCAAGATGGTGCTGGCCATGCGGCACGACACGCTGCCCCGCACGCTGCACGTCGACACGCCGTCCTCGCACGTCGACTGGACGGCGGGGACCGTACGGCTGCTGACCGAGCAGGTCCCGTGGCCGCAGGGCGAGCAGCCGCGGCGGGCCGGCATCTCCTCGTTCGGCCTCAGCGGCACCAACGCGCACACGATCCTGGAGGAGGCACCGGCCGAACCGGTCGCCGGACCCGGGCAGGAGGAGGGCACGGAGGAGACGGCGACCGCGGCCGCCCAAGCCGGCGAACCCGCCACCGTCGCTGCCGGCCCCGTTCCGTGGCTGGTCTCCGGCCGCACCCGGGAGGCCCTGCGCGCCCAGGCCGCCAGGCTGCTGGACCTCCTCGCCTCCCGTCCCGGCCTCGCGCCGGAGGACGTGGCCTACTCGCTGGCCACGACCCGCTCCGGCTTCGAACACCGCGCCGCGTTCACCGCCGCCGACCGCGACCGGGCTCTCGAAGCCCTCACCGCGCTGGCCGCCGGCGAACCCGCGCCGAGCCTGGACCAGGGCACCGCACAGGGCCGCACCAAGCTCGCCTTCCTCTTCGCCGGGCAGGGCTCCCAGCGGCCGGGCATGGGGCGTGAACTCCACGCGCGCTTCCCCGCCTTCGCCGCCGCGCTCGACGAAATCCTCGCCCACTTCGACCAGGGCATCGACCAGGGCTTCGGCGAGGGCCTCGAACCTCCCCTCAGGGATGTACTGTTCGCCGCAGAGGGCACACCCGAGGCCGAGCTGCTGAACGAAACCGGCTACGCGCAGCCCGCCCTGTTCGCGATCGAGGTCGCGCTGTACCGGCTGGCCGAGTCCTTCGGCGTCAAGCCGGACTTCCTCGCCGGTCACTCCATCGGCGAGATCGCGGCCGCACACGTGGCCGGGGTCTTCTCGGCGGCCGACGCCGCGGCCCTGGTGCTCGCCCGCGGCCGGCTCATGCAGGCGCTGCCCGCCGGCGGCGTCATGGTCTCGCTGGAAGCGACGGAGGACGAGGTCCTGCCCCTGCTCCGGGACCGGCAGGACCGCGTCTCGATCGCCGCGGTCAACGGGCCCACCGCCCTGGTCGTGGCCGGCGAGGAGGACGAAGCCGAGGCCGTCGCCGCGCACTTCGCCGCGCTGGGCCGGAAGACCAAGCGGCTGCAGGTCTCGCACGCCTTCCACTCCCCGCTCATGGAACCCGTGCTGGAGGAGTTCCGCACCGTCGTCTCCGGCCTCGCGCCGCAGGCGCCCGTCATCCCGGTCGTCTCCGGCCTGACCGGCACCCTCGCCACCGTCGAGCAGCTGACCTCCCCCGACTACTGGGTGGACCACGCCCGCCACGCCGTCCGGTTCGCCGACACCGTGGCCTGGCTCAGCGGCCACGGCACCGGCACCTTCCTCGAACTGGGCCCCGACGGCGTCCTGTCCGCCATGACCCGGGCCTGCCTCGACGACACCGGTGACAACACCCGTGACGGCGGCGCCGACGGCACCTCCGGAACCGCCCCCGCCACGCTCGCCGTGCTGCGCCCGGGCCGCCCCGAGGCCGAGACGCTCACCACCGCGCTGGCGGGCCTGTACGTCCGGGGCACAGCCGTTCAGTGGGAGCCCTGGTTCGCCGGCACCGGCGCCCGGCGCACGGACCTCCCCACGTACGCCTTCCAGCGCCGCCGGTACTGGCCCAAGGGCCTGCCCGCACAGGGCACCGACATCCGCGCCGCGGGCCTGGGCGCGGCCCGCCACCCGCTGCTGGCGGCGGCCGTGTCGGTCGCCAACTCCGACGGCCTGCTGCTGACCGGCCGCCTGTCGCTGCGCACCCACCCCTGGCTGGCCGACCACGCGGTGCGCGGCACGGTGCTGCTCCCGGGCACCGCCTTCCTGGAACTGGCCGTCCGCGCGGGCGACGAGACCGGCTGCGGCCGCGTCGAGGAGCTCACCCTGGCCGCGCCCCTGGTCCTGCCCGCGGAGGGCGGCGTCCAGGTGCAGGTGTGGGCCGGCAGCCCGGACGAGTCCGGCCGCCGCGCGCTGAGCATCCACTCCCGCCCCGACGGGCCCGAGGAACTCCCCTGGACGCAGCACGCCGCCGGCACCCTCGTCGCCGGTGAGCAGCGCGCCGTCTTCGACGCCACCGCCTGGCCCCCGGCCGGTGCCCGGCCGCTCGACCTCGACGGCTTCTACGACCGCCTCGCCGACGGCGGCTTCGGCTACGGCCCCCTCTTCCAGGGCCTGCGCGCCGCGTGGGCCGCCGGTGACGACGTCTACGCCGAGGTGGCGCTCCCGGACACCGACGCCGCGTCCTCCGCCGGGTCCTTCGGCATCCACCCGGCCCTGCTGGACGCCGCGCTGCACGCCACGGCCTTCGCCGGCCTCGGCGAGGGCCATGGCGGCCTGCCCTTCTCGTGGCAGGACGTGACCCTGCACGCGAGCGGGGCGACGACGGTGCGGGTGAGGCTGACCCGGACCGACGACGACGCCGTGGCGATCGCCGTCGCCGACACCACGGGCGCCCTCGTGGCCTCCGTCGGCTCGCTCGTCCTGCGCACGATGCCGGACGAGCGGCTGACCGCCGCCGCTTCCCTCGCCCGCGACGCCATGTTCGAGCTGCGCTGGGCCCCGCTGCCGGACCTGTCCGGGACGGAACCCGCCGCCGTCGCCGTCCTCGGCCCGGACCTCTTCGGTCTCGCCGACGCACTGACCTCGCCGGACTGTACGGTCACGGCTTGGCCCGGCCCGGACGCCGCCACCGAGATCCCGGACGTCGTGCTCGCCCCTGTCGCCGGTACCACGGATGACGAACCGGTCGCCTCCGCGCACGCCCGCACCGCCCACGTCCTGGAACAGCTGCGGAGCTGGCTGGAGAGCGAGCGGTGCGCCGGCTCGCGGCTGGTCTTCGTCACCCGCGGCGCGGTCACCACCGACGGCCGTCAGGCGCCGGACCCGGCGGCCGCCGCCGTCTGGGGCCTGGTGCGCGCCGCACAGGCCGAGCACCCGGACCGCTTCGGCCTGCTGGACCTCGACCCCGCCGACCCCGCCGATCCCGCCGCGCCGCAGCTCGCCCGGGCCCTGGCCGCTGCGGACGAGCCGCAGACCGCCCTCCGCGGCGGCGCCGTGCTCGGCGCCCGGCTCTCCCGCGCCCGGGCGCCCGAGAACGACACGCGATGGAACCCCGAGGGCACCGTCGTGCTCACCGGCGCCACCGGCGGCCTGGGCCGCGTACTGGCCCGCCACCTGGTCGCCGAGCGCGGCGTACGGCACCTGCTGCTCGTCAGCCGCCGGGGCGCCGCCGCCGAGGGAGCCGGCGAACTCGTCGCCGAACTGGCCGCGCACGGCGCGCGAGTCGCCCTGGAAGCCTGCGACCTCGCCGACCGCGCCGCCGTGCGGCGACTGCTGGCCGCAGTGCCCGCCGAGCACCCCGTCACCGCCGTCGTGCACAGCGCCGGCACCCTCGACGACGGCGTCATCGCGTCGCTGACCCCCGAGCGGATCAGCGCCGTGCTGCGGCCCAAGGCCGACGCCGTCTGGCACCTCCACGAGGCCACCCGGGGACTGGACCTGGCCGCCTTCGTCGTCTTCTCCTCCCTCGCCGGCACCGTGGGCACGGCGGGCCAGGGCAACTACGCCGCCGCGAACGCCTTCGTCGACGCCGTCGCCCGGCTGCGCCGCGCCGAAGGGCTGCCGGGTCTCTCCCTGGGCTGGGGCCCGTGGGCGCCCACCGGTGGCATGACCGGCGGCATGACCGAAGACGACCTCCGGCGCCTGGCCCGCATGGGCACCCCCGCGCTCACCGAAGAACAGGGCGTCGCGCTCTTCGACGCCGCGACCGCCACCACGGCCGCCGTCCTCCTGCCGGTCAGGCTGGACCTGTCCGTCCTGCGGGCCCGGGGGGACGTGCCCGCACTGATGCGCGGCCTGGTCCGCACCCCCGTCCGCCGCTCCGTGGTCTCCGGCTCGGAGACGGCCGTGAGCCTCGTCCAGAAGCTGTCCCGGCTGGAAGAGACCGACCGCGACGAGGTGGTACGTGACCTCGTGGCCGGTCAAGTGGCCGCCGTGCTCGGCCACTCCGGCGCCGCCGAGATCGACGCGGAGCGCCCCTTCCGGGAGCTGGGCTTCGATTCGCTCACCGCCGTGGAACTGCGCAACCGGCTCCGCGCGGCCACCGGCCTGCGCACCGCGGCCACGGCGATCTTCGACTATCCGACCGTCGCCGCGCTCGCCGCGCACGTCCTCGGCGAGCTCATGGGCTCCGAAGCCGCCACCACCGCGGCAGCCCCCCGGGCCGCCGGCGACCAGGACCCGATCGTCATCGTCGGCATGAGCTGCCGCTACCCGGGCGGCGTCGCCTCGCCCGAGGACCTGTGGCGGTTCGTCCGCGAGGGCACCGACGCGGTCTCGGGCCTGCCCACCGACCGCGGCTGGGACCTGGACGCGCTCTACGACCCGGACCCGGACCACCCCGGCACCTCGTACACCCGCTTCGGCGGATTCCTGCACGAGGCACCCGAGTTCGACCCCGCCTTCTTCGGCATGAGCCCCCGCGAGGCGCTGGCCACCGACTCGCAGCAGCGCCTGCTCCTGGAGGCGTCCTGGGAGGCCGTCGAACGCGCAGGCATCGACCCGGTGACCCTGCGCGGCAGCCGCACCGGCGTGTTCGCCGGCGTCATGTACAACGACTACGCCCAGACGCTCGCCGGCGGGCAGTTCGAGGGCCACCAGGGCAGCGGCACCTCGCCGAGCATCGCCTCCGGCCGCGTGTCCTACGCCCTCGGGCTGGAGGGCCCCGCCGTCACCGTCGACACGGCGTGCTCGTCCTCGCTCGTCGCCATGCACTGGGCGATGCAGGCGCTGCGCGCGGGGGAGTGCTCTCTCGCCCTGGCCGGAGGCGTCACCGTGATGTCGACCCCGGGCGCCCTCATCGAGTTCTCCCGGCAGCGCGGCCTGTCGCCGGACGGCCGCTGCAAGGCCTTCTCCGACAGCGCCGACGGTGTCGGCTGGGCCGAGGGCGTGGGCGTGCTCGTCCTCGAACGGCTCTCCGACGCCCGGCGCAACGGGCACCGGGTCCTGGCCGTCGTACGGGGCTCCGCCGTCAACCAGGACGGCGCATCCAACGGACTGACCGCCCCCAACGGACCGTCCCAGCAGCGCGTCATCCGCCAGGCGCTGGCCGGCGCCGGCCTGTCCGTCGCCGACGTCGACGCGGTCGAGGGCCACGGCACCGGCACCACGCTCGGCGACCCCATCGAGGCCCAGGCCCTGCTCGCCACGTACGGACAGGACCGCGACCCCGGGCGGCCGCTGCTGCTGGGCTCCGTCAAGTCCAACATCGGCCACACCCAGGCGGCGGCCGGCGTGGCCGGCGTCATCAAGATGGTCATGGCCATGGACCACGGCGTGCTGCCCCGCACCCTGCACGCCGACGAGCCGTCCTCGCACGTCGAGTGGGACACCGGAGCCGTACGGCTGCTCACCGAGGAGACCGCCTGGCCGCAGACCGGCCGTCCGCGCCGCGCCGGCATCTCCTCCTTCGGCTTCAGCGGCACGAACGCGCACGTCGTCCTCGAAGAGGCCCCGGCCGCTACCGGCCCGCGCGACGAGCCCGGACAGCCGCCGCTCGTGCCGGCCGTCGTGCCGTGGACCCTCTCCGGCAAGAGCCGGGCGGCGCTCCGCGACCAGGCCGCCCGCCTGCGCTCCTTCCTCGGAAACCACCCCGCGTTCGACCCGGCCGACATCGGCCGCTCCCTCGCCACCACCCGCTCGGCCTTCGACCAGCGGGCCGTCGTCACCGGCGACCGCGACGAACTGCTGCGCGCGCTGACCGCCCTGGCCGCCGACCGGCCCGACCCCGCCCTCACCGAGGGCGAGACCGGCGGCGCCGGCAAGCTGGCCGTGGTGTTCTCCGGGCAGGGCAGCCAGCGCCCCGGCGCCGGCCGGGAACTCGCCGCCCGTTTCCCCGCGTTCGCCGCCGCCGTCGACGAGGTGGCCGCCGCCCTCGACCCGTACCTGGAGCGGCCCCTCAAGGACGTCCTGTTCGCCCCGGAGGGCACCCCCGAGGCGGAGCTGCTGGGCCGCACCGAGTGGACCCAGCCCGCGCTCTTCGCCATCGGCGTCGCGCTCCACCGCCTGCTGCGCACGTGGGGCATCCGCCCCGACGTGCTGCTCGGCCACTCCATCGGCGAGATCACCGCCGCGCACGTCGCGGGCGTCCTCTCGCTGCCCGACGCGGCCCGCCTGGTGACCGCGCGGGGACGGCTGATGCAGGAGCTGCCCGCCGGCGGCGCGATGATCTCCCTTCAGGCTGCCGAGGACGAACTCGCGCCGCTGCTCGCCGGGCGCGAGCACGAGGTCTCCATCGCCGCCGTCAACGGCCCCCGCAGCGTCGTGGTCGCCGGGGACCTGGCCGCCGCCGAGGAGATCGCCGCCCACTTCGCGGCCCAGGGCCGCAAGACCAAGCGCCTGGAAGTCAGCCACGCCTTCCACTCGCCGCTCATGGAGCCCGCGCTCGACGGCCTGCGCGAGGTCGCCGCCGGGCTCACCTACCACGCGCCGGACGTGACCGTCATCTCCGGCCTGACCGGGCGCCCCGCCACCGACGACGAGCTGCGCTCCGCCGACTACTGGGTCGCGCATGCCCGCGGCGCCGTCCGCTTCGCCGACACCATGCGCGCCGCGCATGCATGCGGTGCCGGCACCTTCCTCGAACTCGGTCCCGACAGCGTGCTGTCGGCCGCCGCCCAGGACGCCCTCGGCGACGACGCGGACGCGCACATCGTCCCGATGCTGCGCACCGGGCGCGGCGAGGAGCGCTGCGCGGCCATCGCGCTCGCCCGCCTGCACGTCCGCGGCGCGTCCGTCGACTGGCCGGCGTACTTCGCCGGCACCGGGGCGCGCACCGTGGACCTGCCCACCTACGCCTTCCAGCACGAGCGCTACTGGCCCGAGGCCGCCCCGGCCGCCCGCGCCCCGCAAGCCGCCCCCGACCCGGCGGACGCCGAGCTGTGGAGCGCCGTCGAACGCGGCGACGCCGCGGGGCTCGCCGGCCTCCTGGGCCTGCGCGACGAGCAGCACGCCTCCCTCTACGCGCTGCTGCCCGCCCTCTCCTCCTGGCGCCAGCTCCGGCAGGAGAAGGCGCTGCTGGACTCCACCCGCTACCAGGTCGCCTGGCGGCCCGTCCGGGCCTCCGCCGCACCCGTCCTCGACGGCACCTGGCTGGTCGTCACCGCCGGAGGGACGGACAGCGACGAGATCCTGGACGCGCTGCGCGGCCACGGCGCCCAGTTCGAGACCCTCGCCCTGGAGCACCGCGAGCACCGCCCCGACCGCGCCGGCCTCGCGGCCCGGCTCGACGCCGCGCGCGGCGACGAGCGGACCTTCTCCGGAGTGCTGTCCCTCCTGCCGCTCGCCGACGAGGCCGGGCACCCGCTCGGCGCCGAGCCGCCGGCCGGGCTCGCCCTCACCCTCCTCCTGACCCAGGCCCTCGCCGACACCGGACTCGACGCCCCCCTGTGGACCCTGACCCGGGGCGCGGTCACCACCGGCCCCGCCGACCCGCTCACCAGCCCCCTCCAGGCCGCGGTCTGGGGCCTGGGCCGCGTCGCCGCCCTGGAGCACCCGCAGCTGTGGCGGGGCCTGATCGACCTGCCGGCCGTCCTCGACGCGCCCGCCACCCAGCACCTGGTCAGCGCCCTCGCCGCACCGAGCGGCGAGGACCAGATCGCGATCCGCACGGCCGGCGCGTACGGCCGGCGCCTCGTGCGCCGCCCGCTCGCCGAACTGCCCCCGGCCGACGCCTTCACCGCCCGCGGCACCGTGCTCGTCACCGGCGGCACCGGAGCGCTCGGCGCCGAGGTCGCCCGCTGGCTCGCCCGCAGCGGCGCCGAGCACCTCCTGCTCACCAGCCGGCGCGGCCCCGACGCCCCCGGCGCCGGTGAACTGGCCGCCGAACTGGAGGACCTGGGCACCCGGGTCACCCTCGCGGCCTGCGACACCGCCGACCGCGACGCGCTCGCCGCACTGCTGGAATCCGTACCGGACGAGCACCCGCTGACCGGTGTCGTGCACGCGGCCGGCGTCGGCCAGGCCGCCCCCCTCACGGAGACCCCCCTCGACGACGCCGCGGCGACCATGGCCGCGAAGCTGCTCGGCGCCGCCCACCTGGACGCCCTCCTCGACGGCCACGACCTCGACTTCTTCGTCCTGGTCTCCTCGGTCGCCGGAGTCTGGGGCAGTGCCGGACAGAGCGCCTACGGCGCCGCCAACGCCTACCTCGACGCCCTCGCCGAGCACCGGCGCGCCCGCGGCCTGCCCGCGACCTCGGTGGCCTGGGGCCCCTGGGCCGAGGCCGGCATGGCCACCCACGACGGCTTCGCCGACCAGCTCCGCAGGCGCGGACTGCGCCTGCTCGCCCCCGCGACCGCCCTCGCCGAACTGCGGCGCGCGGTCGTCCAGGAGGACGTCACCGTCACGGTCGCCGACATCGACTGGGAGCGCTACCACCCCGTCTTCACCTCCGCGCGCCCCAGCGTCCTCTTCGACGAGCTGGACGACGTCCGGGCCCTGGCGCACACCGGCGCCGAGAGCGCCGCGCCGGAGTTCGCCGCGCGCCTGCGGGGCCTCGACGAGGCGGGCCAGGAGCGGTTGCTGACCGACCTGGTGCGCACCGAGGCGTCCGTGGTCCTCGGCCACGCCTCCGCCGACGCGGTCGCCGAGCGGCGGGCGTTCCGCGAGGCGGGCTTCGACTCCCTGACCGCCGTCGAGCTGCGCAAGCGGCTGGCCGCGCTCACCGGCCTGCCCCTGCCCGCCACCCTGGTCTTCGACTACCCGACCCCCGCCGCCCTCGCCCGCCACCTGCGCGCCGAACTCCTCGGCACCGAGGCGCAGCCGGCGCCGGTGGCCGCACCGGCGCCGGGCGGCTTCGACGAGCCCGTCGCCATCGTCGGCATGAGCTGCCGCTTCCCCGGCGGCGTCCGCTCCCCGGAGCAGTTCTGGGAGCTGATCTCCGAAGGCACCGACGCCATCACCGACTTCCCCGTCAACCGCGGCTGGGACACCGGCCTCCACCACCCCGACCCCGACCACCCCGGCACCACCTACTCCACCCAGGGCGGCTTCCTGCACGACGCGGGCGAGTTCGACGCCGGATTCTTCGGCATCTCACCGCGCGAGGCCCTGTCCATGGACCCGCAGCAGCGGCTGCTGCTGGAGACCACCTGGGAGGCGTTCGAACAGGCCGGCATCGACCCCACCGGCCTCCACGGCAGCCCGACCGGGGCCTTCATCGGCTCCACCTACCAGGAGTACGGGTTCGGCATCGACGACAGCTCCGCCGGCCACCTGGTGACCGGCACCAGCCCCAGCGTCCTCTCCGGCCGGCTCTCGTACCTCTTCGGCCTGGAGGGCCCGGCGGTCACCGTCGACACCGCCTGCTCCTCGTCCCTGGTCGCCCTGCACCTGGCCTGCCAGTCGCTGCGCAACGGCGAGAGCTCCCTCGCCCTGGCCGGCGGCGCCACCGTGATGACCAACCCCAGCCCGTTCATCGCCTTCAGCCGCCAGCGCGCCCTCGCGGGCGACGGCCGCTGCAAGGCGTTCTCCGACGGCGCCGACGGCATGACCCTCGCCGAAGGCGTCGGCATCCTCGTCCTGGAACGGCTCTCCGACGCGCAGCGCAACGGACACGAGGTCCTCGCCGTCGTCCGCGGCTCGGCCATCAACCAGGACGGCGCCTCCAACGGCCTGTCCGCGCCCAACGGCCCCTCCCAGCAGCGCGTCATCCGCCAGGCCCTCGCCAACGCCGGGCTCGCCCCCGCCGACATCGACGCCGTCGAGGCCCACGGCACCGGCACCGCCCTCGGCGACCCCATCGAAGCCCAGGCCCTCCTCGCCACCTACGGCAAGGACCGCGACACCGCGCGCCCACTGCTCCTGGGCTCCGTGAAGTCCAACATCGGCCACACCCAGTCGGCGGCCGGCGTCGCCGGCGTCATCAAGATGGTCATGGCCCTGCGCCACGGCGCACTGCCGCGCACCCTGCACGCCGACACCCCCTCCACCCACGTCGACTGGACCCCCGGCACGGTCTCCCTCCTGACCGACGGGGCCGGCTGGCCCGAGGGCGAGCGCCCGCGCCGCTGCGCCGTCTCCTCCTTCGGCATCAGCGGAACCAACGCCCACACCATCCTCGAAGAGGCGCCCCGGCCGCAGGAGACGGCCCCCGCGCCGGAGACCGGACCGGTGCCCCCGGTCGGCGGCGTCATCCCCTGGGTGCTGTCCGCCCGGACCCCCGGAGCCCTGCGCGCCCAGGCCGCCCGCCTCGCCGCCCACCTCGACGACGCGTCCCCGGCCGCCCTCGACACCGGCCATTCCCTGCTGGCCTCCCGCACGCTCTTCGAACACCGCGCCGTCGTCATCGGCACCGGCGGCGACGAGGCGAGGGCCGCCCTCGGCGCCCTCGGCGAAGGACGCTCGCTCCCCGGCGTCGTCCAGGGCGTCGCCGACACCGACGGCAAGACCGTGTTCGTCTTCCCCGGCCAGGGCTCCCAGTGGGCCGGCATGGGGGCACGCCTGCTGGAGGAGTCCCCGGTCTTCGCCGAGCGCCTGACCGAGTGCGCCACGGCCCTGTCCGCGTTCACCGACTGGTCCCTGCTCGACGTCATCCGCCAGGCCGACGGCGCGCCCACCCTGGACCGCGTCGACGTCGTCCAGCCCGCCTCGTGGGCCGTCATGGTCTCCCTGGCCGAGATGTGGCGCTCCCACGGCATCACCCCCGACGCCGTCGCCGGCCACTCGCAGGGCGAGATCGCCGCGGCCGCCGTCGCCGGCGCCCTGTCGCTGGAGGACGCCGCCCGCGTCGTGGCGCTGCGCAGCCGGGCCATCGGCCGCGTGCTGGCCGGCTCCGGCGGCATGATGTCCGTCCCGCTGCCCGTCACCGACGTCGAGGAGCGCCTACGCGCGTACGAGGGCCTGTCCGTCGCCGCCGTCAACGGCCCCCGGTCCGTCGTCGTCTCCGGCGCCCCCGGCCCGCTGGACGCCCTCCAGGCCGAGCTGACCGCCGAGGACGTCCGCGCCAAGCGCGTCGCCGTGGACTACGCCTCGCACTCCGCGCAGGTCGAGCTGGTGCGGGACGAGCTGCGCGAGGTCCTCGCTCCGGTCCGCCCCCGCCCCGCGCACGTCCCGTTCTTCTCCACGGTCACCGGCGACTGGCTCGACGCCGGGTCCGCCGGCCTGGACGCCGACTACTGGTACACCAACCTCCGCACGACCGTCCGCTTCGAGCCCGCCGTGCGCGAGCTGCTCGCCCAGGACCACCGCTTCTTCATCGAGGTCAGCTCCCACCCGGTGCTGTCCATGGCCGTCCAGGAGACGGCCGAGGACGCCGGCCGCCCGGCCGTGGTGCTCGGCACCCTCCGGCGCGACACCGGCGGCACCGACCGCTTCCTGACCTCCCTGGCCGAGGCGTTCGTCCGGGGCGCCGGCGCCGACTGGACCCGCGTCCTCGACGGCACCGGCGCCCGCCGCGTGCCCCTGCCCACGTACGCCTTCCAGCGCGAACACCTGTGGGCCGTGCCCGCCAAGCCCCGGAGCACGCACGAGGAGACCCCCGCCGACACGGAGTTCTGGACGGCGGTCGAGGAGGAGGACGTCGACTCCCTCGCCACCAGCCTGCGCCTGGACCGCGGCTCCCTGGCCCCGGTGCTCCCGGCGCTGTCCCACTGGCGCAAGCGCCGCCGCGACCAGTCGACCGTGGACTCCTGGCGCTACCGCGCCACCTGGAAGCCCCTGGCCGGGCTGCCCACCGCGGCCCTGACCGGCACCTGGCTCGTCGTCACCACCGACGACGCGGCCGCCGGCGAACTCACAGAAGCCCTCGCCGCCCACGGCGCCGCGCCGCGCACCCTCGTCCTGGACGACGCCTGCGCCGACCGCACGGTCCTGGCCGCGCGCCTCACCGGGCTCGACGGCCTCGCGGACCTCACCGGCGTGGTGTCCCTGCTGGCCGCGGCCGAGGAGCCGGACCCGCAGCACCCGGCGCTCACCGCCGGGCTCGCCCTGACCATCTCGCTCGTCCAGGCGCTCGGCGACACCGCCGTCGACGCACCCCTGTGGTGCCTGACCCGCGGCGCCGTCTCCACCGGCCGCGCCGACCGGCTGACCCGGCCCGCCCAGGCCCAGATCCACGGCCTCGGCTGGACGGCCGCCCTCGAACACCCGCAGCGCTGGGGCGGCGTCATCGACCTGCCCGAGCACCTCGACCGGCGCGCCGCCGAACGCCTCGCCGCCCTCCTCACCGGCCGCACCGGCGAGGACCAGCTCGCCGTCCGCCCCTCCGGCGTCCTCGCCCGCCGCATCGTCCGCGCCGCCTCCGCCGGCGCGGACCCGGCCCGCCCGTGGACGCCCCGCGGCACCACCCTCGTCACCGGCGGCACCGGCACCCTCGCCCCCCACCTGGCCCGGTGGCTCGCCCGGCAGGGCGCCGAGCACATCGTGCTCACCAGCCGCCGTGGCCCGGCCGCACCCGGCACGGCCGACCTCCTCCAGGAACTGGCCGAGCTCGGCTGCGAAGCCACCGCCGTCGCCTGCGACCTGACCGACCGCGACGCCGTCGCCGGCATGCTCGACACGCTCAAGGCCGACGGGCACACCGTCCGCACGGTCGTGCACACCGCCGTCACCATCGAACTCGCACCGCTCGCCGAAACGACCCCCGACGCCTTCGCGAAGGTCGTCGACGCCAAGGTCACCGGCGCCCGCCACCTCGACGAACTCCTCGACGACGACGAGCTCGACGCCTTCGTCCTGTACTCCTCCACCGCGGGCATGTGGGGCAGCGGGGCGCACGCCGCCTACGTCGCCGCCAACGCCTACCTCAACGCCCTCGCCGAGCACCGCCGCGCCCGGGGCGCCCACGCCACCGCCGTCTCCTGGGGCATCTGGGCCGACGACCTGAAGCTCGGCCGCGTCGACCCCGGCCAGATCCGCCGCAGCGGACTCGTCTTCATGGACCCCCGACTCGCCCTCACCGGGCTGCGGCAGGCCCTCGACGACGACGAGACGGTCCTCGCCGTCGCCGACGTGGACTGGGAGCGCTACCACCCCGTCTTCACCTCGGCACGGCCCGCCCCCCTCTTCGAGGACGTCCCCGAGGTCCGGCGGCTGACGGAGCGGACCGCCGAAACCCCCTCCTCCGCCAACGAGTTCACCACCCGGCTCCTCGCCCTGGCCCCCGCCGAGCAGGACCGCCTCCTGCTCGACCTCGTCCGCGGCGAAGCGGCCACCGCGCTCGGCCACGCCTCGCCGGACACCCTCTCCGAACAGCGGGCCTTCCGCGACGTCGGCTTCGACTCGCTCACCGCCGTCGACCTGCGCAACCGGATCGCCACCGTCACCGGGCTCGCCCTGCCGAGCACGATGGTCTTCGACTACCCCAACCCGCTCGCGCTCGTCGCCTTCCTGCGCGACCGGATCGCGGGCGCCCGCACCGGCTCCGCCGTCGCCGCCCAGGCACCCGCGGCCCCCGGCGCCGGCGACGAGCCCATCGCCGTCATCGGCATGGGCTGCCGCTACCCGGGCGGCGTCACCTCCCCGGAAGACCTGTGGCGCATCGTCACCGAAGGCATCGACGCCACCGGCGAGTTCCCCACCGACCGCGGCTGGGACACCGAGGGCCTCTACGACCCCGACCCCGACCGCCCGGGCCGCACCTACTCCACCCGCGGCGGCTTCCTCCACGACGCCGCCGACTTCGACGCCGCCTTCTTCGGCATCTCGCCCCGCGAGGCCCTCGCCATGGACCCCCAGCAGCGCCTGCTGCTGGAGACCTCCTGGGAGGCGCTGGAGCGCGCCGGCATCGACCCCGCCACCCTGCGCGGCAGCAGCACCGGCACCTTCATCGGCGCCAGCTACCAGGACTACGCCACCCGGGCCGCGAGCCCGGAGGGCGCCGAGGGACACGCCATCACCGGCACCATCTCCAGCGTCCTGTCCGGCCGCCTGTCCTACACCTACGGATTCGAGGGCCCGGCCGTCACCCTCGACACCGCCTGCTCCTCGTCCCTCGTCGCCCTGCACCTGGCCTGCCAGTCGCTGCGCAACGGCGAGAGCTCCCTCGCGCTCGCCGGCGGCGTCAGCATCATGGCCACGCCGTTCCCGTTCGTCGGCTTCAGCCGCCAGCGGGCCATGGCCGCCGACGGACGCTGCAAGGCCTACTCCGACCAGGCCGACGGCATGAGCCTGGCCGAGGGCGTCGGCCTCGTCCTCGTCGAGCGGCTCTCCGACGCCCTCCGCAACGGACACGAGGTCCTCGCCGTGATCCGCGGCTCCGCCGTCAACCAGGACGGCGCCTCCAACGGGCTCACCGCCCCCAACGGCCCGTCCCAGCAGCGCGTCATCGCCCAGGCCCTCGCCAACGCCGGCGTGCCCGCCGCCGAGGTCGACGTCGTCGACGGACACGGCACCGGCACGGCCCTCGGCGACCCCATCGAGGCCCAGGCCCTGCTCGCCACCTACGGCCAGGACCGCGACCCCGGACGGCCGCTGCTGCTCGGCTCCGTGAAGTCCAACATCGGCCACACCCAGATGGCGTCCGGCGTCGCCAGCGTCATCAAGATGGTCATGGCCCTGCGCCACGCGTCCGTGCCCCGCAGCCTGCACATCGACCGGCCCTCCTCGCACGTCGACTGGAGCTCCGGCACCATCCGCCTGCTCACCGAGGCGCAGGACTGGCCGGGCACCGGGCACCCCCGCCGCGCCGGCGTCTCCTCCTTCGGCCTCAGCGGTACCAACGTCCACACCGTCCTCGAACAAGCCCCGGACCAGCGGCCGGAGGACGAGCGGCCGCAGGAGGAGACGGCGGATCCGGCCGGAGTCCTTCCCCTGACGCTCTCCGGACGCACCGAAGCGGGCCTGCGCGCCCAGGCCGGCCGGCTCCTGTCCCACCTCGCCGACCACCCCGCAACACCGCTCACCGACCTCGCCTTCTCCCTCGCCACCACCCGGTCCGCCCTGGAGCACCGCGCCGCCGTCGTCACCGACGACCACGCCACGCTCGCCCGCGCCCTGACCGCCCTGCGCGACGGCACCCCCGACGCCGGCCTGATCACCGGCGACCGCAGCCGCGGCCGTCTGGCCTTCCTCTTCACCGGCCAGGGCAGCCAGCGCCCCGGCATGGGCCGCGAGCTCTACGACCGCCACCCCGTCTACGCCGAGGCCCTCGACGCCGTACTGGCCCGCTTCGACCTCGAACTCGACCGCCCGCTGCGCGAGATCCTCTTCGCCGGACCGGACACCCCCGAGGCCGCGCTGCTCGACGACACCGGCTACACCCAGCCGGCCCTCTTCGCCCTCGAAGTGGCGCTGTTCCGGCTCGCCGAGTCCTGGGGCCTGCGCCCCGACCACGTCGCCGGGCACTCCATCGGCGAGATCGCCGCCGCGCACGCCGCCGGAGTCCTCTCCCTGGAGGACGCCTGCACCCTCGTCGCGGCGCGCGGCCGGCTGATGGCCGCCCTGCCCGCCGGCGGCGCCATGGTCTCCGTCGAGGCCGCCGAGGACGAGGTGCTGCCCCTGCTCGCCGCGTACCAGGGGCGCGCCTCCGTCGCCGCCGTCAACACCCCCTCCTCCCTGGTCGTCTCGGGCGACGAGGACGCGGTGTTCGCGATCGCCGCCCGCTGCGAGGAGCTCGGCCGCCGCACCAAGCGGCTGCGCGTCAGCCACGCCTTCCACTCGCCGCACATGGACGCGATGCTGGAGGACTTCGCCCGCGTCGCCGCCGGGATCACCTACGGGACGCCCTCGGTGCCGTTCGTGTCGACCGTCACCGGGGCGCCCGTCACCGCGGACGAACTCCGCTCGCCGGAGTACTGGACCGGCCAGGTGCGCGGCACCGTCCGCTTCGCCGACGCCGTGCGCCGGCTCACCGAGGACGGCGTGACCACCTTCTTCGAGCTCGGCCCGGACGGCGTGCTCTCCGGGGCGGTCCGCGGGACCGCCGGCGAGGAGAGCGGCGTCGTCGCCGTCCCCGCGCTGCGCCGCGACCGCCCCGAAGAGGCGGCCCTCACCACGGCCCTCGCCCGCCTGCACGTGCGCGGCGCACGGGTCGGCTGGAACGCCGTGTTCGCCGGCACCGGCGCCCGCCGGACCGCACTGCCGACCTACCCGTTCCAGCGCGAGCGCTACTGGCCCGAGGCGACCGCCGGGACTTCTGCCCCGGCCGGTCCCGCCGACGAGGCGGACGCCGTGTTCTGGTCGGCCGTCGAGCGCGCGGACCTCGCGTCCCTGGGCACCTCCCTGGACCTGGACGACGACACCCTCACCACCGTCGTGCCCGCCCTGGCCTCCTGGCGCCGCAAGCGCCGCGAGCAGGCCACCGTGGACGGCTGGCGCTACCGGGTCACCTGGAAGCCCCTGACCGGCGCGGCCGCCTCCGGCCCCGCGCAACCCGCCGGGACCTGGCTCGTCCTCGCACCGGCCGGCACCGCCGACCCGGAATGGCTCGACACGGTCACCGGCGCCCTCGGCACCGAAGCCGTCCGCGTCGACGTCACCACCCCGCGGCGCGAGGACCTGGCCGACCGGCTGCGCGAACTGATCGGCGAAGGCCGGGAGTTCACCGGAGTCCTGTCCCTGCTCGCGGCGGACGACACGTACGGCGAGGACGGCGTCCCCGCCGGCCTGCTCCTCACGGCGGCAGCCGTCCAGGCCCTGGGCGACGCCGGCATCGAGGCGCCCCTGTGGTGCGTCACCCGCACCGCCGTGGCCGCCGGCCGCTCCGAGCACCTCGCCCGCCCGGCCCAGGCCGCCGTCTGGGGCCTCGGCCGCGTCGTCGCCCTGGAACACCCCGAGCGCTGGGGCGGTCTCATCGACCTCCCCGACGAGCTCACCGGCACCACCCTGCGCCGCCTGACCGGAGCGCTCGCCGGGACCGGCGGCGAGGACCAGCTCGCCGTACGCGCCACCGCCACCTACGCCCGCCGCCTGGCCCACCACCCGGTCGGGGACACCCCCGCACCCGGCGAGTTCCGGCCCACCGGCACCGTGCTCGTCACCGGCGGCACCGGCGCCCTCGGCGGCCACGTCGCCCGCTGGCTCGCCGAGCGCGGCGCACCGCACCTGCTGCTCGTCAGCCGACGCGGCGCCGACGCGCCCGGCGCCGGGGAACTGCGGGCTTCCCTCGAAGCGTCGGGCGCCCGCGTCACCCTGGCCGCATGCGACACCGCCGACCGCGACGCGCTCGCCGCCGTCCTGGCCGCGATCCCCGAAGAGCACCCGCTCACCGCCGTCTTCCACACCGCGGGCACCGTCGACGACGGCGTCGTGGACGCCCTCACACCCGAGAAGTTCGCCGCCGTCCTGCGCGCCAAGGCCACCGCCACGCTCGCCCTGCACGAGGCGACCCGCGGCCACGACCTGACCGCCTTCGTGCTCTTCTCCTCCGTCGCCGGCACCCTCGGCGCACCCGGCCAGGGCAACTACGCCGCCGCCAACGCCTTCCTCGACGCCTTCGCCGAGCACCGCCGCGCGGCGGGCCTGCCCGCGACCTCCCTCGCCTGGGGCCCCTGGGCCGAGGGCGGCATGGCCGCCGACGGAGCCGGCATCGAGAGCCGCGTCCGCCGCGGCGGCTTCACCCCCATGGCACCCGCACAGGCACTCACCGCCCTGCGCCACGCCGTCGAGCACGACACCACCGTGCTGACCCTCGCCGACGTCGACTGGGGCCGCTACGCCGACGCGTTCACGGCCCTCCGCCCCAGCCCCTTCGTCGGCGACCTCCCCGAACTGCGCACCGCCACCGCACCGGCCGGCGGGGCACCGCAGGCCGCCCCGCGCGAACCGGCACTGCGCCGGCAGCTCGCCGGGCTGTCCCCGACCGCACGCCCCCGCTTCGTCCTCGACCTGCTGCGCGGGCAGGTGGCCGCGGTCCTCGGGCACTCCGGCACCGGCGCCATCGCCGCCGACCAGCCCTTCAGCGACCTCGGCTTCGACTCGCTGACCATCGTCGAACTGCGCAACGCCCTGACGTCCGCCACCGGGCTCAAACTGCCCGCGACGCTCGTCTACGACTATCCGACCCCGCTCGCCCTCGCGGGCTTCCTGCTCACCGAACTCCTCGACACGCTGCCCGATAAGGGTCAGGCCGCCGCCCCGGCCCCGGCCGGACGGGCGGCGGACGACGACCCGGTCGTCATCGTCGGCATGAACTGCCGCTTCCCCGGCGGCGTGCGCTCCCCCGAGGACCTCTGGGACCTGCTGGTCCGCGGCGGGGACGCGATCTCCGGATTCCCCGCCGACCGCGGCTGGGACCTCACCGCGCTCGCCCGGGGCGCCTCGGCGACCCTCGACGGCGGATTCCTCGACGGCATCGGCCTCTTCGACGCCGCCTTCTTCGGGATCTCGCCCCGCGAGGCCCTGGCCATGGACCCGCAGCAGCGCCTGCTGCTGGAGACGGCCTGGGAGGTCTTCGAGCGCGCCGGCATCGACGCGACCACCCTGCGCGGCAGCCGCACCGGCGTCTTCGTCGGCACCAACGGCCAGGACTACGTCAACCTCCTGCGCCGGGGCACCGCCGACGTCCGCGGCCACGTCGCCACCGGCAACACCGCCAGCGTCATGTCCGGCCGGCTCTCGTACGCCTTCGGCTTCGAGGGCCCGGCCGTCACGGTCGACACGGCCTGCTCGTCGTCGCTCGTCGCCCTGCACATGGCCGCGCAGTCCCTGCGCTCCGGCGAGTGCACGCTGGCCCTGGCCGGCGGTGTCTCGGTCATGTCCGGCCCCGACTCCTTCACCGAGTTCACGGTCCAGGGCGGGCTGGCCCCCGACGGCCGCTGCAAGCCCTTCGCCGACTCGGCCGACGGCACGAGCTGGTCCGAGGGCGTGGGCGTCCTCGTCCTGGAACGGCTCTCCGACGCCCGCCGCAACGGCCACGACGTCCTGGGCGTCGTACGCGGCACCGCCGTCAACCAGGACGGCGCCTCCAACGGCCTGACGGCCCCCAGCGGGCGGGCCCAGCAGCGCGTCATCCGGCGGGCCCTCACCGACGCCGGCCTCGCCCCCGCCGACGTCGACGCCGTCGAGGCGCACGGCACCGGCACCCGGCTCGGCGACCCCATCGAGGCCCAGGCCCTCATCGCCGCCTACGGCCAGGAGCGGCCCCGCCCCCTGCTGCTCGGCACGGTCAAGTCGAACCTCGGCCACACCCAGGCCGCCGCGGGCGTCGCCGGCATCATCAAGATGGTCCTGGCGATGCGGCACGGCGTGCTGCCGCAGAGCCTGCACATCGACACCCCGACCACGCACGTCGACTGGGCGGACGGCGCCCTCTCGCTCATCACCGAGCGGCAGGAGTGGCCGGAGACCGGGCACGCCCGGCGGGCCGGCGTCTCCGCCTTCGGCGTCAGCGGCACCAACGCCCACGTCATCGTCGAACAGGCACCGGAGGAGCAGGAGCCGGTCACGGAAGAGCCCACTGACAGGCCGGGCCCGGTGCCCTGGCCGGTGTCGGCCAAGTCCGAGGCCGCGCTGACGGCGCAGCTGGAGCGGCTCTCCGCACTGACCGGCCGGTCTCCGGCCGACGTGGGGCACTCCCTGGCCACCGGCAGGGCCGCGTTCGCCCACCGCGCGGTGCTGCTGGCCGACGGCGAGCGGATCTCCGAACTCGCCCGCGGCACCGCCCGGGACAGCGCCGGGAAACTCGCGGTGCTCTTCTCGGGCCAGGGCTCGCAGCGCGCCGGGATGGGCCGGGAGCTGTACGCGCGCTTCCCGGTGTTCGCCGAGGCACTCGACGCGGTGGCGGCCCACTTCGACGCCGAGCTGGAGCGGCCGCTCCACGACGTGATGTCCGGCGAGGCGGACGGGCTGGACGAGACCGGCTACACGCAGCCCGCGCTGTTCGCGATCGAGGTGGCTCTCTTCCGGCTCGTGGAGTCGTGGGGGATCAGCCCGGACTACGTCGCCGGCCACTCGATCGGTGAGATCGCGGCGGCGCACGTGGCCGGGGTGTTCTCGCTGGAGGACGCGTGCCGCCTGGTGGCGGCCCGGGCGCGGCTGATGAACGCCCTCCCCGCGGGCGGCGCGATGGTCGCCGTCCAGGCGGCGGAGGCTGAGGTTTCCGCGCGGCTGGTGGACGGGGTGTCGATCGCGGCGGTCAACGGTCCCGAGGCCGTCGTCGTCTCCGGGAACGGGACCGAGGTCCTGCGCATCGCCGCGGAGTTCGCCGCCGAGGGCCGCAAGACGCAGCGGCTGCCGGTGAGCCACGCCTTCCACTCGCCCCTGATGGAACCGATGCTGGACGGCTTCCGCCGGGTCGCCGAGAGCCTGTCCTTCGACGCCCCTCGGATCCCGGTCGTGTCGAACGTGACCGGCGAGCTCGCCTCCGAGGACGTGCTGTGCTCGGCGGAGTACTGGGTCCGGCACGTCCGTGAGACCGTGCGTTTCGCCGACGGCGTCCGCACCCTCGCCGCCGAGGGCGCCTCGGCCTTCCTGGAGCTGGGCCCGGACGGTGTCCTCACCGCCATGGCCCAGCACGTCCTGGAGGACGCCCCCGTCGCGGTCGCGGCGCTCCGCAAGGACCGCCCCGAGGAGACGGCCCTGCTGACCGCCCTCGCGCGCCTTCACGTGACGGGTGCCGACGTGGACTGGGCCGGGTTCTTCGCCGGCACCGGCGCCCGCCGCACCGACCTGCCCACCTACCCCTTCCAGCACGAGTGGTACTGGCCGGAGACCGCCCGGACGGACACCCAGGACCCCCTGGACGCCGACTTCTGGGCCGCGGTGGAGCGCGGCGACCTGGAGTCGCTGTCGGCCGGCCTCGGTCTGGACGACACCGCGCTGTCGGCCCTGGTGCCCGCCCTGTCCACCTGGCGCCGCAAGCGCGCCGAGCGCTCGGCCGCCGACGGCCTGCGGTACCGGGTGACGTGGAAGGCGCTCACCGGGACCGCCTCGCGCCCCCTCCCCGGGCCGTGGCTGGCGCTCGTCCCGGCGGGAAGCACCGACGACGCGTGGACCGCATCCGTGGTCGCGGCCCTCGGCGACGAGGCCGTCCGCGTCGAGACCGACGTGACGGACCCGGCCGCGCTGACCGGCCGCCTCACCGGACTCGCCGCCGGGGAAACCGGTTTCGCGGGCGTCGTCTCGCTGCTCGCCGCCTCGGACGCCGGAGCCGTACCCGTAGGCACGGCATGGCCGGACGAGGCTCTACGGGCCCTGGCGGATGCCGGTGTCGAAGCCCCGCTGTGGTGCGTCACCCGCGGCGCGGTGTCCGTGGACGACGCGGACGCCGCCGTGAGCACGGCCCAGGCCACCGTGTGGGGGCTCGGCCGCGTGGCGGCCCTGGAGCACCCGGAGCGCTGGGGCGGTCTCGTCGACGTGACGGACGTGCTCGACGAGAGCTCGGCCGACCGGTTCCGTGCCGTGCTCTCCGGCACGGACGGCGAGGACCAGGTGGCGCTGCGGCCCTCGGGCGCCTTCGGGCGCCGGCTGGTGCGCGCCACGACGGACGCCCGGACGGCGTCGTGGCAGCCCTCCGGCACGGTCCTCGTCGTCGGCGCGGCGTCCGGCACCGGCGGCCACGTCGCCCGCCGGCTCGCCGAACAGGGCGCCCGGCACGTCGTACTGGCGGCCGGCCCGACCGCACCGGACGCGGCGGAGGAGCTGAGCACCGAACTCGACGGCATGGGCGCCGGGATGACGCTCACCACCTGCGACCCGGCCGACGGCGATGCGCTGCTGACCGCGCTCGCCTCGGCCCCGGAGCCCCTGACGGCGGCGGTGTACGCCGACGGGCCCGGACCGTCCTCCGCCGACGATCCGGCCACGTCCCTGGCCGCGCTGCACGCGGGCGTCGAGAACGTGGCGGCCGTGGCCGGCGCGGCGGCCGGTGACCGGCCCCTGGACGCGTTCGTCCTCTTCTCCACGATCGCCGGCACCTGGGGTGCGGGCGGCAGGGGAGCGGAAGCGGCGGCCGGGGCCCTGCTGGACGCCCTGGCCCTGCGGTACCGCGCACGCGGACTGCGTGCCCTGTCGGTCGCGTGGGGCGCTTGGACGGACACCACCGCCGGCAGCCTGGCCGCGCACCTGCGGGCCAACGGCCTGCCCGCGACGGACCCCCGGCCCGCACTGACCGCGCTCGACCGCTCCATCGGAGACGACACCGCCTCGGTGACGGTCGCCGACGTGCGGTGGGACGTCTTCGCCCCGGCCTTCACCCGCACCCGGCACAGTGCCCTCTTCGGGGAACTGCCCGAGGCCCGCGAGGCCCTGGCCGGCTCCGGCGCCACCGGCCCCGACGCGGCCGCCGCCGCGTCCGGGCTCCGGGCCGGACTCGCGGCCCGCGAGGCCGAGGAGCGGACCGAGGCGCTGCTGGCCGTGGTCCGCGCCGAGGTGGCCTCGGTGCTCGGGTTCGCCGACGCGGACGCCGTCCCGACCGGGCAGCCCTTCAGGGACCTCGGCTTCGACTCGCTGACCGCGGTCGACCTCCGCAACCAGCTCGCCACCGCGACCGGCCTGTCCCTGCCCGCAACCCTCGTCTTCGACTACCCGACGGCCGAGGTACTGGCCACCCACCTACTGTCCGAACTCTTCGGCGAAGACGGCGAGGAGAACGCCAGCGCTGCTGCGGTGCGGTCGCGCGGCGCCGCCACGGCCGACGACCCCGTCGTGATCGTCGGCATGAGCTGCCGCTACCCCGGCGGGGTCCGCTCGCCCGAGGACCTGTGGGACCTGCTGGCGGCCGGCGGCGACGCCATCGGCGGCTTCCCCACCGACCGCGGCTGGGACCTGGACCGGCTGCTGCACGGCGACCGCGACGGCCGCGGCGCGACCGTCGCCCGGGGCGGCGGGTTCCTCCACGACGTGGCGGACTTCGACGCCGGATTCTTCGGCATCTCCCCGCGCGAGGCCGCCGTCATGGACCCGCAGCAGCGCATCCTGCTGGAAGCCTCCTGGGAGGCCCTGGAGCGGGCCGGCATCGACCCGGCCGGGCTGCGCGGCGGTGACACGGGCGTGTTCATCGGCGGCGGATCGGGCGACTACCGGCCCGAGGCGGGCCAGCTCGGTCACGCGCAGACCGCCCAGTCGGCCAGCCTGCTCTCCGGCCGGGTCTCGTACTCCCTCGGCCTGGAAGGCCCGTCCGTCAGCGTCGACACGGCCTGCTCGTCCTCGCTGGTCGCCCTCCACCTCGCGGCCCAGGCCCTGCGCAACGGCGAGTGCCCGCTCGCGCTCACCGGCGGCGTGACGGTGATGTCCACCCCGGTGAACTTCGTCGAGTTCGGGGAGATGGGCGCCCTCGCGCCGGACGGCCGCTGCCGGGCCTTCTCGGCCTCGGCGGGCGGCACCGGCTGGTCCGAGGGCGTGGGCGTCCTCGTCCTCGAACGCCTCTCGGACGCCCGCCGCAACGGGCACGAGGTCCTCGCCGTCCTGCGCGGCTCGGCCGTCAACCAGGACGGTGCCAGCAACGGCATCACCGCCCCCAACGGCCCCTCGCAGCGCCGCGTCATCCGGCGCGCGCTGGCCGACGCCGGCCTGGCACCGGCCGACGTGGACGCCGTCGAGGCCCACGGCACCGGCACCACCCTGGGCGACCCGATCGAGGCCCAGGCGCTGCTTGCCACGTACGGCCAGGACCGCGAGCGGCCGCTGCTGCTGGGATCGGTGAAGTCCAACATCGGCCACACCCAGGCCGCCGCCGGCGTCGCCGGGGTGATCAAGATGGTCCTGGCGATGCGGCACGGCGTCCTGCCCCGGTCCCTGCACCTCGACGAGCCGTCGGCCCACGTCGACTGGACCACCGGCGCGATCGAGCTGCTGGCCGCCGAGACCGCCTGGCCGGAGACCGGCCGCCCGCGCCGGGCCGGCATCTCGGCCTTCGGCGCCAGCGGCACCAACTCCCACGTCGTCATCGAGCGTCCCGAGCCGGCCGCGAAGGCTGCCGAGCCGGCGGAGGAACCCCGCGGCCTGCTGCCCGTACCCGTCTCGGCCGCCGCGCCGGACGCGCTGCGGGACCAGGCCCGGCAGCTGCACGCCTACGTGACCCGGCGCCCCGCACTCACCGTCGCCGAGCTCGCGCTGTCCGCCGCGACGACCCGGTCAACCTTCCCGTACCGGGCCGCGGTCCTCGCCGACGGCCGCGACGACCTGCTCCGGGGCCTGGCCGCGCTGGCCGACGGCACCGACGCACCGCAGGTCGTCCGCGGGGACACGGAGGCGCGCCGCGGGAAGCTGGCGGTGCTGTTCTCCGGCCAGGGCTCGCAGCGCGCCGGGATGGGCCGGGAGCTGTCCGCGCGCTTCCCGGTGTTCGCCGAGGCCCTCGACGCGGTGCTGGCGCACCTCGACGGCGAGCTGCGGGACGTGATGTTCACCGACGCGGAGCGCCTGAACGAGACCGGCTTCACCCAGCCCGCGCTCTTCGCGGTCGAGGTGGCGCTGTACCGGCTCGTCGAATCCTGGGGCGTCCGCCCGGACTTCGTTGCCGGGCACTCCGTCGGCGAGATCGCGGCGGCCCACGTCGCCGGGGTCTTCTCCCTGGAGGACGCCTGCCGGCTGGTGGCCGCACGGGCGCGGCTGATGAACGGCCTGCCCGCGGGCGGCGCCATGGTCGCCGTACGAGCCCCCGAGGACGACGTGCTGGCCCACTTGACCGACGGCGTGTCGGTCGCCGCGGTCAACGGCCCGGACTCCGTCGTCCTCTCCGGCGACGAGGCCGCCGTCCTCGCCCTCGCGGAGAAGCTCACGGCCGACGGCCGGAAGACTACGCGTTTGCGGGTCAGCCATGCGTTTCACTCCCTGCACATGGACGCCATCCTTGAGGACTTCCGGCAGGTCGCCCGGGGCATCGCCTACGACGCCCCGGCGATCCCGCTCGTGTCCGACCTCACCGGCGAGACGGCGGACGAACGGCAGGTGTGCTCCCCGGACTACTGGGTGCGCCACGTCCGCGAGGCCGTCCGCTTCGGCGACGGCGTACGCACCCTCGCCGGGCGCGGCGTGTCCGTCTTCCTGGAGCTCGGCCCCGACGGCTCCCTGAGCGCCATGGCCCAGGACACCCTCGACGCCCTGTCCTCGCGGGCGGTGACCGTACCGGCCCTGCGCAAGGACCGCGGCGAGGAAGTGTCCGTGCTCACCGCGCTCGCCCGGCTGCACGTCGGCGGGCTGAGCCCGCGCTGGCCCGCCGTCCTGGGCACCGACGCGACCACGCCCCGCCGCACCGACCTGCCCACCTACCCCTTCCGGCACCAGCGGTTCTGGCCGGAGACGCCGGCCGCCACCGGCTCCCCTACGACCGGCGGCGAGGACGACGGCTTCTGGTCGGCCGTGGCCGACGAGGACTTCGCCGCGCTGGAAGCGACCCTGAACGTGGACGGCGACGCGCTGTCCAAGGTGCTCCCGGCGCTCGCGGACTGGCGCCGCCGGCGCGGTGACGAAAGCACCGTCGACGGCTGGCGGCAGCAGATCACCTGGAAGCCGCTCACCCTCGCGTCCCCCCGGGCGGCAACGGGCAGCCGGCTCGCCGTGATCCCGGCGGGACACGCCGGCGACCCCTGGGTCGCCGACGTCCTGACCGCCCTCGGCCCGGACGTGACGCGACTGGAGGTCCACAGCCCCGGACGCGAGGAACTGGCCGGCCGGCTGCGGGAGACGACCGCCGGCGGACGCGCGTTCACCGGCGTGCTCTCCCTGCTCGCCCTGGCGACCGCGCCCGCCGCCGGGGCGGACGCCCCCGAAGGCCTGGCGCTCACCACCGCGCTGATCCAGGCGCTCGGCGACGCGGACATCACCGCACCCCTGTGGTGCGTCACGCGCGGCGCCGTCGCGGCCTCGCCCACCGAGCCCGTGCCCGGCGCCGTCCAGGCAGCGGTGTGGGGGCTGGGGCGCGTCGCCGCCCTGGAGCACCCGCAGCGCTGGGGCGGCCTGATCGACCTGCCCGAAACCCTCGACCAGCGGACCGCGGAACGCTTCGCCGCGGTCCTTGCGGCCCCCGGCGACGAGGACCAGATCGCGGTACGGCCCTCCGCCGCCCTCGGCCGCCGGCTCGTACCCGTACCGGCCGGGCGCACCGCGCAGGAGTGGAACCCCACCGGCACCGTCCTGATCACCGGTGGCACCGGTGCGCTGGGCTCCCGGGTGGCACGCGAACTGGCCCGCGCCGGGGCACGACACCTGCTGCTCGTCAGCCGCCGGGGCCCCGACGCACCCGGCGCGGCCGGACTGCGGGCCGAACTCGCCGCGCTGGGCACACAGGTCACGCTCGCCGCCTGCGACGCCGCCGACCGCGACGCGCTCGCCGCCGTCCTCGCCGGCATCCCCGCCGAGGCGCCCCTGACCGGCGTCGTCCACACCGCCGGCGTGCTCGACGACGGCGTCCTCGACGGCCTCACCCCGGACCGCTTCGAGGCCGTCTTCCGCGCCAAGGCCGCTTCGGCCCAGGTCCTGCACGACCTCACCCGCGACCTGGACCCGGCCGTCTTCGCCCTGTTCTCCTCGTCGTCCGCCGCCGTCGGCAACCCCGGACAGGCCGCCTACGCCGCCGCCAACGCTTTCCTGGACGCCCTCGCCGAGCAGCGCCGGGCCGACGGCCTCGCCGCCACCTCGATCGCCTGGGGAGCCTGGGGAGGCGGCGGAATGGCCGGCGACGACCGGGCGGCCGCCGCGGCCCGCCGCACCGGCATCCGCCCCCTCGACCCGGACCTCGCCGTCACGGCGCTGCGCCGGGCGGTCATGGGCGGCCGGCCCACCGAGGTCGTCGTGGACGTCGAACCCGACCAGTTCGTACGGCACTTCACCGCCGTGCGCCCCAGCCCGCTCCTCGCGGAACAGCCCGGCGCCGCACACCACCCCGCCGGACACACGGACGAGGAGCCTCCCGCCACCGCCCTCCGCGAGCGGCTGACGGGCCTGCCGCCCGCGCAGCGCTCCGCGGCCGTACTGGACCTGGTGCGCACCCGGGCCGCCGCCGTCCTCGGACACCCCACGGCCGACGCCGTCGGCGCCGACCGGGCCTTCCGGGACCTCGGCTTCGACTCCCTCAGCGCGGTCGAGCTGCGCAACCGGCTCAACGCCGCGACGGGACTGAACCTCGCCGCGACACTCGTGTTCGACCACCCGAACCCCGCGGACCTGGCGGGCCACGTCCTCGGCCTGCTCCTCCCGCAGGACACGGCGCCGGAGACCGACGGCGACGACCTCGACCAGGCCGGCATCAGGGCCCTGCTCGCCACCGTCCCCGTGGCCCGGCTGCGCGAGAGCGGCGTCCTCGAACCCCTGCTGAAGCTCGCGGCCGAGGCGGCCGGGCAGGGCGCCGCGTCCGGCGGCGGGGCCGGCACGGAGGAGGCGCACGCCTACGACGAGTCGATCGACGCGATGGACGTCGACGACCTGGTGCGGGCGGCACTCGACGGCAATTCCCACCACGAGCGCTGAGAGAGCGGACCATGACCACATCCAGCGAAAACGTCGTCGCGGCCCTTCGCGCCTCGCTGAAGGAGGCCGAGCACCTGCGCCGGCAGAACCACAAGCTCGTCGCCGCGGCCAGGGAGCCGGTCGCGATCGTCGCGATGAGCTGCCGCTACCCCGGCGGCGTCCACTCGCCCGAAGACCTGTGGGAGCTCCTGGCCGCCGGAAAGGACGCGATCGGCGCGTTCCCCGCGGACCGCGGCTGGGACCTCGACGCCCTGCGGGACGCCGGCGTCGACCGGCGCGGCAACGCCGTCAGCCAGGAAGGCGGCTTCCTCGACGCCGCGGGGGACTTCGACGCCGGCTTCTTCGGGATCTCGCCGCGCGAGGCCGTCACCATGGACCCGCAGCAGCGGCTGCTCCTGGAGACCTCCTGGGAGGCGATCGAGCGGGCCGGCATCGACCCGGTGTCCCTGCGCGGCAGCCGCACCGGCGTGTACGTCGGCACGAACGGCCAGGACTACGCCTACCTGCTCGTCCGCTCCCTGGCCGACGCCACCGGCGACATCGGCACCGGCATCGCCGCGAGCGCCACGTCCGGCCGGCTCTCGTACACGCTGGGCCTGGAAGGCCCGGCGGTGACCGTCGACACGGCGTGCTCCTCCTCCCTCGTGGCCCTGCACACGGCCATCCAGGCCCTCAGGGCCGGCGAGTGCACGCTGGCCCTGGTCGGCGGGGTCAACGTCATGTCGTCCCCCGGTTCCCTGATGGAGTTCAGCCGGCAGGGCGGGCTGGCGGCCGACGGCCGCTGCAAGGCGTTCGCGGACGCGGCCGACGGCACCGGGTGGTCCGAGGGCGTGGGCGTCCTCCTCGTCGAGCGGCTGAGCGACGCCCGCCGCAACGGGCACCCCGTCCTCGCCGTCGTCCGGGGCTCGGCCGTCAACCAGGACGGCGCCTCCAACGGCTTCACCGCGCCCAGCGGACCGTCGCAGCAGCGCGTGATCCGGCAGGCCCTGGCGAGCGCCGGGCTGGCGGCGGCGGACGTCGACGCGGTGGAAGCGCACGGCACGGGAACGCCGCTCGGCGACCCGATCGAGGCGCAGGCGCTGCTGGCCACGTACGGCCAGGGACGCGACCCCGGGCGGCCGTTGCTGCTGGGCTCGGTGAAGTCCAACCTCGGCCACACACAGGCGGCGGCCGGCGTGGCCGGAATCATCAAGACCGTCATGGCGATGCGACACGGGGTGCTGCCGCAGACCCTGCACGTGGACGCGCCGTCATCGCACGTGGACTGGGCCTCCGGAGCGGTCGAACTGCTGACGGAGGCCCGGGAGTGGCCGGGGAGCGACCGGCCGTGGCGGGCGGGTGTCTCGTCGTTCGGGATCAGCGGCACGAACGCGCACGTGATCGTGGAGCAGGCGGAACCGGCGGAGCACACGGAGGCGGCAGGGGATCCGGTGACGCATCCGTCACTCGACATGGTGCCATGGCCGGTATCGGCCAGGTCCGAGTCGGCGCTGGCGGCGCAGATCGAACGGATCTCGGCGCTGCGGGGCGTGACGTCACCGGTGGACGTGGGGTTCTCGCTCGTCTCGGGCCGCTCGGCCTTCGAGCACCGGGCGGTGCTGCTCGCGCAGGGGCCCGAAGGCGAACTGTCCGAACCGGCCCGGGGCCGCGCGGAGACGGGCCGCAGGGTCGCGGTGCTGTTCTCGGGCCAGGGTTCGCAGCGCGCGGGGATGGGCCGGGAGCTGGCCGCGCGGTTCCCGGTGTTCGCCGAGGCACTGGACGCGGTGCTGGCGCATTTCGACGGCGCGCTACGGGACGTCATGTCCGGCGCGGCGGAGGGCCTGGACACGACCGGGTACGCGCAGCCGGCGTTGTTCGCGGTCGAGGTGGCGTTGTTCCGGCTGGTGGAGTCCTGGGGTGTCCGTCCGGATTTCGTGGCCGGGCATTCGATCGGTGAGGTTGCGGCGGCGCATGTGGCGGGTGTGTTCTCGTTGGAGGACGCCTGCACGCTGGTGGCGGCGCGTGCGCGGCTGATGCAGGCGCTGCCGGCGGGTGGCGCAATGGTCGCTGTCCAGGCAGCGGAGGCCGACGTGGCCGCGCGGCTGGTGGACGGTGTGTCCATCGCGGCGGTCAACGGCCCGGAGTCGGCGGTCATCGCCGGGGACGAAGCCGAGGTCCTGCGCATCGCGGAGGCGTTCGCTGCCGAGGGCCGCAAGACGCAGCGCCTGTCGGTGAGCCACGCCTTCCACTCGCCGCTGATGGAGCCGATGCTGGACGACTTCCGGCAGGTCGCCGAGGGGCTGTCGTACCGGACGCCGGGCTTCCCTGTGGTCTCGAACGTGACCGGAGGCCTCGCGGCCGAGGAGCTGATCTGCTCGGCGGAGTACTGGGTCCGGCACGTCCGGGAGACGGTGCGCTTCGCCGACGGCGTGCGGGCCCTCGCCGAAGAAGGCGCCTCCGTCTTCCTGGAGCTCGGCCCGGACGGCGTCCTCGCGGCCATGGCCCAGCACACCCTGGACGGCACACCGGTCGTGGTCCCCGCCCTGCGGAAGGACCGCCCCGAGGAACAGGCTCTCCTGACCGCCCTCGCGCGGCTGCACGTGGCAGGCGTCGGCGTGGACTGGACAGGCATCTTCGCCGGTACCGGTGCCCGCCGCACCGACCTGCCCACCTACCCCTTCCAGCACGAGCGCTACTGGCCGAAGCCGGCCGTCCCGGCGGGCGACGTGTCCGCCGCGGGCCTGATGCCCGCCGGGCATCCCCTGCTGGGCGCGGCGGTGCCGCTGGCGGACTCCGGCGAGACGCTGTTCACGGGCCGGCTGTCACCGCGGACGCACCCCTGGCTGCTGGACCACGTCATGGACGGCGTGCCCGTCTTCCCCGCCGCCGGATTCCTCGACCTGGCCGTCCGCGCGGGCGACCACGTCGGCTGCGACCGGATCGGGGAACTCGTCTTCGCCGAACCCCTCGTCCTGGCCGAGGACACGATCCTCCAGGTGCGGGTCGGTGCCCCCGACGCGGACGGCGCGCGCCCGGTGCGCTTCCACGCACGGGCCGCGGGCGCCGTGGACCAGGCGTGGACGCAGCACGCGAGCGGCGTGCTGCTGGACTCCCCGGCCCCGGCGGCGGAGTCCGACGCCTCGGTGTGGCCGCCCGGCGGTGCCGTGGCCGTGGACCCGGAGGACTTCGCCGGGAACGACGAGCACGGCCCGGCGTTCCGGACCGTACGCGCGCTCTGGCGCCGGGGTGACGAGACCTTCGTCGAAGCCGCGCTCCCGGAGCGGGCGGACGACGCCGCGGCCTTCGGCCTGCACCCGGCGCTCCTGGAGGCGGCGACCCGGGCCGCCGGGTACGACCGGGCCCTCGCGCCGGCGTCCTGGGCCGGGGTGTCGCTCCACGCGAGTGGCGCTTCGGCGGTGCGGATACGGATCGTCAAGGCCGGCGAGGACGCGTACTCCGTCGCCGTGGTGGACGCCGAAGGCGCGCCGGTCCTGTCGGCCGAGACACTGGTCATGGGAGCCCGGAAGACCGTACGGCAGGCCGCGCAGGAGGGTTCGCTGCTGCGGCTGGAATGGGTGCAGGCACCGGACGTACGGGCCTCCGGCGCGGTGCGGAGCGTGACGCTCGGCCCGGAGGGCCTGCCGGCGGTGCCGTCGGCGGACGTTCCGGACCTGGTCGTGGTCCCGGTCCCGGGTACGGGGGACGACGTCCCCGCCTCCGTGCACGAACGCACCGCGCAGGCCCTGAGGCTGGTGCAGGAGTGGCTCGCGGAGGAGCGGTTCGCCGCGTCACGGCTGGTGTTCGCGACCTGCGGCGCGACGTCCGGCGACGACCTCGCCGGCGCCGCGGTGTGGGGCCTGGTCGGGTCGGCGCAGTCGGAGCACCCGGGCCGGTTCGTCCTGGTGGATGCCGAGGCGGGGGACGTCCCGGCCGTGCTTCCGGCCCTGCCGGACCTGCTCGCTGCGGGCGACGACCGGTTCGTCGTACGCGGAGGCGCCGTGCACGTCGGCCGGCTGGTCCGGCCGGCGGCGGAAGGCGCTACGGCATCCTCCGCGCCCACGTGGGACCCGGACGGCACGGTGCTGATCACGGGCGGTACGGGCGGCCTGGGCGGCGTACTGGCCCGGCATCTCGCGGCCGGGCGCGGCGTGAAGCACCTGACGCTGGTGAGCCGCCGGGGCGAGGCCGCCCCGGGCGCGGCCGCACTGCGCGAGGAACTGACCGCCCTCGGCGCCGGCGTGGCCGTCGTCGCGTGCGACGTGGCCGACCGCGACGCGCTCGCGCGGCTGCTCGCGTCCCTGGACCGTCCGCTGACCGCCGTCGTCCACACGGCGGGCGTCCTGGACGACGGCGTGGTCACCTCGCTGTCCGCGGACCGCCTGTCGGACGTGCTGCGCCCGAAGGCGGACGCGGCCTGGCACCTGCACGAGCTCACGCGGGACAGGGACCTCGCCGCCTTCGTCATGTACTCCTCGGTCTCGGGCGTCCTGGGCAGCGCCGGCCAGGGCAACTACGCCGCCGGCAACGTCTTCCTCGACGCGCTGGCCCGCCACCGCGCGGCGCGCGGCCTGCCCGCGCAGTCCCTGGCCTGGGGCGCGTGGGCGCAGGGCAGCGGCATGACGGGCACCCTGTCCGAGGCGGACATGCGGCGCATCGCCGCGTCCGGGGTGCCTCCGCTGTCGGCCGGGCAGGGCCTGGCACTGTTCGACGCGGCCACCGCGTCGGGCGAGACGTACCTCGTCCCGGTCGGCCCGGTCGCCACGGGCACGCGCGTCCCCGGCGAGGTGCCGCCGCTGCTGCGCGGCCTGTTGAAGGGAGCCCGGCGCACCGCGGCGGGCGCCACGGGCGGTGCCGAGGCCGCCGCGACGCTCGGCCACCGGCTGCGGGAGGCCCGGCCGGAGGAGCGCACGCGCCTGGTGACCGATCTCGTACGGACCGAGGCGGCGGCCGTCCTCGGCCACGGGTCGCCCGACGCCGTGGACGCGCGGCGGGAGTTCCGTGACCTGGGCTTCGACTCGCTGACCGCGGTCGAGCTCCGCAACCGGCTCACCGCCGCGACGGGCCTGCGCCTGCCCGCGACCCTCGTGTTCGACCACCCCAGCCCCACCGCCCTCGCCGGCCACCTCGTCCCCCGGCTCGTGGACGAGGCCGTGGCCGACGCGGGCTCCGCGCTCCTCGCGGACCTCGCACGGCTCGACTCCGCGCTCGCCGCCGGCGAGCTTGACGCCCGTACCAGGTCGGCGGTTTCCGGCCGCCTGCTCCAGATGCTGGAGAAGTGGCGAGGAGCCGATGCGGAGGCCACCGGCGCCCAGGTCGCCGAACGGATCGAAGCCGCCAGCACGGACGAGATCTTCGCCTTCATCGACAACGAGCTCGGCCGTCACAGCGCTCGCTGAGCCCGGCCTCCACATTTCACAGGGAAGGTTTCTCGCTATGCCCGAAGACAGCAAGCTCGTTGACTACCTCAAGTGGGTCACGGCCGATCTGCACCAGACCCGCCAACGGCTGCTGGAGGCCGAGTCCGGCAAGCAGGAGCCCATCGCCATCGTCGGAATGTCCTGCCGGTTCCCGGGCGGAGTGCGGACCCCGGAAGAATTCTGGGAGTTGCTGCACGAGGGACGGGACGGCATCTCGGCGTTCCCCGCGGACCGCGGCTGGGACCTCGGCCTCCTGAAGGGCGACGGTGACGGCGACGGAGCGCGGACGCCGGCCGAGGGCGGCTTCGTCGACGCCGCCGCGTTCGACGCCGGCTTCTTCGGGATCTCACCGCGCGAGGCCGTGGCGATGGACCCGCAGCAGCGGCTGCTGCTGGAGACCTCCTGGGAAGCCCTGGAGCGGGCCGGCATCGACCCCGTATCCCTGCGGGGCAGCGAGACCGGTGTGTT
Organism: Streptomyces sp. XH2; assembly: GCF_049725035.1. Lineage (NCBI taxonomy): Bacteria > Bacillati > Actinomycetota > Actinomycetes > Kitasatosporales > Streptomycetaceae > Streptomyces > Streptomyces sp. XH2. The sequence continues at coordinate 103,279 of NZ_JBMMMZ010000005.1, read as the reverse complement.
CGCCGGCACGAACGGCGTCGACTACGTCGGCGTCGTGATGAACTCCCGCGAGGACGTCGAAGGCCACGCCAGCACCGGACTCGCGGGCAGCGTCCTCTCCGGCCGGATCTCCTACAGCTTCGGTCTGGAAGGGCCCGCGGTCACCGTCGACACCGCCTGCTCGTCCTCCCTCGTCTCCCTGCACCTGGCGGCCCACGCCCTGCGCTCCGGCGAGTGCTCGCTGGCGCTGGCCGGCGGTGTGACGGTGCTGTCGAGCCCGATGAGCTTCGCCGGGTTCGCCCGGCAGGGCGGGCTCGCGGCGGACGGCCGGTGCAAGGCGTTCGCGGACGCGGCCGACGGCACGAGCTGGTCCGAGGGCGCCGGCGTCCTCGTCCTGGAACGCCTCTCCGACGCCCAGCGCAACGGCCACGAGATCCTCGCCGTCGTCCGCGGCTCGGCGGTGAACCAGGACGGTGCGTCCAACGGCCTCACGGCGCCGAACGGCCCGTCGCAGCAGCGCGTGATCCGGCAGGCGCTGGCGAGCGCCGGGCTGTCGGCGTCCGAGGTGGACGCCGTCGAGGCGCACGGCACGGGCACGACGCTCGGCGACCCCATCGAGGCGCAAGCGCTGCTGGCCACGTACGGCCAGGGCCGGGAGCCCGGGCGCCCGCTGCGGCTGGGATCGGTCAAGTCGAACATCGGGCACACGCAGGCCGCGGCGGGCGTGGCGGGGATCATCAAAATGGTCCTGGCGATGCGGCACGGCGTGCTGCCGAAGACGCTGCACGTGGACGCGCCGTCGTCGCACGTGGACTGGTCGTCCGGCGCGGTGGAGCTGCTGGCGGAGGCCGGGTCGTGGCCGGACGCGGACCGGCCGTGGCGCGCGGGCGTCTCGTCGTTCGGAATCAGCGGTACGAACGCCCACGTCATCATCGAGCAGGCCCCGGCCGCCGAGCTGCCCGCCACCGAGGACGAGCCGAAGATCTCGCCCGCGGTCGTACCGTGGCCGCTCTCCGCGAGGTCCGAGGCCGCGCTGGCGGCACAGCTGGAGCGGATCTCCGGGCCGGCCGGCCCGTCCCCGCTCGACGTGGGCTTCTCCCTGGCGACGTCCCGGGCACAACTGGAGCACCGCGCGGTGCTGCTGGTGGGCGAGGACGGGACCGCCGAGGTCGCGCGCGGCCTGGCCGGGGACACGGCCGGCAAGTTCGCGGTGCTGTTCTCGGGCCAGGGTTCGCAGCGGGTGGGGATGGGCCGGGAGCTGGCCGCGCGGTTCCCGGTGTTCGCCGAGGCACTGGATGCGGTGCTGGGGCATTTCGGCGGCGAGCTGCGGGAGGTGATGTTCTCCGACGCGGAGCGCCTCGACGAGACGGGGTACGCGCAGCCGGCGTTGTTCGCGGTCGAGGTGGCGTTGTTCCGGCTGGTGGAGTCCTGGGGTGTCCGTCCGGATTTCGTGGCCGGGCATTCGATCGGTGAGGTTGCGGCGGCGCATGTGGCGGGTGTGTTCTCGTTGGAGGACGCCTGCACGCTGGTGGCGGCGCGTGCGCGGCTGATGCAGGCGCTGCCGGCGGGTGGCGCGATGGTCGCTGTCCAGGCAGCGGAGGCCGACGTGGCTGCGCGGCTGGTGGACGGTGTGTCCATCGCGGCGGTCAACGGCCCGGAGTCGGCGGTCATCGCCGGGGACGAGGCCGAAGTGCTGCGCATCGCCGAGGGGTTCGCGGCCGAGGGCCGCAAGACGCAGCGCCTGTCCGTGAGCCACGCCTTCCACTCGCCGCTGATGGAGCCGATGCTGGACGACTTCCGCCAGGCCGTCGCCGGCATCACCTTCCAGGCCCCGCGGATCCCCCTCGTATCGAACGTCACCGGTGAGCTCGCCTCCCCGGAGCTGGTGTGCTCGGCGGAGTACTGGGTCCGGCACGTCCGGGAGACCGTGCGTTTCGCCGACGGCATGCACGCTCTGGCGGCCGAAGGCGCCTCGGTGTTCCTGGAACTGGGCCCGGACGGTGTGCTCACCGCCATGGCCCAGCACATCCTGGAGGACGTGCCGCTCGCGGTCCCGGCCCTTCGCAAGGACGGCCCGGAAGAGACGGCTCTCCTCACGGCCCTCGCGCGCCTCCACGTCACGGGCGTCGACGCGGACTGGTCGGGGATCTTCGCCGGTACCGGTGCCCGCCGCACCGACCTGCCCACGTACCCCTTCCAGCACGAGCGCTACTGGCCCAGGCCCGCCGAACTCACCGGGAACGTGGCCGGCGCGGGCCTCATGCCGGCGGAGCACCCGCTGCTGGGCGCGATGCTCGCCCTCGCCGACTCCGGCGAAGTGGTGTTCACGGGCCGGCTGTCCCTCCGGACCCACCCCTGGCTCACCGACCACGCCATCGGCGGGAACGTCCTCTTCCCGGGCACCGGCTTCCTGGAACTGGCCCTGCGCGCCGGCGAACAGGTCGGCTGCGAGCGCGTCGGCGAATTCGTGCTCCTCACCCCGCTCGTCCTGCCCGAGGACGGCGCCGCACTGGTCCAGGTGCTGGTCGGGGCGCCCGACGAGGCGGGCGCCCGGACGGTCTCGGTGCACGCGCGGCCCGACGACGCGCCCGACGGTGCGTGGATCCAGCACGCCCACGGCACCCTGACCGGCGGTGAGCGCGTCGAGGCGTTCGGCGCGGAGACCTGGCCGCCCCGGAACGCCGTGGTCGTCGACCTGGAGGACTTCTACGAGGGCACCGGCTACGGTCCCGCCTTCCAGGGCCTGCGCTCGGTCTGGCAGCGGGAGGACGAGGTCTACCTCGAAGCCGCGCTCCCGGGCGACGCCGCCGGCGAGGCCGGGGCCTTCGGCATCCACCCGGCGCTGCTGGACGCGGTGATCCAGTCCCACAGGATGGCCGGTGTCGGCGCCGACGACCAGCTCCTCATGCCGTTCGCCTGGCGTGGGGTGTCCCTGCACGCCGGCGGGGCCCCCGCCGTCCGGGCCCGCGTCACCAGGACGGGCGACGACTCCGTGTCCATCGCGGCCGTCGACGTCGAGGGCGCGCCCGTGCTGTCGGCGGAGGCGCTGGTCCTGCGCGGCACGTCGGTGGCCGAGGCCGCTGCCCTTTCGCGCGGCGCGGGGTACGACGCGCTGCTGTCGCTGGACTGGGTGCCCGCCCCCGAGGTGCCGCCCGCCGAGGTCCGCTGCGTGACCCTGGGCACCGACCCGCTCGCTACCGGCGCGTCGGCCGCCTCCCTGGACGACCTCACAGGCGACGAGGACCTGGTGCTGGTGCCCGTGTCCGGTGCGGAGGGCGACGTCCCGGAGGCCGTGCACGAGCTGACGGCCCGGGTCCTGGGCCTGCTGCAGGACTGGACGGCGGGGGAGCGGCCCGCCGGGCCGCGCCTGGTGTTCGTCACCCGTGGCGCCGTCTCCGCCGGCGAGGGAGAGACCGTACGGGACCTGGCCGCCGCCGCGGTGTGGGGTCTCGTACGGTCGGCGCAGTCGGAGAACCCCGGCCGGTTCGCGCTGGTGGACGCCGAGCACGGCGACGTCCCGGCCCTCCTGCCGGTCCTGCCGGGCCTCCTGGCCACCGGGGACGAGCAGTTCGTGGTGCGCGACGGCGCCGTCCGGGTGCCCCGGCTGGCCCGGCTGGGCGGCGGCGCGGGGCTGCTGCCGCCGGTCGAGGGACCGTGGCGGCTGGACATCGCCGCCAAGGGCAGCCTGGACAACCTGCTGCTCGCGCCCGCCCCGGACGTTCTGGAGCCGCTCGGGCCGGGGCAGGTCCGGATTGCCGTCGAGGCCGCGGGCGTGAACTTCCGCGACGTGCTGAACGCCCTGGGCATGTACCCCGGCGAAGCCGGGCGGCTCGGCGCCGAGGGCGCCGGCGTGGTGACCGAAACCGGGCCCGGGGTGACCGGACTGCGCCCGGGCGACCGCGTGACGGGCATGCTGTTCGGCGGCTTCGGCCCGGTGGCCGTGGCCGACGAGCGGCTCCTCGCCAGGATTCCCGAAGGCTGGTCGCCGGCCACCGCCGCGTCCGTGCCCCTGGTCTTCCTGACCGCCCTCTACGCCCTGAAGGACCTCGCGGACCTGAGGCCCGGCGAGAAGATCCTCGTGCACGCCGGTGCCGGCGGCGTCGGCATGGCGGCGATCCAGCTGGCGAAGCACCTGGGCGCCGAAGTGTTCGCCACGGCGAGCGAGGGCAAGTGGGACACCCTGCGCGAACTGGGCGTCCCCGGCGACCACATCGCCTCGTCCCGTACCACCGACTTCGAACAGCGCTTCCGCGAGGTCACGGACGGCCGGGGCGTGGACGTGGTCCTCAACGCCCTCGCCGGTGAGTTCGTCGACGCCTCGCTGCGGCTGACCGCCCCCGGCGGCCGGTTCCTGGAGATGGGCAAGACCGACATCCGCGACCCCGAGGCGACCGCCGGGGTCCGCTACCGCGCCTTCGACCTCGCCGAAGCCGGCCCCGAGCGCACCCAGGAGATGCTGACCGAGCTGCTGGAGCTGTTCGCCGCCGGCGCGCTGCACCCGCTGCCGGTCGCCACGTGGGACGTACGGAGGGCCCCCGAGGCGTTCCGCCACATGAGCCGGGCCCGGCACACCGGCAAGATCGTGCTGACCATGCCGCGCGCCTGGAACCCGGACGGCACCGTACTGATCACCGGCGGCACCGGCGGCCTCGGCCGCGAGATCGCCCGTCACCTCGTGACCGAACGCGGCGTCACCCGCCTGCTGCTGGCGAGCCGGAGCGGCCCCGACGCGCCGGACGCGGACGGACTGCGCGACGAACTGGCCGCCCTCGGCGCCGAGGCCCGGATCGTCGCCTGCGACGTGGCCGACCGGCAGGCCGTGACCGCTCTGGTCGGCTCCGTCCCGGACGGGCACCCGCTCACCGCGGTGATCCACACCGCCGGTGTCCTCGACGACGGCATGGTCTCCTCGCTGACCCCCGAGCGGCTGTCCGCCGTGCTGCGCCCCAAGGCGGACGCCGCCTGGCACCTGCACGAGGCCACCAAGGACCTCGACCTGGCCGCGTTCGTGCTGTTCTCCTCCCTCTCCGGCGTGACCGGCACCCCCGGCCAGGGCAACTACGCCGCCGGCAACGTCTTCCTCGACGCACTCGCCCGGCACCGCACGGCCCGGGGCCTGCCCGCCCAGTCCCTGTCGTGGGGCGCCTGGGCGCAGGGCAGCGGCATGACCGCCGCGCTCTCCGAGACGGACATGCGGCGCATCGCCTCCTACGGGGCCGCACCCCTCACCGTCGGCCAGGGCCTCGCGCTGCTCGACGCGGCCGGGGCGTGCGACGCGGCACACCTCGTCGCCCTCGGCCGTACCTCCGGGCCGGCACGGGCCACCGGCCCCGTGCCGCCCGTCCTGCGCGGCCTGGTCAGGTCAGGCCGGCGCGCCGCCGCGACCACCGCCACGGGCGCCGGCACCGCCGCACAGCTCGTCGGCCGGCTGGAGGAGCTGGGCGAGGACGAGCGCGCCCGGTTCATGACGGACCTGGTGCGGCTGGAGGCCGCGGCGGTGCTGGGGCACGCGTCGGCCGGGGCCGTCGACGCCCGGCGGGAGTTCCAGGACCTGGGCTTCGACTCCCTGACGTCCGTCGAGCTCCGCAACCGGCTCTCCGCCGCGACCGGCCTGCGGCTGCCCGCGACGCTGGTCTTCGACTACCCCAGCCCCTCCGCGCTCGCCGAACACCTCGTCGCCGTCCTGCTCGACGAGCACGGGGACACGCCGGTCGCGGCCGCCGTCCCCGGCGCGGTCGCCGAGGACCCGGTCGTCATCGTGGGCATGGCCTGCCGGCTCCCGGGAGGCGTCCGGTCCCCGGAGGACCTGTGGCGTCTCGTCCTCGACGGCGGCGAAGGCATCACGGACTTTCCCACGGACCGCGGCTGGGACCTGGACACCCTGCTGGGCGGGTCGGAGGGGGAGCGCGGGCGCAGCGGTACGTCCAAGGGCGGGTTCCTCGACGGCATCGCGGACTTCGACGCCGGCTTCTTCGGGATCTCGCCGCGCGAGGCCGTCACCATGGACCCGCAGCAGCGGCTGCTCCTGGAGACCTCCTGGGAGGCGATCGAACGCGCCGGCATCGACCCGGTGTCCCTGCGCGGCAGCCGCACCGGTGTGTTCGTCGGCGCCAGTGGCCAGGACTACACGATGCTCGTGATGAACTCCCGCGAGGACCTGGAGGGCCACACCAGCACGGGCCTCGTCGGCAGCGTCGTCTCCGGCCGCATCTCGTACACGTTCGGCCTGGAGGGCCCGGCCGTCACCCTCGACACCGCGTGCTCGTCGTCCCTGGTGGCCGTGCACCTGGCCGCGCAGTCCCTGCGCTCCGGCGAGTCCTCGCTCGCCCTGGCCGGCGGGGTGACGGTGCTGTCGACGCCGATGAGCTTCCCCAGCTTCACCCGGCAGGGCGTGCTGGCGACGGACGGCCGGTGCAAGGCGTTCTCGGACGACGCCGACGGCACCGGCTGGTCCGAGGGCGTCGGCCTCCTCGTCCTGGAGCGGCTGTCCGACGCGCGGCGCAACGGCCACGAGGTCCTCGCCGTCGTCCGGGGCTCGGCCATCAACCAGGACGGCGCCTCCAACGGCCTCACCGCGCCGAACGGCCCGTCCCAGCAGCGCGTCATCCGCCAGGCCCTGGCGAACGCCGGACTGGCGGCCGGTGACGTGGACGCCGTCGAGGCGCACGGCACCGGCACCTCGCTGGGCGACCCCATCGAGGCACAGGCCCTGCTGGCCACCTACGGGCAGGACCGGGCCGAAGGGCGGCCGCTGCTGCTGGGCTCGCTCAAGTCGAACATCGGCCACACGCAGGCCGCGGCCGGCGTGGCCGGTGTCATCAAGACGGTCATGGCGCTGCGGCACGGCGTCCTGCCGCGCACCCTCCACGCGGAGACCCCCACGACGCACGTGGACTGGACGGCCGGTGACGTCGCACTCGTGACGGAGGCGACCGACTGGCCGGACACCGGCCGTCCCCGCCGGGCGGCCGTGTCCTCCTTCGGCATCAGCGGCACCAACGCGCACGCCGTCCTGGAGCAGGCCCCGGACACCGGCGCACGATCCGGCCGGAACGCCCGGCCCGTTGAGGCGGAAGCCGTTCCGTGGCTCGTCTCGGGGAAGAGCTCCGAGGCGCTCGACGCCCAGGTCGGGCTGGTGCGCGAGTGGGCCGGGGAGCGTCCGGAACTCTCGCCGCTCGACGTGGGCTTCTCCCTGGCCACCGGCCGGTCGTCCTTCGAGCACCGTGCGGTGCTGCTGGCGGGGGCCGAGGTCGCGCGGGGCACGGCCACGGACCGTTCGCTCGCGCTGCTGTTCCCGGGCCAGGGCGGACAGCGCGCCGGTATGGGCCGGGAACTGTCCGAACGGTTCCCGGCGTTCGCGGAGGCGCTGGACGCGGTGCTCGCCCACTTCGACGGCGAGCTGCGGGAGGTGATGTTCACCGACGCCGAGCGCCTGGACGAGACCCGGTTCACCCAGCCCGCGCTGTTCGCGATCCAGGTGGCGCTCTTCCGGCTCGTCGAATCCTGGGGCATCCGCCCCGACTTCGTCATGGGCCACTCCTTCGGCGAGATCGCGGCGGCCCACGTCGCCGGGGTGCTCTCCCTGGCGGACGCGTGCACCCTGGTGGCGGCCCGCGGACGGCTGATGAACACCCTGCCCGCGGGCGGCGCGATGATGGCGGTCGAAGCGTCCGAAGAGGAGGTGACAGCACGGCTGACCGGCGGCGTGTCGATCGCCGCGGTCAACGGCCCGGAGGCCGTCGTCATCTCCGGAGACGAGACGCACGTGCTGCGCATCGCCGACGCGTTCGCCGCCGAGGGCCGCAAGACGCGGCGGGTACCGGTGCACATGGCCAGCCACTCGCCCTTGATGGACCCGATCCTGGACGACTTCCGCCGGGTCGCCGAGGGCCTCTCCTACCGGACGCCGAAGATCCGGGTCATCTCGACCGTGACCGGCGAAGAGGCGTCCGGGGAACTGACCGGCCACGCCGACTACTGGGTCCGGAACGTCCGCGAACCCGTCCGCTTCGCCGACGGCATCCGCACCCTGGCCGCCGAAGGCGCCTCGGCCTTCCTGGAGCTGGCACCCGACAGCGTGCTGACCGGAGTGGCCCAGCACAACCTGGACGGCATCCCGGTGGCCGTACCGGCGCTCCGCAAGGACCGCCCGGAGGCGATCGCCCTTCTCACCGCCCTCGCCTCCCTCCACGTCGCCGGCGTCGAGGCGGACTGGCCCGCGTTCTTCGCCGGCACCGGCGCCCGCCGCGTCGACCTGCCCACCTACTCCTTCCAGCGCCGGCGCTTCTGGCCCCAGCCCGGCACGACCGTCGGAGACGTCGCCTCGGCGGGACTCGTACCGGCCGGACACCCGCTGCTGGGCGCGGCGGTGCACCTGGCGGACTCGGACGGGCTGCTGTTCACCAGCCGGCTGTCGAGCCAGGCGCACCCCTGGCTGAAGGACCGCGCGACGGACGGGACGGCCGCCTTCCCGGCCGCAGCCTTCGTGGAACTCGCCATCCGGGCAGGCGACCAGGCCGGCTGCGACCACGTCGCCGAGCTGACGCTCGGCGCGCCGCTGGAGCTCACCGACAGCACGGCACGCGTGATGCAGGTGCGGCTCGGCGCTCCGGGCGACGCGGCCACCCGCGAGATCCGTTTCTTCTCACGGCCCGCGGACGAGCCGGACGGGACATGGACGGAGCACGCCACCGGCACGCTCACCACGGGCGCAACGGCCACGGACTTCGACGCGTCCGTCTGGCCGCCCCACGGCGCGACCGCCACCGACCTCGACGGCCTCCGCGCCGGGGCCCCGCACGGCACCGCCCTCCGCGGGGTGCGGGCCGCCTGGAGCCGCGGCGACGAGGTGTTCGTCGAGGCCGGGCTCCCCGACGACACCGCCTCCGGCGCCCAGGACTTCGGGCTGCACCCCGCGCTGCTCGACGCGGTCGTGCACACCGCCGCCCTCTGCGAGGCGGGAGACGAGACCGGCATCCGGCACGCCACCTCCTGGAGCGGCGTGACCCTGCACGCCACCGGCGCGTCCTCGCTGCGGGCACGGATCGCGAGGACGGGCGCGGACACGGTCTCCGTCCAGGCGGCCGACGCCACCGGAGCCCCGGTACTGTCAGCCGAAACCCTTCACCTCGGCGCCCCTTCGCACACCCCGCGGCCCACAGGCCGGCGCGAGCCCCTGCTGCGCCTGGAATGGGTTCCGGCTCCGGAGCCGGAGAACGCCCCGGACCTGCGGAGCGTGGTACTCGCCCCCCTCGGGGCCGCGGACCCGGCGGGCATGGCCGACGTCCCGGACCTGGTCGTCGTCCCCGTACCCGCCACGGAGGGCGACGTGCCGGCAGCCGCGCACGAGCTGACGGCACAGGCCCTGCGCCTGCTCCAGGAGTGGCTCGCCGACGAACGGCTCGTCACGTCGCAGCTGGTGCTCGTGACGCGTGGCGCGGTCTCCGGCGACGATCCCGCGGCCGCCGCCGTCTGGGGCCTGGTGCGCTCGGCGCAAGCGGAACACCCCGGCAGCTTCGTCCTGGCCGACCTCGGCGACAGCGGCGACCTGACGGCACTCCTCGCGCAGCTGCCGGGCCTGCTGGCCTCCGGAGACGCCCAGTTCGCCGTGCACGAGGGAGAACTGCGCGTCGGACGGCTGGCCTGGCTGCCGTCCGGCGCGGACGCACGACGCACGGAGTGGGACCCCGAAGGGACCGTCCTCCTCACCGGCGGCACCGGCGGGCTCGGCGGCCATCTCGCCCGGTGGCTGGCCGCGTCCGGCACGCGGCACCTGCTGCTGGCCGGCCGCCGCGGCCCGCAGGCCCCCGGGGCGGCCGGACTGGCGGACGAACTCCGGGCACTGGGCGCGCGGCCCACGATCGTGTCCTGCGACGTCGCGGACCGGGACGCGCTCGCCGGACTCCTGGCCGCGATTCCCGCCGAACACCCGCTGACGGCGGTCGTCCACCTGGCCGGTGTCCTCGACGACGGCATGGTGACCTCCCTGACCCCCGGGCAGCTGTCGTCCGTACTGCGGCCCAAGGCGGACGCGGCCTGGCACCTGCACGAGGCCACCAAGGACCTCGGCCTGGCGGCCTTCGTCATGTTCTCGTCCCTCTCCGGGGTGGCGGGCGCACCGGGCGTCGCCAACTACGCGGCCGCGAACGCCTTCCTGGACGGCCTGGCCCGGCACCGGGCCTCCCTGGGCCTGCCCGGCCAGTCGGTCGTCTGGGGTCACTGGGCCCACGGTGCCGGCATGGCCGGCGAGCTGAGCGACACCGCCATGGCCCGCATGCGGGCCGGCGGCCTGTCACCGGTGACCGTCGAGCAGGGCCTGGCCCTGTTCGCGGCCGCCCTCGGTGCGGACGAGCCCGTGGTGGCCGCGCTGGGCGCGGTCTCCGGAGCGGCGACGTCGCAGGCCGACGTGCCCCCGCTCTTCCGCGGGCTGATCCGCCGGGGCAGGCGGGCCGCCGCGAACACGTCCGGCTCCCCGGTCCCGTTCGCCCGGCAACTGCTCGCCCTGCCGGACGCGGACCGGCTCAGCCGCACCGTCGACCTCGTCCGCGCCGAGGCCGCGGCCGTCCTCGGCCACACGTCGGTCCAGGACATCGAGGCCGGGCGGGACTTCTTCGCCCTGGGCTTCGACTCGCTGACGTCGGTCGAACTCCGCAACCGCATCGCCGCGGCCTCCGGTCTGCAACTGCCCGCCACCGTGGTCTTCGACAACCGCAACCCCGAGAACCTCGCCGCCTGGCTGCTCGGGGAACTCGCCGCACAACCGGGCCCGGCCGGGGCCCCGGCCGGGGCGGGCCTGCGGGGCCCGGCCGCCGGGCAGGAGGTCGACTCCCTGGAACGGCTCTTCCTCGACGCCCTGGAGAACGGCAGGGTCGCCGAAGCCCAGCACGTGGTACGGGCCCTGGGCGCGCTCCGCGCGACCTTCGAGAACGCGGCCGAGCTGGAGGACCTGCCCCTGCCCACCACGCTCGCCGACGGCCCCGGCCACCCCCGGCTGATCTGCGTCAGCACGCCCACCGCCAACGGCGGCGTCCACGAGTACGCCCGGTTCGCCGCACCCTTCCGGGGCAAGCGGCACGTCTGCGCCCTACCGCTGATCGGCTTCGCCGCGGGGGAGCGGCTGCCGGCCACGCCCGAGAGTGCGGTCAGGGTCATCGCCGAGAGCGCGCTGCGCGCCAGTGACGGAGAACCCTTCGTTCTGGCCGGGCACTCCTCCGGCGGCGCGTTCGCTTACGCGGCCGCCGGCCTGCTGGAGAGCACGTGGGGCATCAGGCCGGCGGCCGTGGTGCTGCTCGACACCCTCAGCCTCCGGCACGAGAACGGCGAGGACGTCGACTACGCCGGCATGATGCGGCGGAACTTCATGGTCGACGAGGTCTCACCGGTGCGGATGACCAATTCGCGGCTGTCCGCGATGGGCCGGTGGATGGGACTGCTCAGCCGCCTCGACGTCCAGCACCCGACCGCCCCCGTGCTGAGCCTCCGGGCGACGAGGGCGGCCGCCGGAGTCGAGTACGCCACGGCCGCGGCCGAGGGACAGGGCGCCTACCCCTCGGCCCAGGTCCGCAGTGTCGACGCCGACCACTTCTCCCTCGTCAAGGCGGACGCCGCGGCGACCGCGGAAGCCGTGGAGAGCTGGCTCCTCTCCGTCGGCGGAGCGTGACGGCGCCGGAGCGCCGCAGCCGCGACCGATCGCGCACGTGACGCGTGCCGAATCCCTACGCAGAAGGCAGGACAAGCCATGACCGTTTCTTCCCGGGACCTCCCCACCCTCGGCCTGGAGCCGCCCGGCCGGCTCCGGCTGAGCCCGCTGCTGCGCGGACTCCAGGAGCAGGCGCCGGTCTGCCGGGTGCGCACCCCCGCCGGCGACGAGGGATGGCTGGTGACCCGCTACGCCGAGCTCAAAGAACTGCTGCACGACGAGCGCGTCGGCCACTCGCACCCCGACCCGGTGAACGCGCCCCGCTACGTCCGGAGTCCGTTCCTGGACCTGATGATCACCGACACCGACGCCGAGGCGGGACACCGCACCCACAGCGAAATACGCCGCCTGCTCACGCCGATGTTCTCCGCCCGGCGCGTGCGCGAGATGGAACCGCAGGTGGCGGCGGTCGTGGACGCCGTACTGGACCGGTTCATCGACCAGGGCCCGCCCGGCGACCTGCACAGCGGCGTCTCCACGCCGGTCGCCCTGACCGTGCTCTGCGACATCATCGGCATACCGCCGCACAGTCGCGAAGAGCTGATGGCGCGGCTGTCCCGGATGGCCCTCCTGGGCGACCGGGAGAGTGTGGCACAAGGCCGGCGCGAGCTCTTCGGGTTCGTCGAAGGGCTGGTCGAGCGGAAGCGGGCCGAGCCCGGCGCCGACATCCTCACCCGGCTGTCCGAAGGCGGACTCCCCGAGGAGCGCGTGGCACCGCTGGGGGTGGGCCTGCTGTTCGCCGGGCTGGACAGCGTCGTGACCTTCCTCGACCACGGTGTGATGCTCCTGGCCGAGTACCCCGAGCAGCGCGCGGCCGCCCTCGCGGACCCGGGCGCGATGACGCACGCCGTGGAGGAGATACTGAGGTCCGCCAAGGCCGGCGGATCGATCCTGCCGCGCTACGCCTCCGAGGACGTCGAGATCGGCGGCGTGACGATACGGGCCGGAGACCTGGTCCTGTTCGACTTCAGCCTCCCCAACTTCGACGAGCGGGCCTTCACCGAACCGGAGCGGTTCGACATCACCAGGACCCCCAACCCGCACCTGACCTTCGCCCACGGCATGTGGCACTGCATCGGCGCCCCGCTGGCGCGCATCGAGCTGAGGACGGTCTACACCCGGCTGTTCACCCGCCTGCCCGGCCTGCGCCTGGAACGCCCGGCGGAAGAACTGCGGCTGCTCGAAGGCCAGCTGTCCGGCGGCCTCACCGAGCTGCCCGTGACCTGGTAGCCCCGGCCCCGCCCTCCCGGAACGCCCTCGCCCGTACGCACGCCCCGCCGCACCACCGGGGCCGCGCGTACGGGCGACGCGCTCTCTACGGAAACCCGCAGTCGGCCTTGAGCAGGATGGGCCCCGGATAGTGGGTCAGGCGTGACTGTCGACGCCCTGCGCCCCGGAACCGCATTCCACGAGGGGTTGGCATCCTGATGTCGAACGAGGCGAAGCTGCGCGAGTACCTCAAGCGCGCGATCGCGGATCTCCACGAGACCCGCCGGCAACTGGGCGAAACGGAGCGGAAGCAGCGCGAGCCCATCGCGATCGTCTCCATGGCCTGCCGCTTCCCCGGCGGCGTCCGCTCGCCGGAAGAGCTGTGGGAGCTGCTCCGGGACGGCGTCGACGCCGTCTCCTCCCTCCCCGGCAACCGCGGCTGGGACCTCGACGGGCTCTACCACCCCGACCCGGAACACCAGGGCACCAGCTACACCCGCGAGGGCGGATTCCTCTACGACGCGGGCGAGTTCGACCCCGGGTTCTTCGGGATATCGCCGCGCGAGGCCCTCGCCATGGACCCGCAGCAGCGGCTGCTCCTGGAGACCGCGTGGGAAGCCCTCGAACGGGCCGGCATCGACCCGCAGTCCCTCGCGGGCAGCCGCACCGGCGTGTTCGTCGGCACCGGCTACGCCGGGTACGACACGGCCGGCCGCCGGCGGCCGGACGAGGTCGGCGGCCACCTGATGACCGGCAACTTCATCAGCATCGCCTCCGGCCGCATCGCGTACGCCCTCGGCCTCGAAGGCCCCGCCCTGACCGTCGACACGGCCTGCTCCTCGTCGCTGGTCGCCCTGCACCTGGCGGCTCAGGCGCTGCGGCGGGACGAGTGCTCCCTCGCCCTGGTGGGCGGCGCGACCGTGCTGTCCACCCCGCAGCTGTTCGTGGACTTCTCCCGCCAGCGCGGCCTGGCCCCCGACGGCCGCTGCAAGCCCTTCGCGGCCGCCGCCGACGGCACGGCCTGGGGCGAGGGCGCCGGACTGCTGCTGGTCGAGCGGCTCTCCGACGCGGTGCGCAACGGCCACCCCGTGCTCGCGGTGCTGAAGGGCTCGTCCGTCAACCAGGACGGCGCGTCCAACGGCCTCACCGCCCCCAACGGCCCCTCCCAGCAGCGCGTCATCCGCCAGGCGCTGGCCGACGCCGGGCTCGCCGCCGGCGACGTCGACGCCGTCGAGGCCCACGGCACGGGCACGGCGCTGGGCGACCCCATCGAGGCCCACGCCCTGCTCGCCACGTACGGACAGCGCCCCGCCGACCGGCCCGTACTGATCGGCTCCATGAAGTCCAACATCGGCCACACCCAGTGGGCCGCCGGTGTGGCCGGCGTCATGAAGATGGTCCTGGCCATGCGGCACGGGGAACTGCCCGCGACCCTGCACCTCGACGAGCCCACCCCCCACGTCGACTGGAGCGAAGGCAGCGCCCGGCTCCTCGCCGCGCCCGAACCCTGGCCCACGACCGGCCGGGAGCGCCGCGCGGCCGTCTCCTCCTTCGGCATCAGCGGCACCAACGCCCACGTCGTCCTGGAACAGGCACCGCCGCGCGAAGCCGGCCCGGCACCTCGGCCCGCCGCCCGGCCCGGCGCGCTGCCCTGGATCCTGTCCGCCCGGACCGGCGAGGCCCTGCGGGCCCAGGCGGCGCGGCTCGCCCGCCACGTCCGCGCCCACGCCGGCCTCGGACCGGCCGACGTCGCCCACTCCCTCACGGCCACCAGGCCCCTCATGGAGCACCGCGCCGCCGTCGTCGCCGACGACCGGGACGCGTTCCTCACCGGCCTGGACGCCCTCGCGGAAGGCCGTACCGCGGCCGGCCTCGTGACCGGCGTCGCCGCGAAGGCGACCACCGCCTTCCTCTTCGCCGGGCAGGGCTCCCAGCGCCCGGGCACGGGACGCGAGCTGTACGGCGCCCACTCGGAGTTCGCCAAGGCCTTCGACGCGGTGTGCGCCGAGCTCGACCCGCACCTGGACCGGCCCGTCCGCGACGTGCTCTTCGCCGAGGACGGCACGGACGACGCCGCCCTGCTCGACCGGACCGCCTACACCCAGGCGGCCCTCTTCGCCCTGGAGACCGCCCTCTTCCGGCTCGTCGAATCCTGGGGCGTGACACCGCGGTTCGTCGCCGGCCACTCCATCGGCGAGCTCACCGCCGCCCACGTGGCCGGAGTCCTCTCCCTCCGGGACGCCGCACGCCTGGTCGCGGCCCGCGGCACCCTGATGCAGGCGCTGCCCGAAGGCGGAGCCATGGTGGCCGTAGAGGCCACCGAGGAGGAGATCCGCGCCTCCCTCGCCGGCCACGAGGACCGCGCCGCCCTCGCGGCGGTCAACGGGCCCGCCTCCACGGTCGTCTCGGGCGACGAGGACGCCGTGTCCCGGATCGCCGCCCACTGGGAGGCACAGGGCCGCCGCACCAAGCGGCTCCGGGTCAGCCACGCCTTCCACTCGCCGCACATGGACGGCATGCTGGAGGACTTCCGGCGCGTCGCCGAGGACCTGGAGTTCCACACCCCCCGCATCCCCGTGGTCTCCACGGTGACCGGAACGCTCGCCCGTGACGAGGAACTGTGCTCGCCCGCGTACTGGGTCCGGCAGGTCCGGGAAGCCGTCCGCTTCCACACCGCCGTACGCACCCTGGAGGCCGAGGGCGTCACCGCCTTCGTCGAGATCGGCCCCGGCGGCGTGCTCGCGCCGATGGTCGAGGACTCCCTGACCACCCTCGAACAGCCCCTTGTCATCAGCCTCCTGCGCACGGGACGCCCCGAAGAGCAGGCCCTCGCCGAGGGCGTCGCCACCGCCTCCGCCCACGGCACCCGCGTCGACTGGTCCGCCTGGCTCGGCACGCTCGGCGCCGACCGCGTCGAGCTGCCGACCTACGCCTTCCAACGCGCGTGGTACTGGCTGGACGCCGGTGCCGCGGCCGGCGAGAGCCCGGCCGGCGAAGCGGGCGACGCCGGATTCTGGGAAGCCGTCGAACGCGAGGACCTCGAAGGGCTGTCGGCCGTCCTGGCCGTCGACGGGAACGAGGCCGACTCCCTCGGCAGCGTCCTCCCCACGCTCTCGGCCTGGCGCCGGCAGCGCAGGACGCAGGCCGAGGCGGACAGGTGGAGCTACCGGGTGCAGTGGACACCCCTCGCCGCCCCGGCCGGCCCCCCGGTCACCGGGAACTGGCTCGTCGCCCTGCCCGACCACGCCACCGGCGACCCCTGGGTCACCCGGCTCCTCGACACCCTGCGCGACCAGGGCCTGCACACCGAACCCCTCGTCCTCTCCGACAGCGGCGCCGTCGAGCTGCCGGACGGGCCCGTCGACGGAGTGCTCTCCCTGCTCGCCCTCGACGAACGCCCCCACCCGGACCTCCCCTCGGTGCCGCGCGGCCTGACCGCCACCACCGGCCTGCTGCACGCCCTGGAGACGTCCGGCGTCCGGGCCCCGCTGTGGTGCGTCACCCGCGGCGCCGTCGCCGTGGACGAGCGGGACGCGCTCACCAGCCCCCTCCAGGCCCAGGTGTGGGGCCTCGGGCGCGTGGTCGCCCTGGAATCCCCGCAGAGCTGGGGCGGGCTCGTCGACCTCCCCGCGAACGTGGACGGCCGGGTCGTCTCCGGGCTCCTCGGGGCCCTTGCCGGAGACGAGGACCAGCTCGCCGTCCGGCCGTCCGGAGCCTTCGCCCGCCGCCTGGGGCGGATCACGCCCGGCGGCGACACCGGTGCCCGGTGGACCGCACACGGCACGGTCCTGGTCACCGGCGGCACCGGCGCGCTCGGCGCCCACGTCGCGCACTGGCTGGCGGACGCCGGAGCCGAGCACCTGGTGCTCACCGGCCGCCGGGGCCTCGACGCCCCCGGCGCGCGGGAGCTCGCGGCCGCACTCGCCGACCGGGGCACCCGCGTCACCGTCGCCGCCTGCGACGCCGCCGACCGCGACGCCCTGGCCGCCGTCCTCGCGGACATCCCCGACGACCTGCCCCTGACCGGTGTCGTGCACGCCGCCGGCGTGCTGGACGACGGCGTCCTGGAGTCCCTCACCCCCGAACGCTTCGAGACCGTCCTGCGCCCGAAGGCCACCGCCGCACTGCACCTGCACGAACTCACGCGGGACCTTGGCCTGGAGATGTTCGTCCTGTTCTCCTCGGTCGCCGGCGTCCTGGGCAACCGGGGCCAGGCCAACTACGCCGCCGCCAACGCCTTCCTCGACGCCCTCGCCGAACGGCGCCGCCACGAGGGCCTGCCCGCCACCTCGGTCGCCTGGGGCCCCTGGGCCGGCTCCGGCATGGCCACGGACGGCGATGCCGCCGCCCGCCTCAGCCGCGACGGACTGCTCCCCATGCCCGCGGCCCCCGCACTCGCCGCCCTCCGCCAGGCCCTCGCCCAAGGCGCGGCGAACGTGACCGTGGCCGACGTGGACTGGGCCGCCTACGCCCCCGCCCTGACCGCCGTCCGCCCCAGCCCCCTCCTCGCCGGCCTCCCCGAGGCGCGCCACGCCCTCTCCGGCGGCGACCGGCCGCGCGAGGAGCGCTCCGCGCTGCGCGACCGGATCGGCGCACTGCCGGCCGCCGAGCGCGAGCGGGCCCTGCTGCGACTGGTCCGGGAGGAGGCCGCGAAGACCCTCGGACACGCCCCGACGGCCACCGTCGACACCCAGCGCCCCTTCCGAGAACTGGGATTCGACTCGGTGATGGCGGTCGACCTGCGCAACCGCCTGTCCGCCGCGGCAGGCCTCCGGCTGCCCGCCACCCTGCTGTTCGACCACCCCACCCCCACCGCCGTCGCCGGCTACCTGCACTCCGAAGTCCTGGGCACGGCAGGGGCCGCGGCCACCGTGGAACGCGCGGCCGCCGTCCTCGACGAACCCGTGGCGATCGTGGGCATGGCCTGCCGCTTCCCCGGCGGGATCAGCTCACCGGAAGAGCTCTGGCAACTGCTCGCCGACGGCCGGGACGCCATCGCCCCCTACCCCGGCGACCGGGGCTGGGACCTCGACCGGCTCTACCACCCCGACCCCGACCACCAGGGCACGAGCTACGCCCGCGGGGGCGGCTTCCTCGACGGCGTGGCCGGCTTCGACGCGGACTTCTTCGGGATATCGCCGCGCGAGGCCCTCGCCATGGACCCACAGCAGCGGCTGCTCCTGGAGACCACCTGGGAGGTCCTCGAACGCGCCGGCATCGACCCGGAGTCCCTGCGCGGCAGCAGCACCGGCGTCTTCGCGGGCACCAACGCCCAGGACTACCGCACGGTCCTGGACGCGGCACAGGACGAGGTCGCCGGGCACGCGCTCACCGGCAACGCCCTGAGCGTGGTCTCCGGACGGGTGTCGTACACCTTCGGCTTCGAGGGACCTGCGGTCACGGTCGACACGGCCTGCTCGTCGTCGCTGGTGGCGCTCCACATGGCGGTGCAGTCGCTGCGGTCGGGCGAGTGCTCGCTGGCCCTCGCCGGCGGCGTCACGGTGATGGCGACCCCGTCCTCCTTCGTGGAGTTCGCCCGGCAGCGCGGGCTCGCCCCCGACGGCCGCTGCAAGCCGTTCGCGGCCGCCGCCGACGGCACCGGCTGGAGCGAAGGCGTCGGGCTGCTGCTCGTGGAGCGGCTCTCCGACGCCCGCCGCAACGGACACCGGGTGCTCGCGGTCGTCCGCGGCTCGGCCGTCAACCAGGACGGCGCCTCCAACGGCCTGTCCGCGCCCAACGGCCCCGCCCAGCAGCGCGTCATCCGCCAGGCCCTCGCCAACGCCGGCCTGGCCGCGTCCGACGTCGACGCCGTCGAGGCGCACGGCACCGGCACGAGGCTGGGCGACCCGATCGAGGCACAGGCCCTGCTGGCCACCTACGGGCAGGACCGGTTTGAGGGTCGGCCGCTGCTGCTGGGCTCGGTGAAGTCCAACCTGGGACACACACAGGCCGCCGCGGGCGTGGCCGGCGTGATGAAGATGGTTCTGGCGATGGGACACGGCCTGCTGCCCGAGAGCCTGCACGTGGACGAGCCCACCTCGCACGTCGACTGGACCACGGGCGCGGTCGAACTGCTCACCGGACCGACCGAGTGGCCCGGCACGGGCCGCCCGAGGCGCGCCGCCGTCTCCGCGTTCGGGATCAGCGGCACCAACGCCCACGTGGTCCTCGAACAGGCCGAGGACGAGCCCGCGGACACCGCGGCCACCGAGGCCCCCGCCACCGCCCCGGAGACCCGGGCCCCCGTACCCCTGCTGCTGTCCGGCAGGAACGACAACGCCCTCAAGGCCCAGGCGGCCCGGCTGCTGGCTCACCTCCACCGCGACCCCGCACCGCGGCTCACGGACAGCGCCTGCACGCTGGCGACCCGTACGGCCTTCGCACACCGCGCGGCCGTCCTGGCCGACTGCCACGACACCGCGGTACGCGCCCTGACCGCCCTGGCCGCGGGCGAAGCCGACCCCGCCCTGGCCGCGGGCACCGCGCACGAAGGCAAGGACGCCTTCCTCTTCTCGGGCCAGGGCTCGCAGCGGCTGGGCATGGGCCGGGAGCTGCACGCCCGGTATCCGGTGTTCGCGGAGGCCTTCGACGCGGTGTGCGCCGGGCTGGACGAGCATCTGGACCGTCCGCTGAAGCAGGTCGTCTGGGGCGACGACGAGGAGGCGCTGAACCGGACCGCATCCGCACAGGCGGCGCTGTTCGCGATCGAAGTGGCGCTGTTCCGGCTGGTGGAGTCGTGGGGCGTGCGGCCGGAGCACGTGGCCGGGCACTCGGTGGGCGAGATCGCCGCCGCGCATGTGGCGGGCGTGTTCTCGCTGGGCGACGCGTGCGCACTGGTGGCGGCCCGGGGGCGGCTCATGCAGGCGCTGCCCGCCGGCGGTGCGATGGCCGCGGTCCAGGCGGCGGAAACCGAGGTGCTGCCGCTGCTGACGGAGGGTGTCGCGATCGCGGCGGTCAACGGCCCGTCGTCCGTGGTGGTCTCCGGCGCCGAGGGCGCGGTCGAGGCCGTCCGCTCCCACTTCGAGGGCGAGGGCAGGAAGACGAGCAGGCTGCGCGTCTCGCACGCCTTCCACTCGCCGTTGATGGAGCCGATGCTGGACGACTTCCGCGCCGTCGCCGAGGGCCTCGCCTACGGCGCGCCGGAGCTCACCGTGATCTCGAACGCGACCGGCGCCCCGGCCACGCCGGAGGAACTGCGCAGCCCCGGGTACTGGGTGACCCACGTCCGCGAAGCCGTGCGCTTCGCCGACGGCATCCGCGCCCTGCACGCCGAGGGCGTGACGCGCTTCCTGGAACTGGGGCCCGACGGCACGCTCTCCGCCATGGCACGCGAGTCGCTGCCGGACGAAACCCTCCTCGTCCCCGCCCTGCGCAAGAACCGCCCGGAGGACGCGACGCTCCTCTCCGCCCTCGGGCAGTTGCACGTCCACGGCACGGCCGCCGACTGGGCGGCGTTCTTCGCCGGCACGGACGCGTGCCTCGCCGACGACCTCCCGACGTACGCCTTCCAGCACGAGAGGTTCTGGCCCGCTCCCGGCCGCACCGGCACCGGGGACATCGGCGCCGCCGGCCTCGAAGCGGCCGGGCACCCGCTGCTCAGCGCCGCCGTGGAACTGCCCGACGGCGACGGCCTGCTGTTCACGACCCGCCTGTCGCTCCAGTCCCACCCTTGGCTGGCCGACCACCGGATCACGGGGTCGGTCCTGCTGCCGGGCACGGCGTTCGTCGAACTCGCCGTCCGCGCCGCCGACGAGGCGGGCTGCGACCGGATCGACGAGCTGACCCTGGCCGCCCCGCTGGTCCTGCCCGAACACGGTGGCGTCCAGGTGCAGTTGCGCGTCGGCCCCGCCGACGACTCCGGCAGGCGCACCTTCGGTGCCCGCTCCCGGCCGGAGGGCGACGGCGACCGCCCGTGGGTCCAGCACGCCACCGGCGTCCTCGCGACGGGCGACCGGACCCCGGACCCCGGCCACGACTTCCGTGCCGGATCCTGGCCGCCCGCCGACGCCGCGGCCGTGGACGTGACCGGCCTCTACGACGGCTTCGCCGACGGCGGATTCGACTACGGGCCGCACTTCCGGGGCCTGCGGGCGGCGTGGCGGCGGGGCGACGAGGTGTTCGCCGAGGTCGCCCTGCCCGAGGTCGCCGAGGCCGACGCCCCCGCGTACGGCCTGCACCCGGCGCTGCTCGACGCGGCCCTGCACGTCTGCGCCTTCAACGGCGTCGACCAGGGTGTCGTGCCCTTCTCCTGGGAGGGGGTCACGCTCCACGCCTCCGGCGCCTCGGCCGTACGGGTCCGCGTCGTCCGGCACGGCGCGGACACGGTGTCCGTGGACGTCGCGGACGCCGAAGGCGGCCCGGTCGCCACCGTCGAGTCCCTGACCGTACGGCCCGTCTCCGCGAGCCGGCCGGACGGCGGCGCGAGCCTCGCAGGGCGCGACGCGCTGTTCCAGCCGGCATGGAACCCCGTACGGCTGCCCCCGGCCGGTGCGGCGGCAACCGTGGCCGTGCTCGGCTCCCTCACCGGCTCGGCGTTCGACAGCCACACGGACCTGGCGTCCCTGGCAGGCTCCGGCCGGGTGCCGCAAGCGGTCCTGGCCCCGGTGACGCCCGGCCCGCAGGACGTGGTGGAGTCCGTGCACGCTACGGCGGCGTGGGCGTTGGGGCTGGTGCAGTCGTGGCTGGCGGACGAGCGGTTTGCGGACTCGCGTCTGGTGTTCGTGACGCGGGGTGCGGTGTCGGGTGAGGATCTCGCCGGTGCTGCGGTGTGGGGCCTGGTGCGGTCGGCGCAGTCGGAGAACCCGGGTCGCTTCGGCCTCGTGGACTTGGACGCGGAGGCCGACACGGCCGTCCTGCCGCGCGCTCTGGCCTCGGACGAACCTCAGCTGCTGGTGCGGGGCACCGACGTGTCGGCGGCCCGGCTGGCCCGGGTCCGGGCACAGGACCCGCAGACTCCTGAGTGGGACCGCTCCGGAACGGTCCTGATCACCGGTGGTACGGGTGCTCTGGGCCGTGTGGTGGCCCGTCATCTGGTGGCGGAGCACGGTGTACGGCGTCTGCTGCTGGTCAGCCGCAGGGGTCCGGCTGCCGAGGGTGCTGAGGAGCTGGTGTCGGAGCTGGCGCGGCAGGGGGCGGACGTCGTCGTCGAAGCCTGCGACGTAACGGACAGGGCTGCCGTGGCGGACCTGGTGGCCCGCCACTCCGTCACTGCCGTCGTGCACACCGCGGGCATCCTCGACGACGGCGTGGTCGGCTCTCTGACTCCGGAGCGGCTGGCTGCTGTCCTGCGGCCGAAGGCCGACGCCGCATGGCACCTGCACGAGGCCACCAAGGACCTGGACCTCGACGCCTTCGTCGTCTTCTCCTCCGTCGCAGGTACGTTCGGCAGCTCCGGTCAGGCCAACTACGCCGCCGGCAACGCCTTCCTCGACGCCCTGGCCCACCACCGCCGGGCGCAAGGCCTTCCCGCCGCGTCGCTCGCATGGGGCCCGTGGTCACAAGAGAGCGGTATGACGGGCACCCTGTCGGACGCCGACCTGCAGCGGATCGCCCGCTCGGGCATGCCCGAACTCACCCCTGCCGAAGGGGTGGCGCTCTTCGACGCCGCACTGGCCGCCGACACCGCGCACGTACTCCCCGTACGCTTCGACCTCGCCGTCCTGCGCGGGCAGGAGGACATCCCCCCGCTCCTGCGCGGCCTCGTCCGGTCCCGCGCCCGCCGCTCGGCGGTCGCCGGCTCGGCCGCGGCGGCCGGCCTCGTGGGACGCCTCTCCCCGCTGGGCGCCGCCGAACGGCGCGACGTGCTCCTTGACGTGGTGCGCGCCCAGGTCGCCGTGGTCCTGGGCCACGCGAGCCCGCAGACGGTCGACCCCACCCGGGCCTTCCAGGAGCTGGGCTTCGACTCCCTGACGGCGGTCGAGCTCCGCAACCGGATCAACAACGCGACGGGACTGCGGCTTTCACCGACCGCCGTCTTCGACTACCCGACGGCGGACGCACTGGTGGGGTTCCTGCTGGACGAGCTGTTCGGCGGGCGGGAAGAAGAGGCGGCGGACGCACCGTCCCCGGTGCGGACACCGGCCGCCGCCGACGACCCCGTGGTGATCGTCGGCATGAGCTGCCGCTACCCGGGCGGCGTGACCTCGCCGGAGGACCTGTGGCGGCTGGTGTCCGACGGTGCGGACGCCGTCTCCGGCTTCCCCACGGACCGCGGCTGGGACGTCGAGTCGCTCTACAGCCCCGACCCGGACGCCGTCGGCACCTCCTACACCCGCTCCGGCGGATTCCTCCACGAGGCCGGGGACTTCGACCCGGCGTTCTTCGGGATGAGTCCCCGGGAGGCGCTGGCGACGGACTCGCAGCAGCGGTTGCTGCTGGAGACGACGTGGGAGGCGCTGGAGCGGGCAGGCATCGACCCGGCCGGACTGCGCGGCAGCCGGACCGGTGTCTTCGCCGGCCTCATGTACACCGACTACAGCGAGATCCTCGTCGGTGACCAGTTCGAGGGATACCGCGGCAACGGCAGCGCGGGCAGCATCGCCTCCGGCCGCGTCGCGTACACCTTCGGCTTCGAGGGTCCGGCCGTCACGGTCGACACGGCGTGCTCGTCGTCGCTGGTGGCGCTGCACTGGGCGGCCCAGTCGCTGCGCTCCGGCGAGTGCTCGCTGGCGTTGGCGGGTGGTGTGACGGTGATGTCGACGCCGACGACGTTCGTGGAGTTCTCGCGGCAGCGGGGATTGTCGGCGGACGGTCGCTGCAAGGCGTTCTCGGACGCGGCCGACGGTGTCGGCTGGGGTGAGGGCGTGGGCATGCTGGTGCTGGAGCGGTTGTCGGACGCGCGTCGTCACGGCCACCGGATCTTGGCGGTGGTGCGGGGCAGCGCGGTGAACCAGGACGGTGCCTCGAACGGTCTGACGGCGCCGAACGGCCCGTCGCAGCAGCGCGTGATCCGGCAGGCCCTGGCGAGCGCCGGGCTGTCGGCGGCGGACGTGGACGCGGTGGAAGCGCACGGCACGGGTACGACACTCGGTGACCCGATCGAGGCGCAGGCCCTTCTCGCCACGTACGGGCAGGACCGGCCGGCGGACCGTCCGTTGCTGCTCGGCTCGGTGAAGTCGAACATCGGTCACGCGCAGGCCGCCTCGGGCGTCGCGGGCGTGATCAAGATGGTGATGGCGATGCGCCACGGCGTGCTGCCGAAGACCCTGCACGTCGACGTGCCGTCGTCGCACGTGGACTGGTCGGCCGGCGCCGTCGAGCTCCTCACCGAACCGGCCGAGTGGCCGGAGTCCGAGCGCCGCCGCGCGGGCGTCTCCTCCTTCGGCGTCAGCGGCACGAACGCACACGTCATCCTGGAACAGCCCGGGCCGGCGGAAGCGGCGGAACCGGTCGAAGAGGTACCGGCGGCCGGGGCCGGCGTGCTGCCCCTGGTGCTCTCGGGCAGGAACGAGGCGGCGCTGCGCGCCCAGGCGGCACGCCTGCTGTCCTTCGTCGCCGCCCACGACGAGCTGCCGGCACGGGACATCGGCTACTCACTGGCCGTGGGCCGGTCGCGCTTCACCCATCGCGCGGTGGTGTGGGGCGAGGACCGGAGCGATGTGATGCTCGCCCTGTCGACGGTCGCGGTCGGCGAGGACGGCCCGGGTGTGGTCGTGGGCGGGGTGAGCACCGGGAAGTCGGCGTTCCTGTTCTCCGGCCAGGGTTCGCAGCGATTGGGGATGGGCCGGGAACTGTACGGCCGGTTCCCGGTGTTCGCGGAGGCTTTCGACGCGGTCTGCGCGGGGCTGGACGAACACGTGGGCCGTCCTCTGCGGGACGTGGTCTGGGGCGACGACGCCGACCTGCTGAATCAGACCGCGTACGCGCAGGCGGGCCTGTTCGCGGTCGAGGTGGCGTTGTTCCGGCTGGTGGAGTCGTGGGGCGTTCGACCGGACTTCGTCGCAGGGCACTCCATCGGTGAGATCGCCGCCGCGCATGTGACGGGTGTGTTCTCGCTGCCGGACGCGTGTGCGCTGGTGGCGGCGCGGGGCCGGCTGATGCAGGCCCTGCCCGCGGGCGGCGCGATGGTGGCGCTCGAAGCGGAGGAAGCCGAGGTGGTGCCGCTGCTGACGGAGGGCGTCGCGATCGCGGCGGTGAACGGCCCGTCGTCAGTGGTGGTCTCCGGAGAGGAGAACGCGGTCGAGGCGGTCCGGGCGCACTTCGAGGGCGAGGGACGCAGGGCCGGCAGGCTGCGCGTGTCGCACGCTTTCCATTCGCCCTTGATGGAGCCGATGCTGGACGAGTTCCGGGCGGTGGTGGCGGAGCTGTCGTTCGGGGAGCCGGCGGTGCCGGTGGTGTCGAACGTGACGGGGCGGCTCGCCGGGCCCGGGCAGTTGTCCTCGGCCGAATACTGGGTGCGTCACGTGCGCGAGGCCGTGCGCTTCGCGGACGGCGTGCGGACGCTGAGCGCGGAGGGCGTGACGCGGTTCCTGGAGCTCGGCCCGGACGGCGTCCTGTCGGCCATGGCCCGGGAGTCGGCGACGGAAGACGCCGTGCTCGCGCCCGTGCTGCGCAAGGACCGGCCCGAGGACACGACGGCTCTGGACGCCTTGGCCCGGATGCACGTCCACGGCTCTCCGGTCGACTGGACGGCCTTCTTCGCCGGTACGGGCGCCCGGTGGGCGGATCTGCCAACGTATGCGTTCCAGCACGAGCGGTTCTGGCCCTCGGGCGGGATGGCGCGCTCTGGCGATGTGCGGTTCGCGGGGCTGGGTTCGGCGGGCCATCCGCTGCTGGGCGCGGCGGTGGAGCTGGCGGGCTCGGGCGGTCTGCTGTTCACGGGCCGGCTGTCGACGTCGTCGCATCCGTGGCTTGCCGACCATGTGGTGATGGGCTCCGTCCTGGTGCCGGGAACGGCACTGGTCGAGCTGGTGATGCGCGCCGCCGACGAGATCGGCTGCGATGTGCTGGAGGAGCTGACGCTCGCTGCACCTCTCGTACTGCCGGCTTCGGGTGCCGGTGTGCAGGTGCAGGTGTGGGTCGGCGAGCCGGACGACGCAGACCGGCGGGCCGTCGCGGTGCACTCACGTGAGAGCGAGGAGCCGTGGACGCTGCACGCCGCCGGCTCACTGACGAGCGGCGCCCGACCGCCGGCCTTCGACGCCACGGCCTGGCCTCCCGCAGGTGCCGAGCCCGTTGACGTGGCGGGCTGCTACGAGCAGTTCGCGGACT
Source organism: Streptomyces sp. XH2 (assembly GCF_049725035.1). NCBI lineage: Bacteria > Bacillati > Actinomycetota > Actinomycetes > Kitasatosporales > Streptomycetaceae > Streptomyces > Streptomyces sp. XH2. The sequence goes on along the minus strand of NZ_JBMMMZ010000005.1, from coordinate 77,184 downwards.
CCGGATTCTTCTACGGACCGGCCTTCCAGGGCCTGGAGACCGTGTGGCGGCTCGGCGACGAGGTGTTCGCCGAAGTCCGGCTTCCCGAGGACGTCGACGGCGGTGCGTACGGTCTGCACCCGGCCCTCTTCGACGCCGCACTCCACGCGTCGGCCTTCGGCGGGGGAGACGACGAGGGCCGCGTCCCGTTCTCCTGGACCGGTGTCTCCCTCCACGCCTTCGGCGCCTCGCGGCTTCGTATCCGTATCCGCCGCGCCGAGAGCGGAATGGAGATCGCGATGGCCGATCCGGCCGGTGCGCCGGTCGCCTCCGTGGAATCGCTGACCCTGCGACCGGTCTCCGCCGACCAGCTGCGGACGGGCGGCGGCCGGGACTCCCTCTTCACGCTCGACTGGGTACCCGTCCCCCTCACGGACGAACGCCTCGCGTTCGGCACCGGTCCGGCCGGTGAACCGCTCCGGGTGCACACGGACCTGGGGTCCCTCACCGAAGCCGACGTCCCCGGGGCCGTCCTGGTCGGACATGCCGCTCGCACCGACGGCACCGTGGAGTCCGTGCATGCTGCGGCGGCGTGGGCGTTGGGGCTTGTGCAGTCGTGGCTGGCGGACGAGCGGTTTGCGGATGCGCGTCTGGTGTTTGTGACGCGGGGTGCGGTGTCGGGTGAGGATCTCGCCGGTGCTGCGGTGTGGGGTCTGGTGCGGTCGGCGCAGTCGGAGAGTCCTGGCCGTTTCGTCCTGGTGGACTTGGACGGTGACGCTGATCCGGCCGTTCTGCCGCAGGCCCTCGCATTGGACGAGCCCCAGCTCCTGGTCCGCGACGGCCAGGTTCTCGCGGCACGCCTAGCCCGGGTCCGGGCACAGGACCCGCAGGCTCCTGAGTGGGACTCCTCCGGAACGGTCCTGATCACCGGTGGTACGGGTGGTCTGGGCCGTGTGGTGGCCCGTCATCTGGTGGCGGAGTACGGTGTACGGAGTGTGCTGCTGGTCAGCCGCCGTGGCCCGGCCGCCACAGGTGCCCGCGAGTTCGCCGCCGAACTGGCGGACCAGGGCGCCGAAGTGACGGTCGAAGCGTGCGATGTGACCGACAGGGCTGCTGTGGCGGACCTGGTGGCCCGCCACTCCGTCACCGCTGTCGTGCACACCGCTGGTGTGCTGGACGACGGGGTGGTCGATTCGCTCACCCCGGAGCGGCTGGCTGCTGTCCTGCGGCCGAAGGCCGATGCGGCGTGGAATCTGCACGAGGCCACCAAGGGCCGCGACCTCGACGCGTTCATTGTCTTCTCTTCCGTCGCAGGTACGTTCGGCAGTGCGGGTCAGGCCAGCTACGCGGCCGGCAACGCCTTCCTGGACGCCCTGGCCCACCACCGCCGGTCGCAAGGGCTCCCCGCCGTGTCACTCGCCTGGGGCCCGTGGTCGCAGGACAGCGGCATGACCGGCACCCTGTCGGACGCCGACCTGCAGCGGATCGCCCGCTCGGGCATGCCGCCGCTGACCGCCGAGGAAGGCCTCGCCCTCTTCGACGCCGCCCTGGCCACTGCCGAGCCGGCCCTGCTCCCCGTCCGCCTGGACCTCGCCGCCCTGCGTGCACAGGGGGAGCCCCTGACCCTCCTGCGCGGCCTGGTCCGTACGGCGGGACGCCGCGCCGCCGCGTCCGGCACGGCCGCGGCGTCCGGTTTCGTACAACGCCTGGCCGGGCTGTCCGAGACCGAGCGGCGCGCGGTGCTGCTGGACCTGGTGCGTGAGCGGATCGCGGCGGTCCTCGGACACGCCCGCCCGGAGACGGTCGACGCGGCGAAGGCGTTCCAGGACCTCGGCTTCGACTCCCTCACCGCGATCGAACTCCGCAACGGGCTGGGCAAGGCCACAGGCCTGCGACTGCCGGCCACGGCCGTGTTCGACTACCCGACGGCCGATGCCCTGACGGGCCACCTCCTCGCCGAACTCTTCAGCGCGGAAGCGGAAGGAGAGGCGGAGGCAGAAGCGCCGCTGCCGGTGTCGGCCCTCCCGCCCCTGGCGGACGACCCGGTCGTCATCGTCGGCATGAGCTGCCGCTACCCCGGCGGAGTCACCTCGCCCGAGGAGCTGTGGCGACTGGTGTCGGACGGCGTGGACGCCGTCTCCGCCTTCCCGGCCGACCGCGGCTGGGAGATCGAGGACACCGACGACCCCGACCGCGAGGGCGCCGTGGCCACCCGCTCCGGCGGCTTCCTGTACGACGCGGGGGAGTTCGACCCCGAGTTCTTCGGGATGAGCCCCCGGGAGGCCCTGACCACCGACGCCCAGCAGCGGCTGCTGCTGGAGACGACCTGGGAGGCCCTCGAACGCGCCGGCATCGAGCCGGCCGCCCTGCGCGGCAGCCGTACGGGCGTCTTCGCGGGTGTGATGTACCACGACTACTCCCAGCTCCTCGCCGGGCGCGAGTTCGAGGGGTACCAGGGCAGCGGCAGCGCGGGCAGCATCGCCTCCGGCCGCGTGTCGTACACCTTCGGGTTCGAAGGCCCGGCCGTCACGGTGGACACGGCGTGCTCGTCGTCGCTGGTGGCCCTGCACCTCGCCGCGCAGTCGCTGCGCTCCGGCGAGTGCTCGCTCGCACTTGCGGGCGGTGTGACGGTGATGGCGACCCCGCTGACGTTCGTGGAGTTCTCGCGGCAGGGCGGCCTGTCGGCGGACGGTCGCTGCAAGGCGTTCGCGGACGCCGCCGACGGCGTGGGCTGGGCCGAAGGCGCCGGCATCCTGGTGCTGGAGCGGTTGTCGGACGCGCGCCGGAACGGCCACCGCGTCCTGGCGACGGTACGCGGCAGCGCCGTGAACCAGGACGGCGCCTCGAACGGCCTGACGGCCCCCAACGGCCCGTCGCAGCAGCGCGTCATCCGGCAGGCCCTGGCGAGCGCCGGGCTGTCGGTCGCGGACGTGGACGCGGTGGAAGCGCACGGCACGGGCACCACGCTGGGCGACCCCATCGAGGCCCAGGCACTGCTCGCGACCTACGGTCAGGACCGGCCGGCGGACCGTCCGCTGCTGCTCGGCTCGGTGAAGTCGAACATCGGTCACGCGCAGGCGGCGGCGGGTGTCGCCGGTGTGATCAAGATGGTGATGGCGATGCGCCACGGCGTGCTGCCGCGCACCCTGCACGTCGATGCGCCGTCGTCGCACGTGGACTGGTCGGCCGGCGCCGTCGAGCTGCTGACCGAGCAGACCGTCTGGCCCGAGGGCGAGGGTCCCCGGCGCGCGGGTGTCTCCTCGTTCGGGATCAGCGGAACCAACGCGCACGTGATCCTGGAACAGCCGGAACCCGCGCCGGAACCGGCCGGGGAAGCGGCGGAGGACGCGGACGACGAAGGGCTCGTGCCGTTCGTGGTGTCCGGCAGGTCACCGGCCGCCCTGCGGGCACAGGCGGCACGACTGGCGTCCCACCTCGACCACGACCCCGTGCCGCGGCTCCTGGACGTCGCGTACTCGCTGGCGACGAGCCGCTCGGGCTTCCACCACCGCGCGGTGGTGCTGGCCGCCGACCGCGACGGCCTCCTGCGCTCCCTGACCGCACTGGCCGACGGCCGGAGCGAGCCCGGCGTCGTGGCGGAAGGCGAGACTCGCACGGGCAAGCGCGCCTTCCTGTTCTCGGGCCAGGGTTCGCAACGGCTCGGGATGGGCCGGGAACTGTATGCCCTGTACCCGGTGTTTGCAGAGGCTTTCGACGCGGTGTGCGCGGGGCTGGACGAACACCTCGACCGTTCCCTGCGGGACGTGGTCTGGGGCGACGACGCCGACCTGCTGAACCGAACCGCGTACGCGCAGCCGGCGCTGTTCGCGATCGAGGTGGCGTTGTTCCGGTTGGTGGAGTCGTGGGGTGTGCGGCCGGAGTATGTGGCCGGGCACTCGGTGGGTGAGATCGCTGCCGCGCATGTGGCGGGCGTGTTCTCGCTGGCGGACGCGTGCGCGTTGGTGGCGGCGCGGGGGCGGCTCATGCAGGCGCTGCCCGCCGGCGGCGCGATGGCGGCGGTCCAGGCGGCGGAATCCGAGGTGCTGCCGCTGCTGACGGACAACGTAGCCGTCGCGGCGGTCAACGGGCCGTCGTCCGTGGTGGTCTCCGGCGCCGAGGGCGCGGTCGAGGCCGTCCGCTCCCACTTCGAAGGGGAGGGCAGGAAGACGAGCAGGCTGCGCGTCTCGCACGCCTTCCACTCGCCGCTGATGGAGCCGATGCTGGACGACTTCCGCGCTGTCGCCGAGCGCGTGACGTACGGCGCGCCCGGCATCCCGCTCGTCTCGAACGTCACCGGCGAGCCCGCGACCGCCGGTCAACCGGCCTCGGCGGAGTACTGGGTCTGCCATGTCCGCGAAGCCGTACGGTTCGCCGACGGCGTGCGCGCCCTGGGAGCCCACGGCGTGACCGCGTTCCTGGAGCTCGGCCCCGACGGTGCCCTCTCCGCCCTCGCCGCGGAGTCCGCGCCGGAGGGAGCCGTGATCACCCCCGTACTGCGCAAGGACCGCGCCGAGGACCAGGCGCTGCTCACGGCACTGGCCCGGATGCACGTCCACGGCGTACCGGTCGACTGGGAAGCGGTGTTCGCCGACACCGGCGCCCGGCAGGTGGACCTGCCGACGTACGCCTTCCAGCGCTCGCGCTACTGGCCCGCGGCGACCGGGGCGCGCTCTGGCGATGTGCGGTTCGCGGGGCTGGGTTCGGCGGGGCATCCGTTGCTGGGTGCGGCGGTGGAGCTGGCGGGTTCGGGTGGTCTGCTGTTCACGGGCCGGCTGTCGACGTCGTCGCATCCGTGGCTTGCGGACCATGTGGTGATGGGCTCCGTCCTGGTGCCGGGAACGGCGCTGGTGGAGCTGGTGCTGCGGGCGGCCGATGAGGTGGGCTGCGATGTGCTGGAGGAGCTGACGCTGGCGGCGCCGCTGGTGCTGCCGGCTTCGGGTGCCGGTGTGCAGGTGCAGGTGTGGGTGGGCGAGCCGGACGATTCCGGTCGCCGTTCGGTGGCTGTGCACGGGCGCGAGGGCGAGGAGCCGTGGACGCTGCACGCGAGCGGTGTGGTGACCACGGGCGCGGAACCGCCGGCGTTCGACACGTCGGTGTGGCCCCCGGCCGGCGCTGAACCCGTCGATGTCGCGGACTGCTACGAGCGGTTCGCGGACACCGGGCTCGCGTACGGCCCGGCGTTCCAGGGCCTCCGGGCGGCCTGGAAGGCGGGTGAGGACATCTACGCCGAGGTCCGGCTGCAGGAAGACACCGATGGAGCCGCCTACGGTCTCCACCCGGCCCTCTTCGACGCGGCGTTGCACGCGTCGATGGCGGTCGGGGAAGACGCCGATGGCGCCGTCCCCTTCTCATGGAGCGGCGTGTCCTTGCACGCCTCGGGCGCCTCACAGGTGCGCGTCCGGATCCGGCACGCCGACGGCGGCGCTTCGATCGCGATGGTGGACCCGGCCGGAGCTCCGGTCGCGTCTGTGGACTCGCTCGTCGTACGTCCGGTCTCCGCTGATCAGTTGCGGACGGGTGGCCGGGACTCCCTCTTCACGCTCGACTGGGTGCCGGTGCCGCTCACGGACGAATGTGCCGGGCTGTGCACCGCTGCCGACGGAGAGCCGTTCCGGGCCTGTGCGGACGTGGTTTCTTCGGCGGAGGCCGAGGTCCCCGGGGCCGTGCTGGTCGCCTGGCCCGGGGGGCCTGCCGACGTGGTGGAGTCCGTGCATGCTGCGGCGGCGTGGGCGTTGGGGCTGGTGCAGTCGTGGCTGGCGGACGAGCGGTTTGCGGATGCGCGTCTGGTGTTTGTGACGCGGGGTGCGGTGTCGGGTGAGGATCTCGCCGGTGCTGCGGTGTGGGGTCTGGTGAGGTCGGCGCAGTCGGAGAGCCCCGGTCGTTTCGTCCTGGTGGACTTGGACGGTGACGCCGATCCGGCCGTTCTGCCGCAGGCCCTCGCATTGGACGAGCCCCAGCTCCTGGTCCGCGACGGCCAGGTTCTCGCGGCACGCCTAGCCCGGGTCCGGGCACAGGACCCGCAGGCTCCTGAGTGGGACTCCTCCGGCACGGTCCTGGTCACCGGTGGTACGGGTGCTCTGGGCCGTGTGGTGGCCCGTCATCTGGTGGCGGAGCACGGTGTACGGCGTCTGCTGCTGGTCAGCCGCAGGGGTCCGGCTGTCGAGGGTGCTGAGGGGCTGGTGTCGGAGCTGGCGCGGCAGGGGGCGGACGTCGTCGTCGAAGCCTGCGACGTAACGGACAGGGCTGCTGTGGCGGACCTGGTGGCCCGCCACTCCGTCACTGCCGTCGTGCACACCGCGGGTGTGCTGGACGACGGCGTGGTCGGCTCTCTGACCCCGGAGCGGCTGGCTGCTGTCCTGCGGCCGAAGGCCGACGCGGCGTGGAACCTGCACGAGGCCACCAAGGACCTGGACCTCGACGCCTTCGTCGTCTTCTCTTCCGTCGCAGGTACGTTCGGCAGCTCCGGTCAGGCCAACTACGCCGCCGGCAACGCCTTCCTCGACGCCCTGGCCCACCACCGCCGGGCGCAAGGGCTCCCCGCCGTGTCGCTCGCATGGGGCCCCTGGTCGCAGGACAGCGGCATGACGGGCACCCTCACCGAGGCCGACCTCGCGCGGATGACCCGCTCCGGAATGCCCCCGCTCTCCGGGGAAGACGGTGTGGCGCTCTTCGACGCCGCACTCAGCGCCGTCGAGCCGGCCGTACTTCCCGTCCGCCTGGACCTCACGGCCCTCCGCGCACAGGGCGAACCCCTGCCCCTCCTGCGCGGCCTGATCCGTACGCGTACCCGGCGCTCGGCAGCGCTGTCCGCTTCCTCCGGGGCCTCCGGTCTCGTGCAGCGCCTGACCGGGCTGTCCCGGGACGAGCGGCGTGCGGCACTCCTGGATCTGGTGCGGGAGCGGGTCGCGGCGGTCCTCGGACATGCCGGAGCCGCGGATGTCGATGCGTCCCTGGCCTTCCGGGACCTCGGCTTCGATTCCCTCACCGCCGTCGAATTGCGCAACCGGATCAACGACGCGACAGGGATGCGACTTTCGGCGACTGCCGTCTTCGACTACCCCACGGCGGACGCGCTGGTCGGACACGTGCTGGACGAGTTGTTCGGTGCGGAGGAGGCCGGTGCCGGTGCGGTGTTGCCGGGAGCCGTGGCCGTGGCCGATGACCCGGTGGTGATCGTCGGCATGAGCTGCCGCTACCCGGGTGGTGTCGCCTCGCCGGAGGACCTGTGGCGGCTGGTGTCCGACGGCGTGGACGCGGTGACGGACTTCCCGGCCGACCGCGGCTGGGACGTGGAGGCCGTCTACCACCCCGACCCCGCACACACGGGTACGAGCTACACGCGTGCGGGCGGGTTCCTCACGGAAGCGGCGGACTTCGACCCGGCGTTCTTCGGGATGAGCCCCCGGGAGGCGCTGGCGACGGACTCGCAGCAGCGGTTGCTGCTGGAGACGACGTGGGAGGCGCTGGAGCGGGCGGGCATCGACCCGGCCGGGCTGCGGGGCAGCCAGACCGGTGTGTTCGCCGGCGTCATGTACAACGACTACGCCGACCTCCTCTCCGGGCCCGAGTTCGAGGGCTACGGCAGCGGCAGCGCGGGCAGTGTGGCCTCCGGCCGGGTGTCGTACACCTTCGGCTTCGAGGGTCCGGCCGTCACGGTGGACACGGCGTGCTCGTCGTCGCTGGTGGCGCTGCACTGGGCGGCCCAGTCGCTGCGCTCCGGTGAGTGCTCGCTGGCGTTGGCGGGTGGTGTGACGGTGATGTCGACGCCGACGACGTTCGTGGAGTTCTCGCGACAGCGGGGGCTTTCGGCGGACGGTCGCTGCAAGGCGTTCTCGGACGCGGCCGACGGGGTCGGCTGGGGTGAGGGCGTGGGCATGCTGGTGCTGGAGCGGTTGTCGGACGCGCGCCGGAACGGTCACCGGGTCCTGGCGGTGGTGCGGGGCAGCGCGGTGAATCAGGACGGTGCCTCGAACGGTCTGACGGCGCCGAATGGCCCGTCGCAGCAGCGCGTGATCCGCCAGGCCCTGGCCAACGCGGGCATCTCCCCGGATCAGGTCGCCGCGGTGGAGGCGCACGGTACGGGTACGACACTCGGTGACCCGATCGAGGCGCAGGCCCTTCTCGCCACGTACGGGCAGGACCGGCCGGCGGACCGTCCGCTGCTGCTCGGCTCGGTGAAGTCGAACATCGGTCACGCGCAGGCCGCCGCCGGTGTCGCCGGTGTGATCAAGATGGTGATGGCAATGCACTACGGTGAGCTGCCGCGCACCCTGCACGTCGATGCGCCGTCGTCGCACGTGGACTGGTCGGCCGGTGCCGTCGAGCTGCTGACCGAGCAGACGGCCTGGCCCGAGGGCGAGGGTCCGCGGCGCGCGGGTGTCTCCTCGTTCGGGATCAGCGGAACCAACGCGCACGTGATCCTGGAACAGCCGGAACCCGCGCCGGAACCGGCCGGGGAACCGGTGGAGGACGCGGACACCGGAAGGCTCGTACCGTTCGTGGTGTCCGGCAAGTCCGCCCCCGCGGTGCGCGCCCAGGCGGCCGGGCTGCTGTCCCGCCTCGGGGACGAACCCGGGCCGGGGATCACGGACGTGGCGTACTCGCTGGCCACGAGCCGGTCGGGTTTCCAGCATCGTGCGGTGGTGTGGGGTGCGGACCGGGATGCCCTGGCGCGGGCCCTGTCGGAGCTCGCGGCGGGGGAGACCGGACCGGACACGGTCACAGGGGTGGTGCGCTCCGGCAAGTCGGCGTTCCTGTTCCCGGGACAGGGTTCGCAGCGCCTGGGCATGGGCCGGGAACTGTATGCCCTGTACCCGGTGTTCGCCGAAGCCTTCGACGCGGTGTGCGCGGGGCTGGACGAACACGTGGACCGTCCTCTGCGGGACGTGGTCTGGGGCGACGACGCCGACCTGCTGAATCAGACCGCGTACGCGCAGCCGGCGCTCTTCGCGATCGAAGTGGCGCTGTTCCGGCTGATGGAGTCCTGGGGCGTACGACCGGACTTCGTCGCAGGGCACTCCATCGGTGAGATCGCCGCCGCGCATGTGGCGGGCGTGTTCCCGCTGACGGACGCGTGCGCACTCGTGGCCGCTCGCGGTCGGCTCATGCAGGCCTTGCCCGCCGGCGGTGCGATGGCCGCGCTGCAGGCGACGGAGGAGGAGGTGCTGCCGCACCTGAGCGAGGACGTTGCCGTCGCGGCGGTCAACGGCCCGTCGTCGGTGGTCGTCTCCGGCACCGAGGAGGCCGTCGACGCGCTGCGGGCACGCTTCGAGGACGAGGGGCGCAAGACCAGCCGGCTGCGGGTCTCGCACGCGTTCCACTCGCCGCTGATGGAGCCGATGCTGGCGGACTTCCGCGAGGTGGTGGCGGGGCTGTCGTTCGGTGCGCCGACGGTGCCGGTCGTCTCCAACCTCACGGGCCGTCCTGCCGGGCCCGAGGAGCTCGCCTCCGCCGACTACTGGGTCCGCCACGTGCGCGAGGCCGTGCGCTTCGCGGACGGTGTGCGTGTCCTGCACGCGGAGGGCGTGACGCGGTTCCTGGAGCTCGGCCCGGACGGCGTCCTGTCGGCCATGGCCCAGGAGTCACTGCCCGAAGAGGCCGTCCTCGTTCCCGCCCTGCGCCGCGACCGGGACGAAGAGACGGCCGTGACGGGAGCCCTGGCGCGGCTGTACGTCCACGGCCTTCCGGTCGACTGGACGGCCTTCTTCGCCGGTACGGGCGCCCGGCTGGTGGACCTGCCGACGTATGCGTTCCAGCACGAGCGGTTCTGGCCGTTGGGCGGGGTGGCGCGTGCGGGCGATGTGCGGTTCGCGGGCCTGGGGCCGGCGGGGCATCCGCTGCTGGGTGCGGCGGTGGAGCTGGCGGGTTCGGGTGGTCTGCTGTTCACGGGCCGGCTGTCGACGTCGTCGCATCCGTGGCTTGCCGACCATGTGGTGATGGGCTCCGTCCTGGTGCCGGGAACGGCACTGGTCGAGCTGGTGATGCGCGCCGCCGACGAGATCGGCTGCGATGTGCTGGAGGAGCTGACGCTCGCTGCACCTCTCGTACTGCCGGCTTCGGGTGCCGGCGTGCAGGTGCAGGTGTGGGTGGGCGAGCCGGACGATTCCGGTCGCCGTTCGGTGGCTGTGCACGGGCGCGAGGGCGAGGAGCCGTGGACACTGCACGCGAGTGGCGCCGTGACCACGGGCGCGGAACCGCCGGCGTTCGACACGTCCGAATGGCCTCCGCAGGGAGCCCGGCCCCTCGATGTGGAGAGCGGCTACGAGCAGTTCGCGGCTGCCGGGTTCGCGTACGGCCCGGCGTTCCAGGGCCTCCGGGCGGCCTGGAAGGCGGGTGAGGACATCTACGCCGAGGTCCGGCTGCCGGAAGGAACCGACGGCGCCGCCTACGGCCTGCACCCGGCCCTCTTCGACGCGACGTTGCACGCATCGGCGTTCGCTGCGGGAGCCGGTGAGGGAAGCGTCCCGTTCTCCTGGACCGGCGTGTCGCTGCACGCTTCCGGCGCCACGCAGGTGCGGGTGCGTCTGCGGCCCACCGACGGCGGCGTATCGATCGCGATGGCGGACCCGGCCGGTGCGCCGGTGGCTTCGGTGGAGTCGCTGACCGTACGCCCGATCTCCGCCGGTCAGCTGCGCACCGGGGACCGCGACTCGCTCTTCACGCTCGACTGGACGCCTGTCCCCCTCACCGGCGAACGCGTCGAACTCGGCACCGCGCCGGACGGGGCGCCCTTCCGGACGTACGCCGGTCCGGAAGCCCTGGGCGGGGAAACGATCCCCCGGGCAGTGCTGGTCGAGCCGGCCGCCTTCCGGCACGACGGCACCGTGGAGAGCGTCCACGCCGCGTCCGCCCGGGCGCTGGAGCTGGTGCAGTCGTGGCCGGCCGATGACCGGTTCGCGGACTCGCGCCTGGTGTTCGTGACCCGTGGTGCGGTGTCGGGTGAGGATCTCGCCGGTGCCGCCGTGTGGGGGCTGGTCCGCTCCGCGCAGTCGGAGAATCCGGGGCGTTTCGTCCTGGTGGACCTGGCGGGCGACGCCGACGCCGACGCTGTCGCGACCGTGCTGCCGCAGGCGCTCGCGACGGACGAACCTCAGCTGCTGGTCAGGGAGGGCAAGGTGCTCGCCGCGCGCCTCGCCCGGGTGCAGGAGCGCGACACGGCCGGCATGGCGTGGGACACGACCGGCACGGTCCTGATCACCGGCGGTACGGGCGGCCTGGGACGCACGGTGGCCCGTCATCTGGCGGCCGTGCACGGCGTACGGAGCCTGCTGCTGGTCAGCCGCAGCGGTCCGGCCGCCGAGGGAGTGGAAGAGCTGGTGGCCGAGCTCGCGGAGTACGGGGCGGACGCGATCGTCGAGGCGTGCGACGTGACGGACGGCGCGGCCGTGGCCGGACTCGTGGCCCGGCACTCCGTCACCGCCGTCGTGCACACCGCCGGTGTCCTCGACGACGGCACCATCGCGTCCCTGACCCCGGAGCGGCTGGCCGCGGTCCTGCGGCCGAAGGCCGACGCCGCATGGCACCTGCACGAGGCGACCAAGGACCTGGACCTCGACGCGTTCGTCGTCTTCTCCTCCGTCGCGGGCACCTTCGGCAGCGCGGGCCAGGCCAACTACGCGGCCGGCAACGCCTTCCTCGACGCCCTGGCCCACCACCGCCATGCGGCTGGCCTTCCGGCCGTGTCGCTCGCCTGGGGCCCCTGGTCGCAGGACAGCGGCATGACGGGCACGCTCACCGAGGCCGACGTCGCACGCATGGCCCGCTCCGGAATGCCCCCGCTGACCGCCGAGGAAGGCGTGGCGCTCTTCGACGCCGCGCTCGGCACCACCGCACCGGCACTCCTCCCCGTCCGCCTGGACCTCACCGTCCTCCGCGGACAGGGCGAGCCCCTGCCCCTCCTGCGCGGCCTGATCCGGACGCCGGCGCGGCGCACCGCGGCGGCCGGTACGGGCGGCGGGGCCGCCGCCGGGCTGGCCCAGCGGCTGGCCGGGCTGTCCGCCGCGGAGGCGCGCGACGTCGTGCTGGAGACCGTACGCGGCGAGGCCGCAGCCGTGCTGGGCCACGACGGGGCCGGGCAGGTCGACCCGGAGCAGGCGTTCCAGGACCTCGGCTTCGACTCCCTCACGGCGATCGAGCTCCGCAACCGGCTGAGCGCCCTCACCGGAGTCCGGCTGCCCGCGACGCTGCTCTTCGACTACCCGACGCCCGTGGAACTCGTCGGCCGTCTCCACGCCCTGATCGCGCCCGGGGAGCTCTCCGGACCGGAGGCGCTCCTCGGCGAACTCGGCAGGCTGGAGAAGGCGTTCGGCGGGCTGGAGGTCACGGAAGAGGCGCACGAGCAGATAGCGGGCCGCCTTGAGGTCCTCAAGGCGAAGTGGGACGCCCTGCGGGGCGGAGCCGCGGAAGCCGGCCGCAAGGAATCCGGGGAGGACGAGGAGGGCTTCGACTTCGAATCCGCCTCCGACGAAGAGGTGTTCGACCTCCTCGACAACGAGCTCGGCCTCTCCTGACAGCCCCCGTCGGGCCGGCCCGGCACCACGAAGCGGCCCGCACCCGGATCACCTGGTGCGGGCCGCTTCGCCGTACGCGGAAG
>NZ_JBMMMZ010000005.1:0-64603 GCF_049725035.1 Streptomyces sp. XH2 | reverse complement strand
CCGCGCGGCCCCCCCCCCCCCCCCCCCCCCCCCCCCCCCCCGGCCCCCGGGGGGGGCCCCGCTTCGCCGTACGCGGAAGGGCAGTGGCCCCGGCTCAGAGCGGGCGGCGGAGGCCCGCCACCGCGAGGACACCGCCGACGACGGCGATGCCGGCGCTGATGAGCACGGCGGGCAGTGCGGCCCCGGCGCCCGGCAGGTCGAGCGCGAGGGCGCGCGACGTGTCGATCGCGTACGTCAGCGGGTTGACCTCGGCGACCACGCGCAGCCACTGGGGCAGGTCGCTGACCGGGATGTAGGCGCTCGACGCGAACATCAGGGGGATGAGCGCGATGACCGAGAGGTTCTGCATGGGCTCCGCCCGCCGCAGCCACGTGGCCGCGGCGATGAACGCCCAGCCCAGGGTCCAGGTGATGAAGACCGCCAGCCCGGCCGAGGCGAGGAGCTGCCCCGCACCGCCCTTGGGGGAGTAGCCGAGGACGACGACGGCCAGCACGATGACGATCGCGATCTGGACCGCGGCGCGGACCAGGTTCGCCAGGCTCCGGGCGACGAGCAGCGAAGCGGGGTGGATGGGCAGGGAGCGCAGCCGGGCGACCATGCCGTTCTTGAGGTCGTCCACCACGCCGATCCCGGACTGGACCGCGGACTGCACCGCGTTGTCCACCAGGACCGCCGGCATGACGAAGTCGAGGTAGCCGACCCCCTCGGGGAAGTGGGCCGACTTGCCCATCCCGGTGAAGACCTGGGTCAGCACGAACAGGATGATCACCGGTTGGAACAGGCCGAAGGCGAGCACCCCGGGATCGCTCACCAGCGCCCGCAGCGAGCGGCCGGTGAGCACCCGGACCTGCGTGGCGGTCGAGCTGCCGTTCCAGACGGCCGCCGCCGGCCCCGGAGCGGAGTCCGGGACCGGCGGCGCCGGGTTCGGTGTGCCGATGGACGGTGTGGTCATGGAGTCTCCACGATCTGTGCGAAGAGGTTCACGGGGCGGCTCCGGCGGAGCGCCCGGCCAGGGCGAGATAGACGTCGTCGAGGCTCGGTTCGCGGAACGACAGCGCCGTGGCCCCGACACCGGCCCGGTCGAGGGCCCTGATCACCTGCGCGATGTCCTTCGACGCCGCGACGGCGACGGCGACGGTGCCGTTCTCCCGGTCCGGCACCGGCTCCAGGCCCGCCTGCCGCAGGGCGGCGCAGGCCACGGCCGGGCCGGCCGAGGGGTCCGGGGTCACCGTCACCGTGCACGTGCCCACCTGGGCCTTGAGTTCGGCGGCGGTGCCGCTCGCGATCACCGCGCCGGCCGAGAGGACGGTGATGGAATCCGCGAGCCGGTCCGCCTCGTCGAGGTACTGGGTGGTGAGCAGGACCGTGGTGCCCTTCGCCACCAGGTCCTCCACGATCTCCCAGAGGTTGAGCCGGCTCGACGGGTCCAGGCCCGTGGTCGGCTCGTCGAGGAAGATGACGTCCGGGTGGCCCACCAGGGACGCGGCCAGGTCCAGCCGCCGGCGCAGCCCGCCCGAGTACGTGCCCGGCCGGCGGGCGGCGAAGCCCTGGAGGCCGAACAGCTCCAGCAGTTCGTCGGCCCTCGCACGGGCCGACCTGCGGTCCGCACCGAGGAGCCGGGCCAGCAGGACGAGGTTGTCCCGCCCGGAGAGCTGGGGGTCGACCGACGCGAACTGGCCGGTGAGACCGATGCGTTTGCGTACTTCGCGCGGTGCGCGCGCGACGTCGAAGCCGGCGACCGCCGCGCGCCCCGAGCTGGGCGGCAGGGCGGCGGTGAGCACGTTGACGAGCGTGGTCTTGCCCGCGCCGTTGTGCCCGAGCAGGCCCAGTACGGTGCCGCGGCGCACCGAGAGGCTCACCGAGTCCAGGGCCCGCAGCGAACCGAAGACCCTGCCGACGCCGTCCGCCTCGATCATGACGTCCCCGGCCGTCCGGGCGGCGGTGGGCGAAGTGAGCCCGCTCATGGCTGATCTCCCGTAGATGAGTGTTCCGAGCGCCGCGCGGGAAGGGACCCCGGCGGCCGTCCTGCGGGGCTGCCCCCACCCGGGCGTGTCACCCCGCCCCGTCCAGCAGGCTGAACAGTTCCTCGTCGCTGGCCGCGGACAGGTCGAGCACGCCGGCCGGGGACGGGCCGGGCGCGCCGGCCGGAGGCGCCCCGGCCCGGCACCGGGCCGCCACCGCCCTCAGCCGCGCCGCCGTGTCCGCGGAGACCGCCGCGCCCTCCGTGAGCAGGGACTCCAGCTCGGCCACGACGGTGGCCGCGTCACGGACGGCCGCCGGCACCGCGAGCCTGCCGCGCACGAGCCGGACGACGGCCTCCGGCGTGGGGTGGTCGTACACGAGCGTGACCGGGAGCCGCATGCCCGTGGCCGCGACGAGCCGGTTGCGCAGCTCCAGCGCGCTCACCGAGGTGACGCCCATGTCCAGGAACGCCCGGTCGCCCTCGTCGCTCCGCAGCTCCGGGATGCCCAGGGCGGCCGAGACCTCGGTGAGGACCAGGGCCAGCACGAGCGCGTCCTGTGCGGGGCCGTCGAGGCCGGACAGCCGGTCGGCCAGGCCCGGCGGCTCGTCGTCGGCCACGGACCCGTCCCCGGCGCCCGCCGTCCCGCCCGCGACGGTCCCGGCGTCCGCGGAACCCGCCCAGAACCTCCGCCGCTGGAAGGCGTAGGTCGGCAGGGGGACGGGCCGCGCCCCGGGCAGGACCGCGTGCCAGTCCACGGGAACGCCGTGGGCGTGCATCCGGGCGACGGCCGTGAGCAGGGTCTGCCGCTCGCTCTCCCCGGCGTGCAGGCTCGGCACGATGGCGGCCCCGTAGCCGGTGCCGGCGGGGTCCAGGCACTCGTCGACCATCGGCGTGAGCACGGGATGGGGGCCCAGCTCCAGGAATCCGGTGACGCGTTCGTCCCGGAGCCGGTCGACCGCGTCCTTGAAGCGCACGCACTCCCGCAGGTGCCGCACCCAGTGGCCGGGATCGTGGGCGTCCTCGGCGGTCAGGAGCCTGCCGGTGACGGTGGAGACGACGGGAAGGACGGGCGTGGAGTAGGACAGCGTCCGGGCGATGGCGCCGAACTCCTCCAGGATGGGGTCCATGAGCGGCGAGTGGGCGGCGCCGTTCACCGCGACCCGCCGGGTCTTGTGGCCGGCGGCGTTGAGCCGGTCGGTGAGCGCGGCCAGCGGGGCGTCGGCGCCCGAGAGGACGAGCGAGTACGGCCCGTTCACGGAGGCGACGGCCACGGCATCCCCGGACCCGGCGAGCCACGGCTCCACTTCGCTCTCGGAGATCCGGGCCGCCACCATCGTCCCGCCGGGAAGGGTGTCCATCAGCCTGCCCCGGGCGGCCACCAGGGTGCAGGCGTCCTCAAGGCCGAGCCCGCCCGCCAGATGGATGGCGGTGGTCTCGCCGGCCGAGTGCCCCGCCAGGCGGTCCGGGACCACGCCCCAGGACTCGAAGAGCCGGTACAGGGCGACCTGGAGGGCGAACAGCGCGGGCTGGGCGTAGACGGCGTCGTCGAGCAGGGCCGCCTCCTCGGAGTCCGGGTCCGCCCACATCACCGAGGTGAGCGGCCGCTCCAGCAGGGTGTCCATGACGGCGCACACCTCGCGCAGCGCGGCCGCGAACACGGGGAACGTCCCGGCCGCCTCGCGGCCCATTCCGGGCCGCTGGCCGCCCTGCCCGGGGAAGACGACGGCCAGCCCGCCCGGCGAGGAGTCCTCGACGGTGACCCGGGAGGGCCGCCTGCCGGTCGCGAGCTCCTCCGTCGCGGCCAGCAGTTCCGCGCGGCCGGAGCCGCTGATGACGGCCCGGTGCCGGTGCAGGGCGCGGGTGGTGGCCAGGGAGTGGGCGACGTCCTGGGCGGAGAGCCCCAGGTCGGCCGCCACCCGCTCGGTCAGCCGCCGCGCCTGTGCGCGCAGGGCCGCGCGGCTGCGGGCGGACAGGATCCAGGGCGCCGCCGCGTCACCGGCCGCCTCCGGGACCTCGGTGCGGGCCGTTCCGGCAGTGCCGGCGACGCTGCCCGTGGCGTCCTCGGCCGGTGCCTCCTCCAGGATCACGTGGGCGTTGGTGCCGGTGAGCCCGAAGGAGGACACCCCGGCCCGGCGCGTCCGTCCGCCCTCCCGCGGCCAGGGCCTGGCCTCGGTCAGCACCCGCAGCGAGCCGCCGGTCGGCTCGGCCCGGGACGGCGGCTCGTCGGCGTGCAGGGTCCTGGGCAGCAGGCCGTGGTGCATCGCGAGCACCGTCTTGATGACGCCGACGACCCCCGCGGCCGCCTGCGTGTGCCCGAGGTTCGACTTCACCGACCCCAGCCACAGCGGCCGTTCCGCGGGGCGCTCCTTGCCGTACGCGGCCAGGAGGGCCTGCACCTCGACGGTGTCGCCGAGCGGGGTGCCGGTGCCGTGGCCCTCCACGGCGTCGATGTCCCGCGGCGCCAGCCGGGCATCCGCCAGGGCCTGGTGGATGACGCGCTGCTGTGCGGCGCCGCTCGGTGCGGCGAACCCGTCGGAGGCGCCGTCCTGGTTGACGGCGGAGCCGCGCACCAGCGCCAGGACGCGGTGCCCGTTGCGCCGGGCGTCGCCGAGCCGCTCCAGCAGGAGCAGCCCCGCCCCCTCGGACCAGGCCGAGCCGTCGGCGGCGTCCGCGTAGGCCCTGGAGCGGGAGTCCGGGGACAGCACCCGCATCCGGGAGAGCCGGGCGAAGGGCGCGGGGGAGGCCATGACGGCGACGCCGCCGGCCAGCGCGAGCGTGGACTCGCCCGAGCGCAGGGACCGGCAGGCCAGGTGCAGGGCGACGAGGGAGGACGAGGAGTCGGTGTCCACCGTGAGCGCGGGACCCTCCAGCCCGTAGGCGTGGGCGAGGCGCCCGGAGACCGCGCTCCCGGCGGTCCCGATGGCCAGCATGCTCTCCAGCCGGGCGTCGTGCACGGACGAGCCGGTGGCGTAGCCGCCGTGCGCCGCACCGGTGAACACGCCGGTGCGGGTGCCCTTCAGGGCCGCCGGGTCGATGCCCGCCCGTTCGAAGGCCTCCCACGCGGCTTCCAGGAGCAGGCGCTGCTGGGGGTCGGTCGCCGTCGCCTCCAGGTCGGAGAAGCCGAAGAAGCCCGCGTCGAAGTGGCCCGCGTCGTGCAGGAAACCGCCTTCGCGCGCGTACGTGGTGCCGGGGCGGTCGGGGTCGTCGTCGAAGAGCCGGCCGAGGTCCCAGCCGCGGTCCTCCGGGAAGCCGGACATCGCGTGGGCCCCGTCGGAGAGCAGCTGCCACAGGGCCTCGGGGGAGTGGGCCCCGCCGGGCAGCCGGCAGGCCATGCCGATGACGGCCACGGGCTCGGGGGACGGATCGTTCGCGTAGTCATCTGTCTGGACGGGCACCTTCACTCCCGGATCTCAAGTGCTTTCGTCGGTTGGGGGACGCGGCCGGCCGGTCACCCGGGCGCGGGCGTCAGTCCTCGTGCACGGTGATCGCCCGGGACGGGCAGAGGCCGGCCGCCAGCCGGACCCCGGCCTCCTCGCCGGCGCCGGGCTCGGCGAGGAGCAGGGTGACCAGCCCGTCGTCGTCCTGGTCGAAGGCGTGCGGGGCGTTCAGTACGCACTGGCCCGCTCCCACGCAGCGGGCGGTGTCGGCGGTGATACGCATGTCGGTGTCTCCTGCGGTGGATTCGGGTCCGCCGGGGGCCGGTGGCGCGCCCGGCGGGCGGGCCGGTCGCCGGCCGGCTACCAGCGGACCGGCAGCGCGTGCAGACCGTGCACCACGCCGTCGTGCTTGAAGGACAGTCCCTCGGCGGGCACGGCGAGTTCGAGGGCGGGAATGCGCTCGAAGAGCTTCCGGTAGGCGATCTCCATCTCGACCCGCACCAGGTTCTGCCCCAGGCACTGGTGCACGCCGTAGCCGAAGGCGACGTGGTGGCGGGCGGACCGGGAGGGGTCGAACCTGTGGGGGCACTCGAAGCTGTTCTCGTCGTGGTTGGCCGCGGCCACCAGGGGCACGATGCCCTCGCCCGCCCTGACGAGCTGCCCGGAGATCTCCACGTCCTCGACCGCCACCCGCAGGGACACCAGGTCGGCGACCGAGTGGAAGCGCAGCGTCTCCTCCACGGCCCGGTCGTCACCGATCCACTCGGGGTTCGTCAGGAGGGTGACCACGCCCAGCGCGATGTTGTTGGCCGTCGTCTCGTGCCCGGCGATGAGCAGGAGCATCAGCACGCCCGACAGCTCGTGCGGGGCGATCACGCCGGTGGCCAGCAGCCTGCTGACCAGGTCGTCGGCGGGCCACTTCTGCTTGATGCCCACCAGCCGTCCGATGTAGCGCAGCAAATCCTTGGCGGCGGCGTTCCGCTGCTCGTCGGTCGAGGAGCGGATGGCGACCAGGGTGCGCGTCCTGGACTCGAAGAAGTCGCGGTCCGCCGGCGGCACCCCGAGCAGTGAGGAGATCACCAGGGACGGGATGGGCAGCGCGAAGTCGGCGACGAGGTCGGCGGAGTCGCCCGCGGCCAGCATCGCGTCGAGGCGTTCGTCCACCGTGCGCTCGATCGCCGGGCGCATCGCGCGGACGCGCCGGACGGTGAACTCCGGGATGAGGGCCTTGCGGAACCGGTCGTGCTCCGGGGAGTCCAGCCCCACGAACCAGCCCGGGATCTGGTCCTGCTTGGGCACGCCCAGGCTCTCGCCGACGTTCGGGAACCCCGGGTGCTCGGGGTTGGAGCTGATCCTCGGATCGGTCAGCACCGCGCGCACGTCCTCGTGCCGGGTGACCAGCCAGACCCGGTCGCCGTTGGGCAGGCGGGAGAGGACCAGCCCCTGCTGCCCCCGGTAGCCGGCGTAGCCGGGGGGCGGGAAGGGCACGCCGGGCTTGCGCAGCGGGAAGTCGACCACCTGCGGTTCGGTTTGCGTCATGGTGCGGAGGTTCCTTTCAGGTAGTCCGGTGCTTCGGTCAGGCGCCGTAGAACGCGCGGACCTGGCCGATCACGAAGTCCTGGTCGGCTGCGGTCAGCCCGGTGTGCGTGGGCAGGTACAGCCCGTCCTCGGCGAAGACGTTCGCCTTGAGGGACGGCCAGTCGGGGTGGACGTACATGGGCTGCCGGCTCATCGGCTTGAAGAAGAGCCGGGTCTCGACGGACCGGTCGGCCAGGAACGCCCGGAGCTCCTCGCGGCGTTCGGCCCGGACGTCGTACATCCACAGCACGTCCCGCGGCGGCATCAGGGTGAGCCCGGGGATGCCGGCCAGACCTTCGTCGTAGCGCTTCTCGATCGCCCGGCGCGTCTCCAGGATCTCGTCCAGCCGCTCGACCTGGCCGAGGGCGACGGCGGCCTGCATGGCCGTCATCCTGAAGTTGTAGGCGACCTTCTTGTGCAGGAAGCTGTGGTCCCTGGTGAAGGCCATGGCGCGCAGGTGTTCCAGCTGCCCGGCCAGTCCGGGGTCGTCGGTGAGGCAGATGCCGCCCTCGCCCGAGGTGATGATCTTGTTGGCGAAGAGCGAGAAGCAGGCGATGTCGCCGACCGGGCGGATGCCGTGGGCCTCGGCGGAGTCCTCGACGACGCGCAGGTTGTGCTGGAACGCGATGTCCATGATCGTGTCCATGTCGCAGCGCCGGCCGTAGACGTGGACGGGCATGACGGCCTTCGTCCGCGGGGTGATCTTCTCCTCGATGCGGCTGACGTCGATGTTGAGGTCGTCCGCGCAGTCGACGAAGACGGGCGTCGCGCCGGTGTAGGTGACCGCCCACGCGGAGGCGACCATGGTGAACTCGGGGACGATCACCTCGTCGCCCGGGCCGATGCCCAGCGCCCGCAGGGCCAGTGTGAGGGCGGCCGTCCCGGAGGAACAGGCGACGCCGTGCGCGATCGCGTTGTAGTCCGCGAAGGCCCGCTCGAAGCGCTGGATCATCGGCCCCTGGGACGATATCCAGCCGTCGCTGACGGTCGCGGTGACGTATTCGAGCTCTCGGCCGTCCAGAGCCGGCCTGGACACGGGGTACTTGAACGACATCGTCGGTCTCTTCCTGATCGGGGGTCCGGGTACGCGGGTGGCCTCAGGCCAGGGCGGGGAGCCCGAGGATCAGCGAGGCGGCGGTCTCCCGCCCGCCCGCCGCGCGCTGCAGCCTGCCGAGCCGCTCCGCCCTCTCGGCGAAGGAGGGGGTGCCCAGCACGCGCATGAGCTTGTCGACGACATCCCCGGGCGACAGGGCGTGCGGACGGTCCAGGGTCAGGCTGATGCCGAAGTCCCGGCCGCGGACGGCCTGGTCGAAGCAGTCCACCCACAGCGGCCGGACCACGAGCGGCTTGCCGAAGTACACGCCCTCGTTGAAGCCGTTGCCGCCGCCGTGCGTGAAGAACACCTTCACGTTCGGGTGGGCGAGGACGTCGTGCTGGGAAGGGACCCAGCTCTCGATGCGGAGGTTGGCCGGCAGCGACGCCTCCGGCGGCAGCAGGTGCTGCTGCTCCTTGGACAGCTTCCACAGCACCTGGTGCCGGCCTTCGAGGCGGCGGGCGACCTCCACGACGGAGCCGACCTCCGCCCGGGTCAGCCGGGTGATGGTCCCGAGCCCTATGTAGACGACGGACGACTGGGCGTCCAGCCAGCCCGAGAGGTCCTTGTCGTCCGGGGCCTCCGGCAGCGGCGGGACCATCGCGCCGACCAACCGCATCTTCCCGGGGATGTCGAAGGGGTAGTCCAGCTCCGCGATCGAGTTGCACAGGACCATCTCGGCCTCGTCGATCCTCGCCATGGGACTGATCGACGGGAGGCCGAGCAGCTTGCGCCGCCGGTTGTCCTGCATGACGACCTTGCTCATCCCGGGGGTGCAGAACATCGCCAAGGTCCGGATCTTGAACAGCTCGTTGCTGACGCGCTGGGCGAGGCTCATCCTGGCCGGCAGCCCGGTGTGGGGGACCGGGAAGCCCCTCGGCGTGTACCCCTTTCCGAAGGGGGTGTGGGCCGTCAGCACGTTGCTCGGCAGGAACGGCACGCTCAGCACGAAGGGGATCCCCCGGGCTATGGCCAGTTCGATCGCGAATCCGCTGATGCAGTCGATGACCATCAGCGCCGGTCGCACCTTGTTGACGACGGCTTCGAGCCGGCGGTACTTCACGTCCTGCAGGCCGGGCTTGTAAGACTGCTTGATGACCGCGCGATGCGCCCGGAAGCGCGAGGACTGGGTGACCTCGCGGTAGACGTCGTCGTCCCATGTCACCGCGGACAGCTCGGAGATGACCTCGCCCAGGGAGGCGAACTCCACGGGGGAGCCCTCCGCGATCCGCTGCACGTCCTCGCGCCGCGGCTCGTCGGTGGCGAACCAGAGGTCCTCCACGCCTTGGCGGGAGAGCTCGCCCGCCAGGACGAGCAGCGGGTTGAGCAGGCCGCTCTCCGGGAGGCTGACGAAGAGGATCGGCCGTCGGGCGGAGTCCATGGGTTCCCTTTCGGCGGTGGCGGGCGCGTGTCGAGCGCGCCCCCATGCGGGTCGGCGGGCCGTGCTCACCCTTGATCTCACGCCGGTTGTCGGGAAATCCGTAGAGTCCTCCGTCCCCGCGGCCCGTACCGCGGCCTCGGCGGCGCGCACCGCGGGTGCCGTCTCCCCGGCGCCGGCCGGCCCCTGCCCCCGGGTACTCCGGAAATCCTTACGTGCTTTTCGAGAACCTGGAACCAAAGGCGTCCTTCGCTCGTCGCGTGCACTCGGTTCCCGTATTTCCGTAGCGAATTGGGCGCGATGGTTGATCGTTTTTCAATCGGCACGCAGCCGCAGTCCGAGGTCCGCTGATCCGGAATGCGCAACTCCGATATACCGGCAGGTAGTGATTGAATTTGTACGGAGAGTGAAGCGATGCTCCGGGTGTGGCGCAAAGATGTGCCTATTGGCGCGATTTTGGCCGTACGGGACTACCGAAGTCGCAGGCATGCACCCGAACCGTTTTTCGATGGAGCCGCAGGTTTAAGTGCCGCCGTATGGCGGTCGTTGCTCCCCCGGTCGGTGGGTAACTAGCCTTCCCATTCATCCCACCTCCACGTGAAGTTTCATGAAGGGGATCTTCCTTTGCTGAATTCAGTCCCCACGCTCATTGATCCGGCCCGCTCCAAGACGGACGGCGAAGGCGACCCGACGGGCCGGGCCGGCGGCGCGGACGCGCACCAGCAGCCCGACCAGCAAGGCATGTGCGTGGCGGGGCTCGACGCGGCCCTGACCATCCGGCAGGCGAACCAGGAGTTCTTCCGGCAGTTCAACGGCTCGTCGGAGGAGCTGTGCGGCCGCAGCATCCGCGACGTGGTGCACCCGAGCGTCCAGCAGCCGCTGATGCGTCAGTTCTCCCACTTGCTGGAAGGCAAGCACCAGCGCTTCGTCACCCCCGTCATCGCCGTGCGCCCCGGTGAGGAGTCCGCCTTCACCGTTCCCCTCACCGCGATCGCGGTGAGCGGCGGACTTCCCGGCACGAACGCGGTCCTCGTCATGATGCCCACGACCGCGGACGCCGAGGAGCCGCGGGTGGTCACCAAACGCAAGAAAGTCCTCTCCGCGATGGACGCCCGCATCCTCGAGGGCATCGCCGCCGGCATATCCACCATCCCCCTGTCCTCACGCCTCTTCCTGAGCCCGCACGGCGTCGAATACCACGTGACCTGCCTGCTGCGGAAGCTGAAGGTGCGCAACCGCACCGCGCTCGTCTCCCGCGCCTACTCCATGGGCGTGCTCAAGATCGGCACCTGGCCGCCCGAGGTCGTGGACGAATTCGTGAAGTGAACGGGCCGCGAGGGCCGGGGCGCGGGAACCTCCCGCCCTGACAGGCGCGGGGAGTGATGGGTCCCGTCCTGCCGCAGTGCGGAGGCTCGCGGCAGGATGTGGCCCATGACCACCGACTTCCCCGACATCCCCTGCACCCACCACCACGCCCTGGAGTCCCTGGCCCGGCTGAGACCGGGCGACGACCGGCTGCGCGCCGCCTGCCACGACACCGCGGCCCGCCTCTTCGGCCTGTGAACGGCATGACAGCATGCAGCCATGTCCCTCGCACACCCCGGCGGCGATTACGCGATCACCACCCTCTACTCCGTACCCGACGACGCCTGGTACCTGGAACTGGACCTCGTCGCCGAGCACCTGACCCTGGTGACCGCGATCGTCCCCGACGAGGACCCGGCGCGGGAGCCGACGATGTGCTTCGACCGCCATGGGCGGCACCTGCACGTCCCGCACGACGTCATGCGCTGGTTCATGGACCACGTCGACGAGGAGATCCGCACGTCCCGCGCCTGGATGCGGCTGCGGCCCGAGCTCGTCGAGGTCATCCACCGGTTGCGCCAGGAGTACCTGGGCTGCATCGGTGACGACGACTTCCCCCGTGTTCTGGCGGAGGTGCGCGCCGCGGTCCCCGAGGCGGACCTGCCCGCCGTCCTCGAGGCCTCCTTCGGGCGGAGGCCCGACGGCAGCACCCTGCACCACGCAGGGCCGGACGGGGACTGACCCCGCGTCATCGCGTCAGGCGTGGCGGCGCCGCTGAGAGGGATCCCCGCAACGCGCCGCCCGCCGCCGTCAGCGCCCCTTGGGGAAGGCGGCGCGCAGCGCCGAGCCGCGGGTGAGGAAGGCGACGCCGATGACGGGCAGCATGCAGACGACCTGCATCACGGCGTACCACGGCGGGCAGACCCCCGGGATCAGGTCGACGCCGATGATCGCGACCGGCATGATGACGGCGAGACCGCTCAGCCGCTCGAAGGCCCGCCGCGACCCCCGGGCGGCGGAGACCGCCATCCGGTGGATCAGCACGGCGACCACCGGCAGCAGCACGGCCCGGACCCACATGAACGTGTTCACCGCATGACCGGTGCCCGCCACCACGATGACCGCCACGAGGGCGGCCGTGCCGAGCGCACCGTAGACCTTGATGCTGTTCTTCGCCGTGGTGAAGGCGCCCTGAGTGCGGGGGCCGTTGAGGAGTGCCGCATCGGCCGTGGTGTGCGTGCTGGTCTCGTTGGTCTTCATGCCACTGACGCTACGAAGCGCCCGGCCGGCCCGGTACGGGCCTGGGCACACGGGTGGGTGGGGCTGGCCCCACTCCTCGGCTGACCAGGGCGGGAGCGGGCCCCGCACGGTGCACAGTGGAGGCATCGAACGGGAAGCGAAGGAAGACCCATGACATTCATGAGACGACTGGGTACGTGGCCGGAACGCGCCGGCGTGGGGTTCGTACGGGCGTGTGCCGTGGCGGCCGTCAGCCTGCTGCTCCCGGCCGTATGGGCCGCGGCCGTGGCGCTGGGGATCCGGTGGGGGCCGGGAAACCCGTGGTCGTGGACGGCGCCGTTCGTGATCGTGTGCGTGGGCACGCTCGCCCTGCCCCGCCCGGTCTGCCGGACGATCCGCTTCCTCGTCGCGCGGTGGACCGCCACCGTCATCCCCGGCGGGTACCGGCAGGGCGGTCCGGTGACACGGCTGTCCACCGGGTACTGGTGGAACGGCTTCTCCTACGAGCGCAGCCGCCGGGACGCCGTCATGGACCAGAGGATGCGGCTCTGGTGGAGCGACCCCGCCAACTGGCGGGACCTGCGCTTCACGGGGATCGTGCCGTTCACCGCGGGCGTGGTCGCCGCCCTCCCGCCCGCGGGAGTGGCCGCCGCGGTCCTCGGGTCCGTCCGTCCGGAGACCGCCGCGCACCTCGTCGGCGCACTCGGCCTGGTCGTGGCGATCGCCTCCGCCCCGTACGCCTGGCGCCCCGTCGTACCGGTGGCCGTCCGCTTCCTGCGCCCCTCCTCCACGATGGCGCTGGCGGACCGGGTGGACGAACTGACCGCCCAGCGCGCGGACGCGACGGTCGCGCAGGCCGCCGAGATCCGCCGCATCGAACGGGACCTGCACGACGGCGCACAGGCCCGCCTGGTCGCGCTCGGGCTCTCCCTGGCGACCGCCGAGAAACTCATGGAGGCCGACCCCGCCCGGGCCAGGGCACTGATGCGGGACGCGCAGGCCGGCGCCACCGCCTCGCTCGCCGAACTCCGCGAGCTGATCCGGGGCATCAGCCCGCCCGTGCTCAACGAACGAGGACTCGTCGACGCCGTCCGCGCCCTCGCCCTCGACATGCCCCTCGACGTGGCCGTCAGCGCCGCCACCCCGCTGCGCCTGGACCCGCCGATCGAGTCCGCCGTCTACTTCGGCATCGCCGAACTGCTGACCAACGCGGTCAAACACGCCCGGGCGACCCGGGCGTACGTCTCCCTCACACGGGACGAGACCGGCATCGTCGCCGAGGTCGAGGACGACGGCCGGGGCGGCGCCGGCATCCGCACCGGCGGCGGGCTCGCGGGCCTGCACCGCCGCCTCGCGGCCTTCGACGGCACCCTGGAGATCACCAGCCCGCCGGGCGGCCCGACCCGGGCGAGGATGATGGTCCCATGCGAATCGTTGTAGCCGAAGACCTCTACCTCCTGCGCGACGGGATGGTCCGCCTGATCGAGGCGTGCGGGCACGAAGTGGTGGCGACCGCCGCCACCGGACCCGAGACGCTCGACGCCCTGCGGACGTGGCGGCCGGACGTGGCCGTCATCGACGTCCGCATGCCGCCGAACCAGTCGGACGAGGGCCTGCAGGCGGCCCTCGCCGCCCGCCGGGAGGTGCCCGGGCTGCCGGTCCTCATCCTCTCCCAGCACGTGGAGCAGCTGTACGCCCGGGAGCTCCTCGCCGACGGGTCCGGCGGCGTCGGCTACCTCCTCAAGGAGAGCGTGTTCGACGCCGACCAGTTCATCGGCGCCCTGGAGCGCGTCGCGGCCGGCGGGACCGCCATGGACCCGGCCGTCATCGCGAAACTGCTCTCCAGCAGCTCCCCGAGCCGCGGGCTCGGGCAACTCACCGAACGCGAGTACTCCGTGCTGGGCCTCATGGCCGAAGGACTGTCCAACCAGGCCATCGCCCGCCGCCTCTTCCTCAGCGACAGCGCCATCAGCAAGTACACCACCACCATGTTCGGCAAGCTCGGCCTCAGCGATGACGACGACAGCAACCGGCGCGTCCGCGCGGTCCTCACCTACCTGAACAAGACCTGACCCGACCCGATCGGGTGCCCGGCTTGTTCGCCGGGACCGAGCCGGCCTCCGAGGGCGCATCACGCATCGGCGAGCGCCCCTCGCCGCAGCTTTACGGTCACGTCCGCCTTGCGCCTGGGCCCGCTGTCCTCATCGTCCGGGCGCAGACGGATGATGACCCCGCGGTCGAGGAAGGGGCCGGACCCTCGGCGGCGGCGTGGCCGGTGTGGGGAGGAGGAACCGGTCGAGGGGAGCCTTGCCGCTCGCCACGACATCGTCGCCGCGCCCGGCACACGCCCGCCACCATGCAGTCTGTGCGGGACAACCCTCGGCTGCCACTCGGGGCGGGCGTCCGTCAGCAACGGAGTGTCACCCCCGGGCTGCCAGGAGTACCAACGCCCCGCACACCACGGCGTAGGCGGCGAGCCCGCACCATGCCCCGCGGTGGCCCACGCGCTCCGCCCGGGTGGGACTGCCGCCCCGGGAGGTCCAGCTCCAGGCGAGGACCGTACCCGCCACGGCGAGGAGGAGGAACGCGAGTGTGATGACGTGGAGCCGGTCGATGAGGGTCAGCCCGCCGGGGCTGTTGATCACATCGTTGGCCTGCTGCATGTTGAGGACGACGACGAACAGGCCGCCGCCCAGGACGCCGAGCCTGTTGTAGACGCCGTCCAGCCGCGCGGTGGTCTCCAGCTCCTCGCGGTGGGAGGAGATGAGGAACGTGGAGACGGCGATGAGTACGGCGAGGTAGAGCGGGATGGTCAGCTTCCAGAAGACGGTGGGAGCGGAGCGTTCGAGGTCGATCCGGATGCGCACCCGGTCGTAGGTGCTGCCGTTCTTGAGGCTGTGGTCGCCGTACGTGGTGGTGTAGTGCTTGACCGCGCTGACCAGGCGGAAGCCGGTCACGTGCCAGCCCTGGGGACGGATCTCCGGGTTGACCTGCGCGTCGGCGTTGTTCACGGTGAACCGGAAGTGGTTCGTGTCCTGCGGCGCGGTCAGGAGGATCTCGACGTGGTGGCGGTCGAAGGGGAAGTCCCGTACGTCCCACTCCTGCCGGAAGCTGGACTGCACCCGCACCTGGTCCAGTACGTGCCCGTCCTGCTCGATGATGTTCGGCTCGGAGGCGTTCGGGTCGTCGGCGTTGGCGTAGGAGATCTTGGGCAGTGGATCGGCGCTCTTGTCCGGGCAGATGGTCCACAGCCACAACCGTGCGGAGAACCTGCCCTTGGTGGGATCGATGTCGTAGAGGTCGCTGACGTAGGCGCTCAGCTCGCACTTGACGGGGCCCGCCCGGCCGGGCGGAACGGCGGTCGCCGCGGAGGCCGGGCCGGCGGCCAGCAGCCAGAGGGCGCATGCGGTGCCGAGAACGAGGAGGACGGCGGCCGTCACTGGGGATGACCGGGGGAGGGTGTCTGCGTGCCGCGGTTCCGTGGTCATAGGGCCCTTAAGCTTCCCGCCTCCGCACGGGCGGGAACGGTCGTGCGGACGCACGGGCCGCTGCCGGGAACGCGACCCGTGCGCCGCCTTCAGTGGGGAGACGGCACGCCCGGCGTCGCGGGCGCAGTACCATCAGCCCTCTGTAAATGATCACATCAACCGTTCCTGTTCCCGTTCCTGCTCCGGAGCAGGAACGGGAACAGGAGGGCAGAACCGTGTCGGGTGGAAAGACGTCCTGGCTGGCGGCGAGACGCGCGGAGCGGGCCTGGCAGGAAGCCGTCGCCCTGCTCGAGCAGGGGGCCGCCGACCGGGCGGCGGCGCGCTTCGCGGACGCGGTGCGGGACGACCCCACCGCGGCCGACGCCTGGCTCGGCCTGCACGCCACGGGTCAGCGTCAGGACGAGGCCCTGGCCGCCATGGAGCAGCACGCGGCGAAGTTCGGGGCCCTGCGGGCGAAGCACGGCAAAACCCTGCACTCCCAGTTCCGGATCGGCCGGTACGTCAACTTCACCCTGGAGACGAGCCGGGAACTGTGGATGGCCGTCCACAGTGCCCTCCTGGACGCCGGCGCCCTCGGCGAGGCGTGGCAGACGCTGGCCGACGCGGAGCTGGACTGCGACGGGATGCGCTTCCTCGCCACGCGGTACGCCTACCTCTCGGAGGAGTG
The DNA here is from genome assembly GCF_049725035.1 of Streptomyces sp. XH2. Lineage (NCBI taxonomy): Bacteria > Bacillati > Actinomycetota > Actinomycetes > Kitasatosporales > Streptomycetaceae > Streptomyces > Streptomyces sp. XH2. Next base: position 48,515 of record NZ_JBMMMZ010000005.1, on the reverse strand, counting down.
GAACTGGGTGCTGTCGTCCTCGACCGAAGTCGAGGAACCCCTGCTGATGGCTGAGGCGCAGCTCTACGCCGCGCAGGCGCTCATCGCGCAGAAGGTCTGGCACGAGGCCCTCAACACCCTGGCCTGGCTGTCGGAGAAGGCCGATGTCAACAGCCACTTCGAGGCCGAGGTGGCCTACTGGAGCGGCGTGGCGCACGAGGGTCTGGGAGCCGGGGAGGAGGCCCTCAAGCACTTCCAGTACGCCTACCGGCACAACCCCGCGCTCTACGACGTGGCGGAGCGGGCACAGGCCGTCCGGGCCGGGGCCGGCTCCGCCGCCGTGGCGGCGGAGCAGCGCGCGGACCTGCTCGCCCAGGCGCGGGCCGAGCTCGACGGAATGATCGGCCTGGAGCCGGTCAAGCGCCAGGTCCACACCCTGATCGCCCAGCTGGAGATGGCCGAGCTCCGCGCGGAGCAGGGGATACCCACCCGCACCCGGCCGCAGCACTTCGTCTTCGCCGGCCCGCCCGGCACCGGCAAGACCACGGTGGCCCGCATCGTGGGCAAGGTCTTCGCGGGGCTCGGCCTGCTGGAGCGCGGTCACGTCGTGGAGACGCAGCGCGTCGACCTGGTCGGCGAGCACCTCGGCTCCACCGCGCTGAAGACGTCGGCGGTCATCGACTCCGCCCTGGACGGCGTGCTCTTCATCGACGAGGCGTACGCCCTGGTCAACGACGGCTACAACGGCGGCGACGCGTTCGGCAACGAGGCGCTGCAGGTGCTCCTGAAGCGCGCCGAGGACGACCGCGAGCGCCTGGTCGTGGTCCTGGCCGGCTACCGCCGTGAGATGGAGGGCCTTCTGGCCACCAACCCCGGCCTGGCCTCCCGCTTCACCACGCGCGTCGACTTCCCGTCGTACGCGCCGGAGGAACTGCGTCGGATCGCCGGCGCGCTGCTGGACGACAACGGCGACGTCCTGTCCCCGGCGGGCGCGAGCGCCCTGGAACAGAGCCTCAGCGGTGCGGCGGACAGGATCGACGCCCTCGGCAACGGCCGCTTCATCCGCAACCTGTGCCAGAAGGCCGCCGCCCACCGCGATCTCCGCCTCGCGGCCACGCCCCGCAACGGCGAGCCGTTGACGCGCGAGGACCTCGTCACCCTCCACGCGCCGGACGTCCTCGCGGCCTTCGACGAGCTGATGGAGAGCGCGAAGGCGAGTACGGACGCGGGCGGGCCGTCTGTGGCCGGAAGGTGAGCCGGAGGTTCCCGGAAGCCCGACCGCAGCGCCCGGGCGCTGCGGGCCGGCCGGCAGCGGTGGCGAGACCACTGCGGCCGGCCCCCTCACCTTCCGGGGCTCCGGTCCCGGCGGTCAGCCGGGAATCGCCCCCGCATCGGTGACCTCCGCGTTGCGGTCGCACCACACGAGCGAAGTGCCACCGGAGCGGGCCCGGTTGCCGAAGCGGAGGTACAGGTAGCCGTCGGGCTGGTGGCAGACGGCGTACCCGATGAACGAGCTGCCGTAGCACTTGATCGACGCGCCGTGCCCCTTGGTGCCCCTCTGGTACTGCCACGCGTCGCAGGAGAGGGCGGGTGCGGCGGCGCGTTCGGAGGCGGAAGCGTGTCCGGACGGCGATGCGGAAGCCGGCGCGGCGAGGCTCACCGCGCCCGCGCCCGCAAGGGCGAGGGATGCGCTGACAGCCGCGACACGATAGCGGAATCTCATGTGACCCCCTGTGGACGTTGAAGCCGATCGATGCCGAGGGGCGACGCTACTCACGGAGACGGGCGCCCGGTAGGGCCCGGGCGGAGTTGGCCGGGAACCGGCTCCCGGAGTCCGCCAACGGCGCTGCCGGCGGTGCGACGGGGGTATACGAGCCGTTCGCGTTGCGGAGGAGCATTATCCGCTTCTTGTGGGTAAGCGCTCTCGTGACGTACGGACATGACTCGTGATCTACGGACGTGACTCGTGGCGTACGGGCACGGCAGGTCACGACCCGCGCCCCCAAGAGGAGAGCTACGTGATCGCATTCTCGCGGCCCGCGCTGGGCGACCCCGAACTCCGGGCTGTCGCGGAGGCCTTCGACAGCGGGACCGTCGGCTACGGGCCGCGGTCGCGGGACTTCGAGGGGCGCTTCGCCCGGCACCTCGGCGTCCCACCGGAACACGTCGTCTTCCTCAACTCGGCCACCTCGGGCACGTTCCTCGCGCTCGAACTGCTCGGCCTCGGCGAAGGGGACGAGGTGGTGATCCCGTCCCTGAGCTTCGTGTCCGGCCCCAACGCCACCCGGGCGCGCGGTGCCCGCCCCGTCTTCTGCGAGGTCGACCCGCACTCCCTCAACCCCGCGGTCCGCGATGTCGAGCGAGTGCTCACCCCGCGCACGAAGGCGGTCCTGGTCCTGCACTACGGAGGCTGTCCGGGCGACATCGCCGGCCTGGCGGAGCTGTGCGCGCGGCGGGGCGTCGCCCTGGTCGAGGACGCGGCCTGCTCCGTGGCGTCCGGCGTGCGCGGACGGGCCGCCGGGACCTTCGGCGACATGGGCGTCTGGAGCTTCGACCAGATGAAGATCATGGTGACCGGTGACGGCGGCATGCTCCACGTGCGCGACCCCCGCCTCGCCCTCCGGGCCCGCCGCCTCGCCTACCACGGCCTGGCCCGGCCCGACGACGGCTTCACCCCGCCGCCGTGGCGGTCCTGGGAGTTCGAGCAGCGGGAGATCGGCCGCCGGCTCCTCGGCAACGACCTGACCGCCGCGATCGGCGCCGTGCAACTGCGCCGCCTGCCCGCTCTCGTCGCCCGCAGGGCGGAGCTCGTCCGCCGCTACGACGACGCGCTGGCCGGGGCCGCGGGCATCCGCCGACCGCCCCCGCTCCCCGGCGGGCACGTCTCCTCCCACTACCTGTACTGGGTGCAGGTGGACCGCCGCATCAGGGACGAGGTGGCCCGCCGCCTGCACGCCGCCGGGGTCGAGACGAGCTTCCGCTACGGGCCGCTGCACACGGTCCGGGCGTACGGGCCCGTGCGGTCCTTGCCCGTGTCCGAGCGCGCCGCGGCGGAGACGCTGTGCCTGCCCCTGCACCCCGGGCTCACCGACGACGACGCGCGGACCGTCGCGCACCTGCTGCGGGAGACCGTTCGTGCGCTGCTGCCGCACACGGCGTGACACTCAGAGGATGCCGCACTTGCCCGGCGTCCAGTGCGTCTGCGTCTTGACCGCGTACCGCGGCCAGCCCCGCTCGGTCACGAAGTGGCGCACCACCGCCCGGCAGGTCGCCGCCTCTCCCGCCACGTAGGCGACCCCCCGGCCCCGGGGGCAGCTCCAGCCGGCGGACGGCCGCCACCAGCACCGGTGAGGCGGCCGCCGAGGCGCGCCCGCGGTGCACCCAGCGCAGGGCCGCGCCGTCCGGCGCCGCGAACTCGCCCTCCGGGCCGGTGGTCTCCAGCACCCCGTGGGCCACGGCCGCGGGCGGGAGCGCCTCCAGCATGGTGAGGAGCGGTACCGCCCCCGTCTCCTCGCCGACGAAGACGTGGTGGCGGGCCCGGGGGTCGAGCACGATCCGGTTGCGCGGGACCCCGGTCCGCACGCGCTCGCCGGGTGCCACGGCGCCCGCCCACGCGCAGCCCGGGCCGCCCGGGCGGTGCAGCGCGATCCGCAGGGTGAGCGAGGCGTCGGCCGGCGTGTGCCGCCACACCGAGTACGTCCGCAGCACGGGCCCCTGCGCGCCGCCGGGAACCTCCACGGGGAGGTGGGCGCCCGGCTTGCAGGCGAGCCGGGCGAAGGCGGGGCCGCGCAGCGTGATGTCCGTCATGCCGGGCACGGCGGCCCGGACCGCGGTGACCTTCGCCTCCAGCAGTCGTTCGTCCCGGAACCGCCTGCCGGGATAGCCGTTACGCTCCGCCTGGTGCATCTGCTCCGCCTTCCGCTTCCGGTGTCCCTCCCATTGTGCGGAACGTCAAGTGCCGCTTTCTTTCACCCGGCTGACAGGAGCGGAGGCGCGGGTGACCGGGCCGGGCATCCTGGGCCGTGGTTCCCGTGATCGCTTCCCGCGCGCCCGGGGCGCGCGGACCGGCCGATGGAATGGAGAGGCAGCATGCTCGACAGGCGGACTGTGCTACGGGCCGGAGCGGTGGCGGCGGCCGCCGCGGCCGCCGCCGGGGCGACCGGTGCGGCGGCCGCGGGCCCGGCGGGTCCGGCCGCGCGGCGCGCGGGCGGCGGCGTCGACTGGAGCGAGCTCGAACGCCGGCTGTCGGGCGACCTCGTCCTGCCCGCGGACAGCGGCTACGAACGGGCCAGGAAGCTCTACAGCGGCCAGTTCGACGGGATCCGGCCGCAGGCGGTGGCCTACTGCCGGAGCGAGGAGGACGTCCGGACGACCCTCGCGTTCGCCCAGGACCACGCCCTGCCCCTCGTGCCCCGCAGCGGCGGGCACAGCTTCGGCGGGTACTCCACGGGCGAGGGCATCGTCCTCGACCTCTCGCGGCTCAATGCGGTGGGGCTGACGCCCCGGAACACCGTCGTCATGGGGGCCGGCACCCAGCAGGTGGACGCCCTGACGGCGCTGTCGCCGCGCGGCGTCACCGTGGCGGGCGGCAACTGCCCGGGCGTCTGTCCCGGCGGGTTCGTCCCGGGCGGCGGGCTGGGCTGGCAGACCCGCAAGTACGGCATGGCCTGCGACCGCCTGGTCTCGACCCGGATCGTCCTGGCCGACGGACGGGCCGTCACCGCGTCCGCCGCCGAGCACCCGGACCTGTTCTGGGCGACGCGCGGCGGCGGGGGCGGCAACTTCGGCGTGATCACCAGCCTGGAGCTGCGGCCCACGGACGTGCCCACCCTCGTCAGCTACAACCTCACCTGGCCGTGGGAGGCCGCGCAGCGGGTCGTCGAGGCGTGGCAGCACTGGATCATCGACGGCTCCCGGGACCTGGGCGCCGCCCTGGCCGTGCAGTGGCCGGACGCCGGGACCGGCGCCCCGGTGGTCGTCGTCACCGGAGCCTGGCTCGGCGCGCCGGACGCCCTCGACCCCGTACTGGACTCCCTGGTGGCGTCGGTGGGCCGGGCGCCCGCCACGCGATCGGCCCGGCGGCAGTCCGCGCACGACGCGATGATGGCGCAGTATGGCTGTGCCGAGCTGTCGCCGGAGCAGTGCCACACGGTGGGCTACTCGCCCGAGGCGGCCCTGCCCCGGCAGAACTTCTCCCTCGACCGGAACCGGCTCTTCTCTTCGGCGATCCCGGCGCGGGGCGTCGAGCAGATCCTGGAAGCCTTCGCCGCGAGCCCCCGGGCGGGGCAGTTCCGCTTCCTGAGCTTCTTCGCCCTGGGCGGCGCCGCCAACCGCCCCGACCGCTCCACCACCGCCTACGTGCACCGCGACACCCAGTTCTACCTGGGCTTCTCGCTCGCCCTGAACAAGCCGGACTACAGCCGCGAGGACGAGACCGCCGGCCGGGCCTGGGCCGCGCGCGGGCTGCACGCCCTCGGCCCGTACTCCAACGGCGAGAGCTACCAGAACTTCATCGACCCCGAGCTGGCCGACTGGCGCACGGCCTACTACGCCGAGAACTACGGCCGGCTGACCGCGGTCAAGCGCGCCTACGACCCGCACCGCTTCTTCTCCTTCGCCCAGGCCGTCGGCTGACCGGAGCGCGCCCCCGCAGCCGTGCGCCGCGGACTTCCGTGTGATTGAGTGAAGTCCGGTTCAATGGTGGACAGTTGAGGTGGAGGGGGCGCGCGTGCCGTTACTGCCGGGAGAGAAGGTGGAGCTGATCCGCTGGCCGGCGGAGTCCGACCGCCGGGAGCGCTGCCGTGACCGCGGGCTCATGCGGATCCTGGTGCTGGAAGCGGGCGCGGAGGCGCCCCCGAGCCCGGACCCGCGGGAGGACTGGGTGCGCGCCCCCATCAGCCCCGGGGACCTCCGGGCGCGTGCCGAGGCGCTGCGGATGCGGGCGGCCGAGGAATCCCGGCCCGTGGTCGAGCCCAACGGCGTCCTGTGCTTCCGCCGCCGGTCCGCCCTGCTCTCGCCCACCGGCGCGCATCTGGTGGCCCGGCTGGCGGACTCCTTCACCGAAGTCGTCGCCCGCGACGACCTGCTCGCCCCGCAGCCCGGCCGCCCCCCGCTCAGCCGCAACGCGCTCGACCTGCACATCATGCGCATCCGCCGCCGGCTGTCGGCCCTGGACCTGCGCGTGCGCACCGTCCGTGGCCGCGGCTACGTCCTGGAGGCCGCACACCGGGCGGAGCAGTGAGCCGCCCGCACGTCCCGCACTGCCCTGTACCGTCCGCACCGCCCCGTACGTACGCACCGTCCCGCACCGACCGCGCCGGCGCGCACCCGCGAGCGCCGGCGCACCCATGAGCGAGGAGGGCCGCCGTGCCGCAGCCGCAGCAGAACCCCGCCGGACGCCACAGCCCCGAGAGCCCGGGCAGTCCCGTGAGGTCCGTCAGTTCCGCCGGACCCGTGAGCCGCGTCGACGTGCACCTGGGGGAGCGCTCCTATGCCGTGCACGTCGGGCCCGGGGCGCGGAAGCTCCTGCCGGACGTCGTGGCGGCGCTCGGCGCCCGGCGTGCCGCGGTCGTCACCGCGCGGCCGCCGGAGACGGTGCCCGGCCCCGGCGTGCCGTCGACGGTCGTCCGGGTGCGCGACGGGGAACGCCACAAGACCCTGGCCACCGTGGAGGACCTGTGCCGGCGGTTCACCGCCTTCGGCATCACCCGCCACGACGTGGTCATCTCCTGCGGAGGCGGGACGACCACCGACACGGCAGGGCTTGCGGCCGCGCTCCACCACCGCGGGGTGCCCGTGATCCACCTGCCCACCACGCTCCTGGCCCAGGTCGACGCGAGCGTCGGCGGCAAGACCGCGGTCAACCTGCCCGAGGGCAAGAACCTCGTCGGCGCCTACTGGCAGCCCGCCGCCGTGCTGTGCGACACCACCTACCTGGAGACGCTGCCCCCCGAGGAGTGGACCAACGGCTACGGCGAGATAGCGCGCTGCCACTTCATCGGCGCGGGCGACCTGCGCGGGCTCGCCGTCCACGAGCAGGTCACCGCGAGCCTCCGGCTGAAGGCGTCGATCGTCTCGGCCGACGAACGCGACACCGGCCGCCGGCACGTCCTCAACTACGGCCACACCCTGGGCCACGCCCTGGAGACCGCCACCGGATTCGCCGTCCGCCACGGCATCGGAGTGGCCATCGGCACGGTCTTCGCGGGCCGGCTGGCCCTGGCCCTGGGCCGGATCACAGCCGACCGCGCCGAAGAGCACGCCCGGGTCGTCCGCGACTACGGCCTGCCCGGCGCCCTCCCGGAGGACGCCGACGCGACCCTGCTCACCACCCTGATGCGGCGCGACAAGAAGGCCGCGGGCGACGGCCTGGCCTTCGTCCTCGACGGGCCGAGGGGCGCCGAACTCGTCCCCGGCGTCCCCGAGGACGTGGTCCTGCGCACCCTCGGCGGAATGCCGAGGCAGGGTGTCACGGGCGCCGGGCCACGAGGAGCAGGTAGCCGAACTCCCTGATGCCGACCAGGTCGCCCGGGTCGAACTGGTCCACCATCTCCTCGCCGAACTCCTCCGCGAGCTGCTGCTTCGCCGCGTTGATGCGCTCGGAGAGCAGGACGAACGTCTTCTCCAGCGTCTGGTCGCTGATGTCCAGGAACTCCTCCAGCCACAGCCCGGCCCCGCGCAGCAGCGGCGGGTAGGACTCGGCGGTCACCATCGTCATCATGAAGTCGTGCAGGTAGCGCCGCACGGCGGTCCGCCCGGCGGCGGGGATGGGGGCGCGCTCGAAGAAGTCGGTGAGCACCACCCGGCCGCCCGGCCGCAGCACCCGGCCCACATGTGCGAGCACCTGGGCGCGGTCGGGCATGTGGATGATCGACTCCAGGGCGATGACCGCGTCGAAGCTGCCGTCCTCGAAGGGCAGTTCCATCGCGTCCGCCCGCCGGAACCGCGCCCGGTCGGCGACGCCGGAGGCCTCCGCCAGCGCGTTGGCCCGGGCGATCTGCTCCGCGCTGACGGAGATGCCGGTGACGTCCGCGCCCGTGCGGCGGGCGATGCGCACCCCGGGCGTGCCCACGCCGCAGCCCAGGTCGAGGACGCGCGACCCGGCGCCGATACGCAGCCGGTCGGCCATCATGTCGGTGAGCCGGTCGGTCGCCTCCTCCAGCGACACCCGGCTGTCGGGGGAGTCCCAGTACCCGAAGTGCAGGTTCTCGCCCAGGGAGGCGGAGCCCAGGGCGGTGAACCGGTCGTAGAGCGCGCCCACCTCGGCGGACACGGGGGACGGCATGGGCAGTTCGGACAGGTCGGAGTGCGGCATGGAAAACCCTCTCTGAGAGTCGGACGTGGTGGCAGGCCGGACGTCAGCACAGACGGAGGTCGCGGTACACGGCGTCGGCGATGCGCAGGATGCGCTCGCGGTGCCGTTCGTGCTCCACCTTCCCGTTGAGATGGACGGCCACGGTGAGCCCGGCGTCGGGGTCCGCGAACGCCACCGCGGTCCACAGCCCGTCGTGCCCGTAGGACCGCGGGGAGGTGTGGGTGCCGAAGCTGGTGAACTCCTCGCCCAGGTGGCGGCATTCGAGGCGGAACCCCATGCCCCAGTCGGCGTTCCCGTACCGGTCGCGCAGGCCGGTGCGGTGCCGGGCGGTCAGCGCGGCGACGGCCGGCGGCGACAGGACGCGCCCGCCGGGGGCGTCCCCGCCGCGCAGCAGCATGGTGAGGAAGCGGCCCAGGTCGCTCAGCGGCCCCCGGGTGTTCACGCCGGGGATGCACCGCGTGGTCGCGGCCTCGGTGGACCACCAGTGGGTGGGCTGGGGAGCCGAGCGGGGGTTGCTCACGTGGATCAGCGGCAGCCGGTCCCCGAAGGCCGTGAAGTCCTCCGGCGTCAGGTGCACGCGCGTGCCCGTCATCCCGCACGGCCCGAGGATCTCCTGCTCGACGTACGGGCGGTACTCCCTGCCGTCGACCACGGGAAGGATCCGGGCCAGCACGAACCAGGCCCACCACTGGCTGTAGTTGACGCCCGGGGCGCGCCGGGACGGTGACGGGACCGCGACGCCGAGCGCCCGCTGCAGGCGTTCGCCGTCGGGCCCGGCGACCACGCCGTGCAGCGGGTCGTCGCCGGTCGGCAGCGGGCCCGTGTGCGTCAGCAGGTCCATCGAGGTGATGGACTCCTTGCCCGCCCGGCCGAACGCGGGCAGGTAGTGGGCGACGGGCAGGTACGGGTCGTACGCCCCGGCTTCCCAGAGCCGGCCGAGCGCCACCGACAGCAGGGGCTTGGCGCAGCAGTACCACAGCGGCAGCGAACGGTGGGTCATCGCGACGCCCGGCCGGGCCTCGCCCAGCCCCGCGTCCGCCAGGGTCGCTCCGCCGAGGGAGACGTGCAGCTGTGCCCCCGGCGTCGAGGTGCCCACTTCGCGCTCTATTTCGCGCAGGGTCCCGGGCAGGGACTCCCGGGCGCGCTCGACGGCCTCGGCCGCCCCGGCCCCGGGAGGCTCCGGGGACGGCCGCGGCGGTTGGGACGGGGCCGGCAGACCGGCCGCGGCCCGGAGCGCGGCCACGTGCCCCGACCCGTCCCGCCGCAGCGCCGCGTCGATGAAGAACAGCAGGCTGAAGTTGCCCTCGGCGCGCACGTCGCCGCGCTCGAAGACGCCGGCGCGCTCCTGCGGCGAGCCCAGCAGCAGCGCGCGGGCCGCCGCGTGCGGCAGGGTGATCCGCAGCCCCGGCGGCTCGCCCGCGGCGGTCGTGACGCCGAGGCGCCCGGCGCCCAGGTCCACTTCCACGTCCACCGCCGGCGGTGCCCCGGGCGGTGGATCGGTGACCTCCAGCCGGAGTGCCACGGTGTCGCGCACACCGGCGGGCGGGCGTTCGAGGGAGCGGCCGGCGGCGAGCCAGGCCGTGGACAGGAACGGGCCGGCGGGCTTCGTGCCGGCGGGCTTGGTGTCGGGCACCGGGCTCACTCCTCTGCCCCGCCGGTCCCGGCGCCGGGACCGGCGGTCGCGTCGATGAGGGGGGCGATGCCGGTGAGGAGCCGGTCCAGGCTCGTGGTGTGCGGATAGTCGCGGAACCACAGCACGAACTCCTCCACGCCCGCCGCCAGCAGACCCCGCGCGCGGTCCGTGATCTGATCGGGCGTGCCGTACAGGCTCCGGCGCGCCAGCAGGTCGGGGTGGTGGCTCCAGAACTGCACTTCGTGCGGGGAACACAGCCACCGGTCGCGCTCCAGCACGGAGTCGAAGACCCGGCACTCGGCCGCCCAGGCGTGCCGCACCCCGCCGGGGTCCGCCCCCAGGGCCGTCCTGCGCCTGCCGAACGCTTCGACGGCGGCGGCCACTTGACGCGTCTCGCCCGTCCACTGGACGGCGGAGCACTCCCGTACGGAGGCGTCCGCGGGCAGGCGCGCCCCGGCCCCCTCCTCCCCGGCGTCCAGGCGCAGGACCAGCGGCAGCCGCTCCTGGTGCGGCGCCGGCACGCAGTGCGCCGCCGTCAGCCGCACGTGCTCCCCGGCGAGGGTCACCGGCCCGCCGCTCCACAGCGCGCGCAGCGCCTCGGCCGTCTCACCGACGGCGCGGTGGGCCCGGCCATCGTCGCCGGGGCCGGGCTCGCCGGCGGGCGACTCGTCGGGCGGGGCGATCCCGGTGGAGTGGTGCTCCGGCACGTACGCGGCGGCCGTGAGGCCCAGTGCGAGCCGCCCGCCGCAGATGTGGTCCGCGCTCGCCGCCCGCTTGGCGAGCAGGGCCGCGTTGCGGAAGGGCGCCGCCGGGGAGAGCAGGCCCAGCTCCAGCCCCGGCACCGCGGCCGCCAGCCCGGCCAGCGCCGTCCAGCCCTCCCACACGGGCTCGGGCGCGCGCCGGGGCGTGGTGTCCGTGCGGTCCAGCAGCCACAGCGCGCCCCGGCCGTGCCGCCGTACGGTGCGGGCGGTCTCCAGGAGCAGCCGCCAGCCTTCGGCCCCGCCGGTGCTGGCCAGTTCACCGGCCGCCCCCTGCGGGGCGACGACGCTCCAGCGCGGGGCGGCCGCCGTCATCCGCGGCCCCCGCCGCACACGAGCGCGAGCAGGTGCCACGGCTGGTCGAGCAGGAAGTCCGGGCTCTCCGCGCGCAGCCGTTCCGCCGAGCCCTCGCCCCAGGTGACGCCGGCGGTGGCCGTGCCGGCTGCGCGCCCGCTGCGGATGTCGATGACCGCGTCGCCGACCATGACCGCTCCCTCGGGCGGCGCGTCCAGCCGGTGCAGCGCCTCGTGGACGATGTCCGGGTGCGGCTTGGGCCGGGGCACCTCGTCACTGCCGACGACCTCGTCGAGCAGGGGCAGCAGCCCGGTCCGGTCCAGGACGGCGCGGGCCCGGGAGCCGGACTTGCCGGTGGCGATCGCGGTGCGCACGCCCCGGTCGCGCAGGACGGCCAGCAGTTCCGGTACGTGCGGGTAGACCCTGACCCGGTCCATCAGCTCGTGGCTCGCCCGGACGAACGGCCCCTCCATCTCGCCGGGCAGCCCCATCAGCCGCATGATGTCCGGGAAGTAGCGCCCCTGGTGGGTGACGTACTCCCCGAAGGGCGGTTCGCCCGTGCCCACCACCTCGCGGTAGGCGATCGCGAACGCCTCGCGCATGACGTCGAAGCTGTCGATGAGGACGCCGTCGAGGTCGAAGACCACGGTGGCGAAGCGGCCGGGAGCGGGGGCGGCGGACTGCGGCGGGACGGCCGGGGAGGCCGCGGCGGAGCGGGGCGGGGGAGTCAGGGGCATGGCAGGAGCTCCGTGGGTAGGGACGCCGGGGCCCAGACCCCGGCGTGGCTGACGACTTTCGTGAAGCGGTCCGTGAGCCGGTGGAAGACGGCTCCCGGGGACCCGGCGGGCGGGTGGGCCGCCGCGTCCAGCCCGCCCCAGGCGGCCATGGCCCGCAGCAGTAGCGGATCGGCCGGCACCCACCGGCCGTCCACCAGGAACTCCGCCCAGCAGTGCGGGGTGGAGTACGGCCTGGCCACGAGCAGCCCGAAGGCGAAGCGGACGCCGAGCCCGCGCCGTCCGCCCTCCGCCACCAGCCACGCGGCCGCACCTCCGCAGTCCGCCATGCGCGTGCGCCACATGAACTCCGGGTCCCAGCGGACGGCCTCCGGCAGCAGGAAGAAGCCGACCGGCTCCAGGGCGCGCAGCAGCTCCAGGACGGGCGGCGGGAAGGCCGGCCAGTCCCGGTGCGGCCGTACGGCGAGCCGGGCCAGACGGGCGTCCGCGGGCGGGCCCGCCACCACGCGCCGCCCGCCGGGCAGCAGCACGCCGTACGGGCAGGGGCCGGCGTGGCCGGGCACCGGGCACGACGCCTTCACGTCGACCAGCAGGCGCGGGGAGTCGGGGACCGAGGCCGTGCGCAGGGCTGCCGCCCAGGAGCGGATGGCCCGCCGCTGCACCGAAGCGAGCCCGAGGTGCAGGGCGGTGTTGCCGAGGTCGTAGCCGTCGAAGAGCCGGCCGGGGCCGTGGCCGGCGTGGGGCAGCCCGGCCGCGGTGAGCTCGTCCAGCAGCTCCGGTCCGATGCGGTGCAGGCGGCGCGCGCCCTGTTCGTCCACGGCGAAGCGGCGGTGCTCGTCGGGGACGAGCAGCAGCCGGTCCACGAGGGGGCGCAGCTCCCGCGCCGAGGGCGGCCGGGTCGGCACGTGAACGCTGATCTCCTCATCCTTTCGCCGGAGCGGGGCGCGGCGCGGTCGGCGCGGCCGTGGGTCAGTCGAGGTAGCCGAGGGCCTGCAGGCGGGCGGCCACCTGCTCCTCGTCGCCCGGGGTGTAGGCGGGGCGCGGCGCGTAGGGGGAGTGGTCGCGCAGCGCGGGGATCACCTCGCGGGCGAACAGTTCGAGGGACTCGGCACGGTGCCGCTCCTCCAGCCCCCCGAAGGCGAACTCGCCCAGCACGGTGTTGAAGTGGCCCTCCGCGGCCGCGGCCCGGATCCGCTCGGTCACCGTCCGAGGTGAGCCGACGAAGACCAGGTTGTGGTCGAGGAGGAAGCCGAAGTCGCCCGACCCGGCGAGGATGTCGGGCGTGCTCAGCTTGCTGGCCGGGGCGTGCTGCTCGCCGGAGCGCCGCACGGAGCCGTACTGGAGGGTCTTGGTGAAGGTCTCGGTGATGTGCGCGGCCGCGCGTGCCTCGGCCTCGGCGTCGGTGGGCGCCACGTGGACGAGGGTCCAGTAGCCGATGTCGGGGTCCGTGGCGTGGCCGTGCTCGCGCCACCAGTCGAGGTAGTGGCGGTAGACGAGGCCCATGGAGGCGCGCGGCACGATCATCGTCGAGCCGGTGTGGGCGCCCACCGAGCTGAGGTAGCGCAGGGTGTTGCGGTTGGTGGTGGGCACCCACAGCGGCGGGTGGGGGCGCTGCAGGGCGGGGAAGGAGAGCGTGACGTCCCGCACCCGGTGCACGGGGCCCTCGAAGTCGACGGTGCCGTCGTCGCCGAGCGCGGTGCGCAGCAGCTCGACGGCCTCCCGGGTGAGTTCGTGGCGGCCTGCGAAGTCGGCGCCGAAGGGCAGGAAGGGCTCGGGGCTGACGCCCGAGGCCAGCCCCACCTCCAGCCGGCCGCCCAGGAGGTGGTCGAGGGTCGCGACCTCCTCGACCAGGTGCATCGGGTGGCGCAGCGGCGGGACCCAGCCCATCGGCCCCACGCGGATGCGCTCGGTGTGCAGGGCCGCGCCGGTGCAGAACACCGCCGGTGAGGACATCCAGCTCTCGTGCGGCGTGCAGTGGTGCTCGACGGAGAAGGCGTAGTCGAGGCCGAGCCGGTCGGCGTCGCGGATCTCGCGCCACAGTTCGGCGTAGCGCTGACCGGGAGTGATGCCGGGCCGGCCCCAGACGTGGGTGAAGTAGGCGAACTTCATGAGACCTCCCGCAGGGTCCGGCCGGCGGCCGAGTAGATGTGGTCGATGCAGGACGCGAGGATGGTCACTTCGGCCATCGAGCCCTCGCCCAGGCCGGACGCCGGCCGCCCCCCGCCGGGTCCCCCCAGCCGGCGGGCGAGCTCGTCGACCTGCCGCTCGTACTCGACGCCCACGGGCTCGTCCGGCAGCGCGACGGTCTCCTCGCGGCCCAGGCGCAGGACGGTGAGGGAGGAGCGCGGCAGGCGGTGCGGGCTGAAGCCGAACGTGCCGCGCAGCGTGGCCACGCCCTCGGTGCCCTCCACCGTGATGGTGGTGACGTCCAGGGCCTGGTGGGAGGCCCAGCGGGTCTCCAGGGAGATGCCCACCCCCGTGTCGGTGACCAGGAAGCCGCGGGCGGTGTCCTCGACGGGCTCCACGGGCCGGGCCTCCGGGCCGTCCTGGGGGCGCGGCCGCCAGTCGGCCGTGGCGTCGCCGCGCTCCATCCAGTCGGCCGACATGGTGCCGGCCGCCCGGACCACACGCGGCCAGCCCAGCAGGTGGAGGCCCACGTCCAGCAGGTGCCAGCCCAGGTCGAGCAGGGCCCCGCCGCCGGACAGCCGGCGGTCGACGAACCAGCCGGTGCGCTGCGGGATGCCGGTGGCCCGGATCCAGCTCAGGCCCAGGTTGCGGATGGTGCCCAGGGTGGGCAGGAGCTCCGCCAGCCGGCAGACGTCGGTGCGGTGGCGGGCGGCGCTCCACGAGTACAGCGTCAGGTCGCCGATGCTGCCGCGGGCCAGGTGGTCGAGGGCGAGCGCCTGGGCCTCGAAGAGGGTGCGGAACACCGGCTTCTCGACGAAGACCGGCACGTCGCGCTCGACGAGCGCCTTGGCCACGGGAAGGTGCAGGTGGTTGGGCAGGGCGATGACGGCCGCGTCCACGCTGTCGGGGCTCAGCTCCTCCGGGCGCCGCAGGACGCGGGTGTGCCCGCTGCGGGGCACGGCCGAGCGGGCCGCCGCGGGGTCGTCGTCCACGACGACGTCGACCCGGAACGCCGGGTGCGCCTCCAGCAGGGGCAGCCACACCTGCCGCGCGACCCAGCCCGCGCCCACCACCGCCAGCCGGAGGGGTTCGCGGTCCGCGGGCCGCGCGGATCCTTTGCCGGGTGCCTTCTCGGTGAAAGTCATCAGAAACGCGCACCGCCGTCGACGACGAGGGTGGTGCCGTTGACGTACGAGGCCGAGGGCGACAGCAGGAACGACACGGCCGCCGCGACCTCCTCGGGCTCGCCGAGCCGGCCGGCCCCGATGAACTTGAGCACCAGGTCGCGCTCCGCCTCGGAGAAGTCCATCACCTCGGCCCGGATCGCCCCGGGCGCCACGACGTTGACGGTGATGCCGTGGCCGCCGACCTCGCCCGCCACGGACGCCGCCCACGGCTGGAGGGCGCCCTTGGTCGCGGCGTAGGCGCCGTGGCCCGGCAGCCCGCTCGTGCCGGCTCTGGAGCCGAAGAGCACGATCCGCCCGTAGCGGGCGCGCATCATCGGCTTCAGGCACGCCTTGGCGAGGTTGACCGCACCGGCCAGGTTCAGCTGCAGCAGCCGCTGCAGGCTCCGGTCGTCGGTGGCCAGGGCGAGCCGGCGGGTGCGCAGGCCCGCGGCCGCCACGCAGCCGTCCACCCGGCCGAAGCGCTCCACGGCGGCGGCCACCAGGGCGTCGGCGCCCTCGGGCCGGCTCAGGTCCGCCGCGACGGGCACGAGCGTGCCGCCCTGGCCCTCGGCCTGCTCCTGCAGTTTGCGCGCGGCCTCGGCACCGGTGTGGTAGCCGGCGACGACAGCGGCCCCGAGCGCGGACAGCTCCAGCGCGCAGGCGCCGCCGATCTGCCCCGACGCGCCCGAGACCACGACCACGCGGCCGCTCAGTCCGAGCCGCTCCACGGCCCGTTCGGTGACGCTGCCCATCAGCTGGCCTCCTCGGCGATGATCAGATGACACAGGGACTCCTCCAGCGGCAGGTGCCTGCTGACGCGGGCCCCTTCCCGGGACAGGCCGGCGATCAGGTCGCCGGCCGTGGGCCACGCGGTGCCGCCGTGCGTGAGCCAGTCCAGGGCCAGTTCGCTGCCCGCGCCGGACGGGGGCAGGAAGACGTCGTCGACCAGCAGCCGGCCGCCGCGGCGCAGACTGCCCAGCAGCGTGGCGAGTTCGCCGCCCGGACCGGGGCCGTGCACGGCGTTGGCGACGACGCAGAGGTCGGCCGCGCCCCGGGGCGGTTCGGGGCCGGTGGTCACCCTGCCCTCCGCGACGGCCGCGGCGACGGCGGGCGCGGGCGGCCCGGAGAGCCGGCCGACGGTGAGCAGGTGGCCGCGGGCCGTGGGATCGGCGGCCAGCAGCCGCTCCAGGTAGCGGCCCGGCCCGGCCGTTACCTCGACCATCCGCGCCCCCGCCTCCGGCTTCAGCAGCCGCAGGCCCAGCGCGGCCCGGGCCCGCGCGCCCGGCCCGTTCATGGCGCCCTGGTAGACGGTGACGAGCCCGTCCGGTCCGGTGGGCCCGGTCTCCTCGAAGGGCCGCCGGGCCTGCCCGGTCCGGGCGACGGCGGCGATCTCCTCGCGGGTGACGGGGCCGCGCGAGAGGTACTCCTCCAGCCGGACGAACGCGGCCAGTTCGGTTGCCCGCACGCGCGGCTCCCTCTCCCCGGCCGCTCCGGTGGTCAGCACTCCCAGCCCGGCGGCCGCCTGGAGCACCCATTCCAGTGCGTCGGCGTCGCACCCCAGCTCCCGGGCCAGGCCGGCCGCTTCGGCGCCCTCGGCCAGCCGGTCCAGCGCGCCCAGGCCGTGCAGCGCGAAGAGGACCTCGGAGGTCTTGTAGGCGCGCGCGGCCTCCGCCGCCCGCGGGGTGAGCCGGTAGCGGGGGGCGGCCCGGACCTTGCCCGCGGCGCTGGTGGGCAGGGCCGTACGGATCAGGAACTCGTCGGGGACCTTGTGCGCGGCCAGTTCGCGGCGGGCGTGCTCGCGCAGCGCCTCCGGCCCGAGCCCCGGCCGCTCGGCCGACACCTCCGCGACGATGCCGTCCTCGCCCGGGTGGCGTCCTCGCCGTGCGGTGACCCGCACTTCGCGCACGTCCGGATGCCCCCGCAGCACCTCCTCGATCTCCAGGGGGGACACCCAGCGGCCGCCCCGGCGGATCGCCCGGTCCTTCCGGCCGATGACGCGCAGGCCGTCCGGCACGGTCACGGCCAGGTCACCCATGGCGTGCCAGGTGCCGTCCACGCGGACGTGCAGCAGCCCGGGGGTGCCGCCGGGGACCGTCTCGCCGTCCTCGCCGGCCAGCCGGTACGCGATCCCGGGCAGGGGAGCGCCGACGCAGAAGGGCTCGATACGGGCCCGCCCGGCGAACACCGCGCCCGTTTCGGTGGAGCCGTAGTTCCGGGCGAGCGGGGTGCCGAACGCCTCCTCGAAGGCGCGGTCCAGCGGTTCGTCCACCGGGCCGGCGCCCACCATGGCCAGCCGCAGGGCGGGGGCGGCGGCCGGGCGCGGGGCGTCGTGGTCCGGCCGCGCCGTACGGGAGCCGCCCGCGCGCAGCCGCCGGGTCGCGAGCATGCGGGCGATGCTGGGCACCAGCGCCACCACCGTGGCCCCGCCGGCCAGTTCCGCCGCGATCCGGCCCAGGGCCGCCGGCGGGACGGGCCGCAGCGAGGCGCCGGTCAGCAGCCCTCCGAAGAGCCAGCCCAGCGCGTAGGCGTGGGAGAGGGGGACTGGCAGCAGCAGGGTGTCCTGGCCGGTGAGCCCCACGCCGTCGCGGTAGCGGCGGCCCTCCGCGAGGAGGCTCGCCTCGTCACGTACGACGATCCTGCTCGCGCCGGTCGAGCCCGAGGTGGGCAGGAGGACGGCGGGGCCGGGACCGCCGGGTTCCCCGGCCGGGCCGGACAGCACCGGGGGCAGGTCGCCGTCGCCGTCCGGGACGGTCAGCGACCTGCCCCCGCCGGCCGCGCGCAGCAGTCGCCGGGCCTCGGCCCCGGGCGTGCCCGCTTCCAGGAGCAGCGGCCTGGCCCCGGCGGCCAGCAGGGACAGGAAGGCCACCACCCACGCGGGGCCGTTCCCGGCGCACAGGGCCACCGCCTCGCCTTCGGCGGTCCCGGCCCCGATCTCGTCCGCGGCCTTGCGCACCCGGTCGAGCAGCGTGCCCGCGTCCGTGCCCGGCAGCACGATCCGCCCCGGCGGCAGCGCGCGCACCGCGTCCAGGAGGGTGCCCGCCTCGCCCTCTCCCATGTCACTTCCCCCCGGTGCGGAGGTAGTCGGCCTTGGCGTCGGCGATCATCCGGCGGATGCGGGGCGGGGAGTAGGTGGGCGCGGCGCACAGCTCGTCGAGGGTGATCTCGTCCTCGAAGTACATCGAGAGCGTGTCCCAGGGGGTGAAGCAGCCGTGGCAGGCCGTGAGCCGCGGGCGGGGGGCGAGCAGGGCCCGGTAGAGGCCGCTGGTGCCCGCCTTCTCCAGCGTCTCCTCCCAGCTCTCCTCCAGGGCGTTGCCCATGTCGGAGAACCAGATGTTGGGGCAGGGGGTGACGACCCCGTCGCTGAAGGTGGAGACGACGAGCCGCGGCAGGTGGCAGCGGAAGGTGCGGCGTCCCTCGCGGTAGAAGCTCAGCAGCCGGTCGAAGTAGGGGCGCGGCGGGAGCACGGAGGCGAACTCGTCGTAGCGGTCGGCCAGTTCCCGCACGAGGCCGTGCTGCTCGGGGCGCACCGCGAACCTCCCCGCGTCGGGGCCGCGCACGGGGAAGGGGAAGTACACCGGGGGCCGGGAGAAGCCCGTCAGCCACTCGGCGAACGCGCAGACCTCGGTGACGCTGCGGTCGTTGAGCACCGAGTAGATCTCCACGGGCAGCCCCGACTCCAGGATGCGGGAGATGGCGGCCACGACCTTGCGGTGCAGGCTCTCGGTGGGCACCCGGTGGCTGTTGCCGTGGTGGAGGTGGCTGTCCAGGGAGACCTGCAGGACGACGTTGCCCCAGGAGCGGAAGCGGTCCAGGTGCTCCTGCCGCACCAGCACGCCGTTGGTCTGGATCACCAGCACCTCGTGTTTGTGCGCCTCCTGCTCCAGGAAGTCCATGATGCCCCGGACCAGGAAGATCTCGCCGCCCGTGACCTTGAGCAGCGGCAGCCCGAAGTGGCCCCGCAGCCGGTCGGCGACGGCGTCCAGGCGCTGCCCCAGCGCGCTGCCGGGCTCGTAGCTGTCACGCCGCGGCGGTTCGAAGATCAGCTGGAGGGAGTGGCCCTCCTTGAGGTTGCTCTGTCCGGTGAGGCAGTACGTGCAACTGAGGTTGCAGGAGTCCTCGTTGACGACGAGGTCGTTGCCGATCAGCGGCAGCCGCTGCCCGGATCCGGCAGCCGCCGACGAAGGAGTACGCGGGGACATGAGTGCCCTTTCTCGGTCATGGGGGCTACGCGCGGCGTGGGTCACGGCCTCCCTCCGCCGTCCGGGCGGGCGGCCCGCCGGCCGCGGGCAGCCAGTGGCGGTCGGCGAGCCGGCAACCGTCGGCATCACCGCCGTCGCCGTGCCCGCGGGCCCGGTCGAGCAGCGCCTCGCGCAGTGCGGGGACCGACCCGAAGTGGGCCCGTGCCTGGCTGGCGTAGCGGCCCGCGGCCGACAGCCAGCGCTCCACCGCCCCGGCCGGCAGCGGCTCGGTGCGCGGCCGCAGGCCCGCGTGGTCGCGCCCGCGCAGCCGGTAGGGGAAGTCCTCGTACCAGACGGTGCGCCCCGGTGCCAAGGCCTCCACCGCGCTGCGGACCAGCCGGTGGTCGACGTGCCCGCCCGCCGCCAGGGGCGCGTGCACCGTCACCGGCCCGGCGCACAGCGGGTCCAGCGCGGCGCGGATCTCCTCCGGCAGCCGCGCGTCGGCGGGGTGCCGGGGGCCGAGGAGCCGCCGCGGGGCGGAATAGAGGAACCCGCCCGCTCCGGTGCGCAGCGCGGCGTCCGCGAAGCCCAGCGGCACGAGGACGGCGCCCAGTTCGGCGCAGGCGGCCGCGTCCTCCGCCCGCCGCACCCGGGGGTCGGCGGCCTCCCGCCAGGTGCCGCGCGCTTCGGCCGGCCCGGTGCCAGGGCCCGCGAAGACCGTGACGACGGTCGTCCGGCGGCCCTCGGCGGCCCAGCGCGCCAGGCGGCCGCCCACGGACCAGACGGCGTCGTCCGCGTGCGGGGCGAGTACCACGTGACCGCCGGGCGCGGGGTGCGTTCCGGCCGTCATCGCGCCCCGCCCCGTGCCGGCGCGTCCGCCGCGGCGGCGACGGCGCGGACGTACTCCCCGGGCGTGCCGCCGGGCCCGAGCAGCGCCTCCAGGGCGTGCACCGAGGCGTGCGGGTGGAGGGCCCGGAAGCGGGTCAGGTTGCGGTGGTGCTGCTCCCAGCGCCCGGGCCGGGCATGGCTGAGGTGCACGCCCAGGGCGTCCGCGGCCAGGGTCCTGCGGACGCCCGCCGCGTGCAGGCGGAAGCCGAACTCCAGGTCCTCGCAGCCCCAGGTGTGCCCGAAGCCCTCGTCGAACCCGCCCGCCCGCCGCCAGCGGTCGCGGTCGACGGCGGTGTTGGCGCCGACGAAGCCGAGCCAGGGCGCGACGTCCGGCAGGGCGCCGCCCGCCATGGCCTCGACCGTCCGCTCCAGTGCGTTGGCGACGAGCCGCCGGTGCGCGGCGGGCCCTGCCTGTGCCTGTGCCTGTGCGGGCGCGGTCGCCGGGCCGAGGGCGGCCCGGGCCCGCCGGACGTCCTCGGGGTTCCCGCCCTCCACGCTCCTCAACAGTCGTGCAGCAGTGGGAAGTTCGCGTGTGCGCCCGTGGGTGAAGGCGTCCGGGTCCGCCGCCTCGGCGTGGGCCGTGAGGAAGTCCGGCCCCACCAGCACGTCGTCGTCCAGGAACACCAGGCGGGCCCCGCGGGCCGCGGCCGCCCCGGCGTTGCGGGCCGCGGCCCGCCCCCGCAGCGGCCCTGGAAGCAGCCGTACCGGCAGCTCGCGGGCCAGTTCCCCGGCCACGGCGGCAGGGGTGACGGTCCCTTCGCCCCCCGGCCCCGGATCGTTGCTCGCCGGCCCCGGACCGCCGCCCGCCGGTCCCGGATTGTCGTCGACCACGAGCACCTCGAAGGGCGGCGTCCCCGGGCCCTGTCCGGCCAGGCAGGAGAGCGTCGCGCGCAGGCGCGCCGCCGGCCCGCGGCTGGGCACGACGACGCTCAGCCGGGGAGCCGTTGCGCCACTGGGCACCGGCATCGCGTCAGAGCGCGCGGACGAGGCCCGCGAAGACCTCGGCCAGCCGGTCCAGCACCGGCACGTCGGCGAGCAGCACCCGGTGGTGCAGCCACACGCAGTCGCCGCCGACCTCCTCCGCCACGGGACAGTGCGCGGCCAGCTCCTCGGCGTCGCCCGGGACCGGCCCGTGCCGAAAGCCCTCGGTGCGGTAGACCGGCGGGAAGCCGACGAAGGCGGGAACGCCCCGCTCGACCAGCCCGTCCACCAGCGCGAGGCGTCGCCGCGCGGTGATGCCGGGCAGCCGCACCATGGCCATGTAGTGCGCGTGCAGGGTGCCGCGCTCGTCCCGGCCCTGGGGCACCACCCCGTCGATCGCCGCGAGCGCCTCGCGCAGGTGCGCCCAGCGCTGCTCACGAACCTCCAACTGTCCGTCCAAGCGGCCGAGTTGGGCACGCAGGACGCTTGCGGAGAACTCGTTCATGCGGTAGTTCGAGCCCTGGGTCAGGTGCGCGTAGAGCCGGTCGCCGGGCGGGCGGCCGCAGCAGTGCCGGAGGTAGGCCTGCCGGTGGGACTCCTCGTCGGGCAGCAGCAGGGCCCCGCCCTCACCCGCGGTCATCAGCTTGCCGTTCTGGAAGCTGAAGGCGGCGATGCTGCCGAGCTCGCCGACCCGCCTGCCCTGCCACCGTGCGCCGTGGGCGTGCGCGGCGTCCTGCAGGAGGGGCACCCCGGTGTCCACGGACAGCTTCTCCAGCGCGTCCATGTCCGCGAACTGGCCCGCCATGTGCACCGGCATGATCGCCTTGGTCCGGGGCGTGACGAGCGCCGCCGCCGACTCGGGGTCCAGGCAGTACGTGTCGGGACGCACGTCGGCGGGCACCGGTACGGCCCCGATGCGCTGCACCGCGAGGGAGGAGGAGATGAAGGTGAACGCGGGCACGACGACCTCGTCGCCGGGCCCGACGCCCATCACCTCCAGGGCGAGTTCCAGCGCGTGCGTGCCGTTCGTCGTCGCCAGCGCGTACGGCGCTCCGTGATGGGCGGCGAATTCCCGCTCGAAGTTCTCGACCTCCGATCCTCCGTTGCGCCACCAGCCTTCCTGTGCGAGCGCCCGCAGAAGGCCGGTGCGCTCCTCCTCGCCGTGCTGCGGCCAGGAGGGAAAGAGCAGTTCTTCACCGGAGTCCGGCATGATGAGCAGCCTTTCGGTCTCGCGCTGGTGGTGGGTCGACTTCAGGCACCGTTCGACGGGAGGCGGAAAGCGGTCCGGGGCCGCAGGAGCGGCCGTGCGCCGTATCTCGCGGCCGGGAAACAGCCGGGAACAGCCGGGAATAGGGGCCGGCCGAAGGGTCCGATGGGCGGCCGGGCAGGGGACATGCGATCCGGCCCCCGGTCGTGGGCCGGATCACATGCCCGTACATGAGCGTCCATCGGGGTAGTTGCCGGAGTCAACACCCCGGAGCACAACTCGCGTACGAGCCACAGGATTTCGCCGCACCCGCCGTGACCTGCGAACCCGGCACCGCACAGGCGGCCCGGGTGTGGTCGGAGGGGGGCCTACCGGTCCGCACGGACGGTTTTCCCGCCGGTGAAGTGGCGCAAATCGGGTGCCTGGAGCCGGCGGCGGGGCAGGCGTATGGTGGGGCGGGTTCCGTCCGGATACGTGCCGTGTGAAATCTGCCGCTGTCCCGCCGAATCCGTACCGCCCCGAGGGGAGAGCCCTCCCGAGAGGAGAGTCCTCCGGGAGAGACCGCTCCCCGCGCCTGCCGTCCGCACCGTGGACGCTCTGCTCAGGGGCTGTTAATGTCCTCGGGCCATCGACGACCGGACGATTTCGCCTGCGGTCATGATGCGTTCCAGAGCTGGAGGCAATTTCGTGCCACCTTCTCCTCCTTCTCCTCCTCCTTGTCCCCGCGCCCTCGTCATCGGCATCGACGGAGGCACGTTCGACGTCATCGACCCCCTCGTCGCGCAGGGCCTCCTTCCCCACATCGGCAAGCTGCTCGGCCAGAGCGCCCGGGCCGTCACCGACTGCACCTGGCCGGCTCACACGGCGCCCGGCTGGAGCACGTTCGTCAGCGCCAGCCGGCCCGGGGGCCACGGCATCTTCCAGTTCCACGACACCCAGGACCCCGGCTACGGCGCCCGCGTCACCCGCTCCGCGGACCTGGGCCGCACCAGCGCGTGGGACTGGCTCGCCGCGCAGGGCCGCACCCTCGGCCTCGTCAACATCCCCATGTCCCATCCGCCGGCCGAGCTGCCGGGCTATCAGGTGACCTGGCCCCTGGAGCGCACGCTGCGGCACTGCAGGCCGCCCTCCCTGCTGCGCGAACTCGCCGCGGCCAAGGCCCACTTCCAGTCCGACCTCGCGACCATGTTCCGCGGCGACCTGGCCTATCTGGAGGAGGCGGAGCGCAACGTCGAGGCGCGCGTCCGCTCGGTGCGGCACCTGATGACCACCCGGCCCACCGACGTGGTGATGGTGGTCCTCACCGAGGCGGACCGGGTCGGCCACCACTACTGGCACTTCGGCGAACCGGACCACCCCGGCCACCGGCCGGCCCCGGAGGGCAGCGGCTGGGACGCCGCCGTCCCCCGCATCTACCAGGCCATGGACCGGGCCGTGGGGGAGCTCCTGGAACTCGTCGACGAGGACACCAGCGTCGTGCTCGTCTCCGACCACGGCCTGGGCACCGGGCACCACGCGCTCGCGCTGCACACGCTCCTGGAAGAGGCCGGGCTGCTGGCCACCGCCCCCGGGGAGCAGCCCGAGGACGGGGCCGCGAGCTGGTTCGCCGGCGCGGGGCGCCACGTGGACTTCCGGCGCACCCGCGTCTACATGCCCGTCCCCGGCAGCTACGGCCTCAACGTCAACGTACGGGGACGCCAGCTGCGCGGCTGCGTCGCACCCCGCGAACGCGAGCGGGTCATGCAGGAGACCGCCGGGCTGCTGGCGGGGCTCACCGGGCCGGACGGGCGCCGGGTGTTCCGGGCCGTCGTCCCCCGGGAGGAGGCCTACCCCGGCCCGCACTGCGGGCGCGCGCCCGACCTGCTCCTGCTGCCGGACGACGAGAGCGTGCTGCCCGTCTGCGACGTGGGCGGCGAGGTGTGGCGGCCCAGTCCCCAGACGGGACTGCACCGCCACCGCGGCATGTGGGCGCACCGCTCCCCCCGCGTCCGCCCCGGCCGCCTGCCCGGGGCCGTCGCGCTGACGGACACCATGCCCACCCTGCTGGCCGACCTCGGGGCTTCCTGGCCGCCGGACGTGCACGGCGCTCCCGTCCACGAAGCCCTCGCAGGCAGCGTGAACGTCCCGCCGCCCGACCCCCGCCTCGCGACGGTCCGCGCGGCCGCCGGACCCGCCGGCACGGCCGCCGCGGAGAGCCCCGCCGGCACCGAGGACGCGTACACGAGCGAGCGGCTGCGCGAAATGGGCTACCTCTGACCGCCCCCGGCCCGCGGCCGACGTCCGGGCCTCCTGGCACCCAGCCGCTCCCACGGAGCTGAGGAGAAAGGTTTCCGCGCATGGAGAAGACGGAGAACACGGGAAAGACCGTCACGGACGAGATCAAGGACCGCCTCCGCAAGGTGCTCGTCGACTCCCTGGAGCTCCCCATGGAGCCCTCCGACGTCCCCGACCAGGGGCTCGTGGACAAGCTGGGACTCGACTCGATCAACACCATCGAGTTCCTCATCTGGGTCGAGAGCGAGTTCGGCATCGAGATCGCCGACGAAGACCTGTCGATCAAGCTCATCGACAGCCTCGACCTCCTGGCCGGCTACGTCCGCGAGCGCATGGCGTGAGCCCGGCAGCCGAACGCGCCCTGGTCATCGGGCTCGACGGCATGCCCCGGTCCCTGCTGACCCGGCTCGCCGCCGACGGCACCATGCCCCGCGTCGCCGGGCTGCTCGCCGAGGGCCACTGCGCCGAACTCCTCGCCCCCGTACCCGAGATCAGCTCCACCTCCTGGGCCACCTTCCTCACCGGGACCAACCCCGGCCGGCACGGCATCTACGGCTTCACCGACCTCACGCCCGGCGGCGGCTGCGGCATCCGCTTCCCCGGCCTGCCGGACCTGCGGGAACCCCCGCTGTGGGAGCTCGCCGCCCGGTCCGGACGGCGCACCCTGTGCCTGAACGTCCCCGGCACCTACCCCGCCCCGGACACCGGCGGCGCGGTCGTCTCCGGCTTCGTCGCCCCCGACCTCGAACGCGCCGTCAGCCCGCCCCGGCTGCTGCCCCTGCTGCGCGGCCTGGGCTACGAACTCGACGTCGAGGTCGGGGACGTCGCCGCCGACCCCGCCGCCTTCCTGGACCGGGCCGAGCGCGCCCTGCGCGCCCGCACCCGCGCCATGGACCACCTCCTGCGCCACGAACCGTGGGACCTGGCGGTCACCGTGCTCACCGAGACCGACCGCGTCTACCACTTCCTGTGGCGCGCGGTCACCGACCCCGGCCACCCCCTGCACGAGCGGCTCCGCGCCTTCCACCGCCTCGTCGACGACAGCGTCGCCGCGCTCGTCGCGGCCCTCCCCGCCGGCACCGAGCTCTTCCTGATGAGCGACCACGGCTTCGGCCCCGCCGCACACCAGGTCTACCTCAACGCCTGGCTCAGGGAGTCCGGCTGGCTCGCCCCGCTCGACGCCTGCCCCCGCCCGGAGGCGCTCGACGCGCGCAGCACCGCCTTCGCCCTCGACCCCGCCCGCATCTACCTCAACCGCAAGAGCCGCTTCCCCGGCGGCGCCCTCACCGACGCCGACGCCGACGACGCGGCCGCCGAGATCGCCCGGGAACTGACCGCACTGCGCTGCGACGGCACCCGCATCGGCCCCGACGCCGACGGGCCGCCGCTGCTGCGCTCCCTCCACCGCGCGGCCGACGTCTACCACGGCCCGCTCCTGGACCACGCCCCCGACCTCGTGGCCGTGCCCGCGCCCGGCATCCAGCTGCGCGGCGGCTGGGGTGGCACCGCCACCGTGCGCACCGACGTCCTCAGCGGCACCCACACCCGCCACGACGCGGTCCTCTACCGGCGCGGCGCCGCCCCGCCGGACCCCCGGCGGCCCACCGCGCCGTACGACATGACGGACGTGGCCCCCACCGTCCTCGCGTCGATCGGCATCCGCCCGGACGGCCTCGACGGCACGCCCGTGCTCGGCACGGCGGACCCGCCGCCCGGCGGCCCACCGGCCCCCCTCGACACCAGGGAGCAGTGATGAAGCAGGATCTCGGTCTGGTACCTTCGGCGCCCAAACCGGGAACGCTCGACCTGACGCTCGACCCGCGCATCACGGACCCCGCGTCCTTCCGGGTCAGCTTCCTCATCCTCCTCGACGGCGACCTCGTGATGTCGCCCGAGCACCTGGGCGTGGCCTACATGACCAGCGTGCTGCGTCACACGGGCTTCACCGCCGAGATCCGGGAGGTGGAGCACGGCGACGACGAGGCCGCCGCCGCGGTGGAAGCGCTCAAGGAGTTCCGCCCCGACCTCGTCTGCTTCACCCTGATGAGCCTCAACCTGGGCAGCTGCCTGACGCTGTGCCGGCTGCTGCGGGAGGAGCTCCCCGGCACGGTGATCGCCTGCGGCGGCCCCGCCGGCACCTTCGCCGGCCTGGACGTGCTGCGCAACAACCCCTGGGCCGACGTCGTCGCCGTCGGCGAGGGCGAACCCACCGTCCTCGACCTCGTCCAGCGGCTGTACCTCAAGGAGCCGCTCTCCTCGGTGCGCGGCATCTGCTACCGCGACGCCGACGGCACACCGCGCCAGAATCCCGCCCGGCCGCTCATCCACAACCTCGAGGACCTGCCCTTTCCGGCCCGGGACCAGCTCAGCCAGCACGGCAACAAACTGGAGTACGTCCGGGTGAGCACCAGCCGGGGCTGCGTCGCCAACTGCGCCTTCTGCTCCGCGCCGCACCTGAAGAACCGGGTGCAGGCCGGCAAGGCCTGGCGCGGCCGCGGCCCGGAGCAGATCGTGGAGGAGGTCGCCGGGATCGTCGAGCGCCACCAGTTCCGCACCTTCGACTTCGTGGACTCCACCTTCGAGGACCCCGACGGCGGCCGCGTCGGCAAGAAGCGGGTGACGGCCATCGCGAGCGGCATCCTCGACCGCGGCCTGGACATCTACTACAACGTCTGCATGCGCGCCGAGAACTGGCGCGACACCCCCGAGGACCACGCCGTGCTCGACCTGCTGGTCGCCTCGGGCCTGGAGAAGGTCAACGTCGGCATCGAAGCCGGCACCGCCGAGGAACTCCGGCTGTGGGAGAAGCGCGCCACGGTCGAGGACAACGTCACCATCATCAGGATGCTGCGGGAGCACGGCGTCTACCTCGCCATGGGCTTCATCCCCTTCCACCCGTACGCCACCGTGGAGACCCTCGTCGCCAACGCCGCCTTCCTGCGCGACAACTCCGGACACAACCTGCGGCGGATGACCGAGCGCCTGGAGATCTACCCCGGCACCGCCATTGTGCGCCGCATGGAGGGCGACGGCCTCCTCGACGAGAGCTACCTCGACCGGCTCGACCCCTACGGCTACGACTTCAAGGACCCCCGGGTCGGCCGGCTGGCCAAGCACTTCGCCCGGCTGTACAACAACGACGACTACCACCACCACGGCGTCATCACCGAGCAGTCCTCCGTGTTCGGCTTCGAGACCTACAACGTCGTGCTGCAGACCTTCATCTCGCGCCTGCACCGCAGGTTCGGCGCGCTGCCCGGCGTCGACGACGTGATGGAGGGCTTCAAGGCCCGCGTGCACGAGGTCCGCCAGGAGATGGGCCGGTACAACTACGGCTTCTTCATGGCCAACCTCGAAGCCGTCATGAACGACACCCTCGACCCCGCCGAGCAGGCCCGGCAGGTGGTCGACGTCGAGGAGTACTTCCACGACCGGATGCAGCTGCTGCGCGACGAACAGCTGCGCGTGGGCAAGGCGCTCACCCGGCTCGGCGCCCGCGTGACCGAGGTCAGCTCCACGATCCCCAAGGAACGCCCCGGCGGACTGCCGCGCCAGTACACCGGGGAGGGCAGCGGGGCCACGTGGTGAGACCGGGGGAGGCCACGGCGGAGCCCGCACCGGCCCGGGTGGCCGTCTGCAGCCTCAGCAGCAGGGAACTCGTCGAGCCGCTGGCCCGCCTGCCCGGCGTGGCCCTCGCGGGCACCCTGATGACCGCCAACCTGGGCATCGAGGAGATCGTCCGGACGCTTGCGCGCGAGCGCACCGTCCGCGGGCTGCTGGTCTGCGGCCGCGACTCGCCCCGCTTCCTGGCCGGGCAGAGCCTCGTCGCCCTCTTCCGCCGGGGCCTGCCGCCCGGGAGCGGCCGCATCCCCGGCGCCGCCGGCCACCTGCCCGTCCTGCGGTCGGTGACGTGGCGGGAGGTCGAGGAGGTGCGCGCCCGCGTGGAGCTCGTGGACCTGCGCGGCGAGCGCGACCCGGCGGTCCTGCGCACCGCCGTCGCGGCGCTGGTCTCCGCCCTGCGCGACGCCCCGGCCTGCGGACCGCCCCCCGGTGACGGTGCGGCGCCGCACGGACTCCAGGGCCCCGCCTTCGGGCTCCTGCACCCGGTGGGACGGCGCAAGCCCCTCGGCACGGGCATCGACGGCTTCGTCGTGATCACCGTGGACCGGGCCGACGGGCTCATACGACTGCGCCACTACGACTCCGACGTGACGCCCCGGCACGAGATGCGGGGCACCCGCGGCGAGACCATGCTGCTCGGGCTCCTGGAGGCCGGCGTGATCGAGGACCCCGCCCACGCCGGGTACCTGGGCGGCGAACTGGCCAAGGCCGAGACGGCGTTGCGGCTCGGCCTGCACTACGAACAGGACCTGCCGCTGCGCCCGCCGGGACGGCCACCGCGCCGCGGCCGGCGGCGCACGACCGGGAAGGAGCGGACGACCGTGACCGACGTGCCCGCGCTGGAGGAGTTCCTGACCCTGGTGGCCCGCACGCTGGGGGCCCGGGACACCGCGCTGGATCCCCACAAGCCCCTGGGCGAACAGCTGGCGGTGGACTCCGTACGGGTCATCGAGCTCACCGTCGTGCTGGAGGAAGAGCTCGGGGCGGAGCTCCCCGACGACGCCGACGTGGCCCGCGCCACCCCCGCGGACCTGTACAAGGCACTGGCGGGCTGAGCGGAAACGCGGAGGAGGAGCATGGACAGGGTGTTGTTGCTCAACGGACCCAACCTGGGCACGCTGGGCACGCGGCAGCCGGAGATCTACGGGACGCGGACCCTGGCCCAGGTCGAGGCCGAGGTCGCGGAGGAGGTCCGCGGCCGCGGCTGGAGCCTGGTCGCCGAGCAGCGCAACGGCGAGGGAGAGCTCGTCGACCTCCTGGAGCGGCACCGGGACGTGGTGGGGGCGATCGTCAACCCGGGCGCCCTGATGATCGCGGGCTGGTCGCTGCGTGACGCGCTGGCGGACTTCGGGCCGCCGTGGCTGGAGGTCCACCTGAGCAACGTGTGGGGCCGCGAGGCCTTCCGGCACGTCTCGGTGACCGCGCCGCTGTCCTCCGGCGTCGTGATGGGCATGGGGGCACTGGGCTACCGGATGGCGGCCCGGGCCCTGACGCTCATGGTCCCGGAAGGCTGACGGCCCGCCGTGCCGGACCGGGCCGCGTCAGGCCGGCCACACCTGCAGCTCCTCCTTGATGAGCCGTGCGCTGCCCGCGTCGCACGCCGCGGGCAGCGGGCAGTCGGACGGCAGGAACCGTACGGTGAAGGGCCCGCCGGTGAGGCCGCGCCACCGGTGGGCCGCGGTCCGGGGCGCGTGGGCGGCCCTGGGGACCAGCACCGTCACCGGGCAGGACAGCCGCCCGGCGGCGGCCGTCGCGCAGTCCTCCTCCGGCTCCCGGTCGCCGGTCCACAGCAGCACGTGGGAGGGCGGCGGATCCGCGCGCAGGGCGTCGGCCAGCACGGCGCCCACCCGGTCACCGGTGGTGAACAGGGCCCGGGGCAGGTCGCCGCCGGGCGGGCCCGCGAGGCCCTCCGGCCCCTGGCCCACCGTCACTTCGGGCGCCAGCGACCGGCGCCAGCTGTCCGCGCCGTCCGTGCCTCCTCCGGCGGCCCGGCCGGCCACGACGACCAGCCGGGCCACCGGCGCCATGAGCGTTCCCGGCATGAATCCCTCCCCTTCCGTGCGCGGTTACGGCAGGCCGTCGGTCATCCCGAGCGAGAAGTAGTTCTCGTAGCCCAGCAGGCGGCGCAGCCCGGGCCGGGCACGGGCGGCGACCTCCTCCTTCAGGCCGGTGAAGAAGTTCTGCTGCTGCCGGACGTAGCCGCGGCAGTAGTAGTTGAGGATGCCGTGGCGCGGCCGTGCGGTGGTGTTGGCGCCCGTCTGGTGCCACAGCCGGCCGTCGAAGACCATCACGCTGCCGGCCGGCGCGCACGCCGGGACGGTCCCGGTGTTGCCCTCGCCCCGCTCGTAGTCCGGCTGCCGCCCCAGCAGGTGGGAGCCCGGCACCAGGCGGGTCGCGCCGTTCTCCGCGGTGAAGTCGTCCAGCATCCACATGCTGTTGGCCACCAGGGCGTACGGCGGCCAGGGCGGGCGGGCGAAGGTCTGGTCGGCGTGCAGGTGCATCGGGGCCCCGCCGGGCCCGGCGATGTTGGCATGGGTGCTGGAGAGCAGGAAACCGGTCCCCAGCAGCTCCTCCATCAAGCGCATGACGGTGGGGTCCTGGACGTTCTCCTCGAATTCCTCGCCCTTGTTGAGCAGGCTGAAGACGCGCTGGTTGCCGCCGTCGTAGAGAAAGGCGGAACCGTCTTCCCGTTCCCGCTCGGCGACATCCAGCAGACGGTCTCTGAGTCTTTCGAAGGCGCCCGGCGAAATCGGGCACTCCAGCAGGCAGTAACCGTGATCGGCGAGGTCTCGTGCGGCTGTTTCGACGTCATTCGTCAGAGTCGCGCGCATATGGCGAGGCTAGCAGCCGCCATTACCTCGGAACAACAGCACAACGGAACAACAGCGCGGTAATTCCCGCGACATGATTCCCGTACACGCCGGAAGGGCGGTTCCCACGATGACGTACGCACCCACGCGACCGGACGGGCGCGTCAGGATCGGGGTCTGGCTGACCCCCCAGCACACCTCCGTGCGCGAACTGCGCGCCGCCTGGCGCGCGGCCGACTCCCTGGGCGTGGACTCGCTGTGGCTGTGGGACCACTTCTTCCCCCTCACCGGCGACCCCGACGGCAGCCACTACGAGGCGTGGACCCTGCTGGCCGCCCTGGCCGCCGACACCCGCGCCGCCCGGGTGGGCACCCTCGTCACCAACTACGCCTACCGCAACCCCGACCTGCTCGCCGACATGGCCCGCACCGTCGACCACCTCAGCGACGGCCGCCTGATCCTGGGCATGGGCGCGGGCTGGTTCGAACGCGACCTGAAGGAGTACGGATACCCCGTGCCCGGAGCGGGAGAGCGCGTCGCCGGGCTCGTCGAGGCGGTGGCCCGGATCGACCGCAGGCTCGCCCGCCTCAACCCCGGCCCGGTGGGCTCACTGCCCCTGCTGATCGGCGGCGACGGCCGCAGGCGCCTGCTGCGCTTCGCCGCCGAACGCGCCACCGTCTGGAACACCATGGCCTGGCGCTTCGCCGAGGGCAACCGCGTGCTCGACCAGTGGTGCGCCGAGGTGGGCCGCGACCCGGCGGCGATCGAACGCAGCGCCTTCGTCACCCGCGACCAGACCGACGACGAGCTGCACCGGCTGGTGGCCGCGGGCGCCCGCCACCTGATCCTCCAGGTCGGGCACCCCTTCCGGCTGGACGGCGTGGAGCGGGCCCTGCGCTTCGCCCGCGGGGAACGGGCCACGGACCCGAGCTAGGGGAGCAGGACGTCCGCCAGCCGGTCCACCTGCGACAGCGCGGCCGCGGTGGGGTGCAGGACCACCTCGTCCACCCCACCGCCGGCCAGCTCCCCGACGGCCTCGCGGATCCGCTCCGGCGTGCGGGGCGTCTTCGCCACGAACTCCTCGGCCTCCGCGCCGAGCACGGAGAAGTAGTCCCGCACGAACGCCGCCGACTCCCGCTCCACGTCCTCGCCCAGCGCGAAGCGCGCCAGCGCCACGATGCGCGGCGCGCCCGGGCGCCCGCCCTCGGTCCAGGCGCGGCGCACCCGTGCGGCGAACGGCAGGACCGTCTCCGGCTCCAGGCCCGGCGCCGTCCAGCCGTCGCCCCAGCGCACCACGCGGCGCACGGCCGCGCCGCTCAGCCCGGCCACCAGCACCGGCACCCCCGCTCCCTCCCGGGCCTCCGCGCCCCGCCCGAGCAGCTCCAGCTGCTCCTCGAAGGCCGCGCGCCGTCCCGCGAAGGGGCGCCCCGCGGCCTCGAAGTCGTCCTCCCGCACGCCCGGCCCCATCCCCAGGACGAGCCGCCCGCCGGACAGCGACGCCAGCGACGCCACCGACCTGGTCAGCACCGGCGCCGTGCGCAGCGGGCCGATCAGGACGTTGGTCAGCAGCCCGATCCGGGAGGTCACCGCGGCCGCGGCGGCCAGCGTGAGCAGCGGGTCGTGGCCCGGGTACACCAGCCGTTCCGTGACGGCCAGCGAGGCGAATCCGCGGTCCTCGGCCCTTTGTGCCCATTCCGTCAAAAGGCGTCCGTCCGCGCCCGGCACGGTATTCGGCAGTGCAATGCTGATCCTCATCTTCCCTTGCCCCCTGTCGTGTTTCTCCGGCGGCGCGTATGTTTTTGGCGGTGCTCATGTTTTCTCCGCGCACGGTCGCGCGCTGTGCACAGTGAGAGGAATCCGCGATGCCCGCTGCCCGCAAAGTGGCCGTGATAGGCCTCGACTCCGCGACTCCGCAGTACATGTTCGACCGGTTCGCCGACGACATGCCGGTGTTCACCGCACTGCGCCGCAATTCCCTGTGGGGGCCGATGCGCAGTGTCGATCCGCCCATCACCATGCCCGCGTGGTCCTGCATGATGTCGGGCCGCACGCCCGGCGAACTCGGCGTCTACGGATTCCGGGACCGTGCCGCCCACGACTACGGCCCGCTGAAGTTCGCCACCTCCCACAGCATCCGGGCCCCGCGGATCTGGGACGAGATGACGGAGGCCGGGCGCCCCAGCGTCGTCCTCGGTGTCCCCGGCACCTACCCGCCCGCCCCCATCCGGGGAGCGATGGTCTCCTGCTTCCTGGCCCCCAGCACCCGGGCGCAGTACACCTCGCCGCCCGGCCTCGCCGGCGAACTGCACAAGCTCACCGGCGGCTACGCCCTGGACGTCGAGGACTTCCGTTCCCCCGAGCTCGGCCGCGTCTCGCAGCAGATCTTCGACATGAGCGAGCAGCGTTTCGAGGTCGCCCGCCACCTCGCGACCACCCAGGAGTGGGACTTCCTCTCCTTCGTGGACATGGGACCCGACCGCCTGCACCACGGCTTCTGGAAGTACTGCGACCCCGGCCACCCCCGGCACGAACCCGGCAACCCCCACGCCGGCCTCTTCCGCGCCTACTACCGCGCCCTCGACCGGCACCTCGGCCGGTTCCTGGAGTGCCTGCCCGAGGACACCGCCGTGCTGGTCGTCTCCGACCACGGGGCACAGCCCATGGTGGGCGGCTTCTTCATCAACGAGTGGCTGCGCAAGGAGGGCCTCCTCGTCCTGGCCGAGGACGTCACCGGCCCCACACCCGTCAGCGCGGCCCGGATCGACTGGAAGCGCACCACGGCCTGGGCCGAGGGCGGCTACTACGGGCGGATCTTCCTCAACGTCGAGGGCAGGGAGCCGCACGGCACGATCCCCGCCGCGGAGTACGAGAACACCCGCGACCTCGTCGCCGCGGCGCTGGAGGCCGTGCCGGACGACCAAGGGCAGCCGATGGGCACCCGCGCCCTGCGCCCCGGCGAGCTGTACCCGGAGGTCAACGGCATCGCCCCGGACCTCCTGGTCTACGTCGGGAACCTGCGCTGGCGGGCCCTGGCCACCCTCGGCATGGGCAAGGGCCTCTACACGACGGAGAACGACACCGGGCCGGACCACGCCAACCACGGCGACACCGGCATCTTCGCCCTCAGCGCCCCCGGCGTCGCCCCCGGCCAGGCCGTCGGCCTCTCGCTCTACGACGTGGCACCGACCCTGCGGTCCCTCCTCGGCCTCCCGCAGCGCGGCCCCCGACGGTCCGTCGCCTGACCTCATCCGCCCAGCAGCGCGTAGGGAGTGGACGGCCCCGCCGGCCGTCCCTCCCCCCTCTCGCGGCCTCCGTGCACGGTGTGCCGCCGCCGGTAGGAGTCCAGTTCGTTCGTCAGCCGGTCCCAGACGGCGGAGGAGCTCCCCGCCCGGCCCGGCCGCTCCAGGTCGACCAGGCGGTAGTCGTTGACCCACACCCGGTCCGCGCGCAGCCGCTCGGCGACGGCGCGCGCCCGCGCCGGGTCGGCGGACCACACACCGGCGCTGAGCCGGTAGCGCGTGCCGTTGGCGATGCGCACCGCCTCGTCGTCGTCGGCGGCACGCAGGACGGACAGCACGGGGCCGAAGATCTCCTCCTGCGCGACGGCGTCCCGCTCGCCCACCGAGGTCAGCACCGTGGGCCTGAAGTACGCGGCGGCATCGAGTCCTTCGGCCAGCTCGCCCGCGGCCGGGGAACCACCGCCGCACGCCAGCAGCGCCCCCTGCGACAGGCCCAGCTCGGTGAAGCGCCGGGCCGTGCGCGCCTGGCTGCGCGACACCAGAGGACCGAGGTCGGTGGCCTCGTCCAGCGGATCGCCCAGCCGCAGCCGCCCCACCCGCTCGACCAGCAGCCGCACGAACTCGTCGTGGACGGCGGCGTGCACCACGGCCCGGGTGCCCGCCATGCACACCTGCCCGTTGTGCAGGAACGCCCCCCAGGCCACACCCCTCACGGCCTGTTCGAGATCGGCGTCCGCCAGCACGAGGTTGGGCGACTTGCCGCCCAGGTCCAGGCGGGTGCTCGTGCCCGCCGACGCCGCCCCCTGCCGTACGGCGTCCCCCGTCTCGTCGGACCCGGTGAACGCCACGAGGTCGACCCCCGGGGCACGCACCAGGCTCTCACCGGTCACCGCACCCGGCCCCGTCACCACGTTGACCACACCCGGCGGCAGCCCGCACTCGTGCAGCAGCCGCACCAGGCGCAGCACGGACAGCGAGGCGAACGAAGCCGGCTTGATCACACACGTGTTGCCCGCGGCGACGGCGGGCGCGATCCGCCAGGCGGCCAGCAGCAGCGGCAGGTTCCAGGGCACGATCGCGGCGACGACCCCGGCCGGCCGCCACAGCACGTACGCGCCGCCGTCCCCGGGCTCCCGCTCGGGCACGTGCTCCGCCCACCAGGCGCTCCACTCGAACGCCGCCGCCGCGCCGGGCACGTCCGCCCCCCGCGCCTTGCGCAGCGTCGAGCCGTTGTCACGCACCTCCAGGTGCGCGAACTCCGCCGCCTCGCCGGCCAGCCGCTCCGCCGCCGCGCGCAGCAGGCGGGCCCGCTCCCGCGCCGGCATCCGGGGCCAGGGGCCCTCGTCGAAGGCCGTCCGGGCGGCCGCCACCGCCCGGCGCACGTCCTCGGGGCCGCCGCTCGGCACGTCGGCCAGATGACGCCGCGTCGCCGGCTCGAAGGTGCGCAGGACGGCACCGTCGTGGGCCGGCACGGCCAGGCCGCCGATGTACATGGGGAACTGCTCGGCCACGCTCTCCATGGGCCTCACCGTCTCCTTGTGTCGTCCGTGAGGTGCGCCCCGCCGGAACGCGCGGGCGGCGGCCGCGCAGGAGCACGAGGCCCCGGGGCGGCCGCCGCACGCCGGCTACGCGGGCAGCGGCGGGATGTTGGGGTTGAACCGGAAGACGTTGCCGGGGTCGTGCAGCGCCTTGAGCCCCTGCAGCCGGGCGTAGTTCTCCGGCGTGAAGGCGCCGCGGGCGACCTCCACCGAGGTGTTGTGGCCCGCGAGGAAGTTCAGGCACACCCCGGGCGTCGTCCAGGGCCGCAGGGCGTCCACGAAGCCCTGCTGCGCCCGGTCGACGGACTCGATCGTCTCCGGCTCGATCAGCGAGGCGATGTAGGCGTTGAAGACCGCGTCCGGGAAGTGGCCCACCGCGCTGGGGACCTGCGGGGGCCGGGACAGCGCGCCGCCCAGGTGGCGCAGCTCCACCCCGTGGACCGCGTTCGTCCCGGGACCGGCGAGGCTCAGGATCAGGTCGGCGGCCTTCTCGTCGAGCTGCCGGAGCATGAAGGTCTTGCTGTAGCTCGCCACCGGCGACGGCGGGTCGTTGTGGATCTCCCCGGCGCGCGTGTACGGCAGCGAGGCCACCGTGTCCATGACGACCGTGCCGGCCGCCCGGAGCTCGGCGAAGTGGCGCTCGGCCTCCTCGGGCTCCCCGAGCCAGGCCAGCCGGATGTGGGTGACGAACCGGCCGCGCAGCGGCCCCGGCAGCCCGTCGGCGTCGGGGTACTCGGCGAGGAACACCGAGGACGCCATCTCCTCCGGCATCCGGGGCGCCCACGCGAGCCAGGTCTTGAGCGCCGCCGGGGTCGACTCGGCGTCGAAGAACAGCCCGCCCCCGTACACCCGGCTCACGGGGAACAGCCGCACCTCCAGGGAGGTGACGATGCCGAGGTTGCCCTTGCTGCCGCGGACGCCCCAGAACAGGTCGGGGTGCTGCTCGGGGGTGACCTCCAGTAGCCGGCCGTCGGCGGTGACGAGGTCGAAGGAGGTGATGTGGTCGGTCGCGAAGCCGTACTTGCGCGAGAGCAGCCCGAGCCCCCCGCCGAGGGAGTACGAGACCGCTCCGACGAACGGCGCCGAGCCGTTGAGCGGCGCCAGCCCGTGCACGGCCGCTTCGTGGATCACCTGCTCCCAGCGCACGCCCGCCTCGATGCGCGCCGTGCGGGCCTGCGGGTCCACCCGTACACCGGTCATGCGGCGGGTGCCGATGAACACGTCGGTGGCGGGCCGGGAGATCCCGTGGCCGGTCGCCTGGACCGCCACCCCGAGGCCGCGCTCCGCGGCGAAGCGCACGGCCGCGATGACGTCGGCCGCGCCCGTGGCGCCGACGATCAGCGCCGGGCGGTGCGCGACGGACAGCTCGAAGCCGGCGAGCTCCTCGTCGAAGCCCTCCTCCCCGGGCAGCAGGACGGGACCGGCGACGTGAGCTCTGAGCTCCTCGGCGTCCGGTGCGCCGAGCGGGACGGGCACGCCCGGTGACTGGTGGCTTGCTGAATTCACCGATGAACCTTTCTGGATGGAGCGGGACGAGCGTCCGCGCCGGGCGGGCCGCAGGCCGCGGGCCCGACCGGCGCGGGTGTTCGGGTCGGGCCGGTCAGTGCCGCGGTCCGAGGACCACCGGCAGCGACCGGACGGCGAGGGGCAGCAGTTCGCTGCTGTGCTCGATCTCCTCGGGCGGCACGGCCGGCGCGATGCCGGGGAACGCCGCGAGCAGCCGCGCGACGCCCACGGTCAGCTCGGCCACGGCGAGGTCGGCGGCCGGGCAGGCGTGCCGGCCGGCGCCGAAGACGATGGCGCGGTCGGCGATCCGGGAGATGTCGAGGACGTCGGGCTCGGGGAAGGCCTCCGGGTCGCGCGAGGCGGCCGCCACCAGCGGCAGCACCGCCTCCCCGGCGGTGATGCGGCTGCCGGAGAGCATCACGTCCTCGGTGGCGACGCGCAGCAGCCCGTCGTGGGTGGAGGGGTAGAAGCGCAG
The DNA here is from genome assembly GCF_049725035.1 of Streptomyces sp. XH2. Taxonomy (NCBI): domain Bacteria; kingdom Bacillati; phylum Actinomycetota; class Actinomycetes; order Kitasatosporales; family Streptomycetaceae; genus Streptomyces; species Streptomyces sp. XH2. The sequence goes on along the minus strand of NZ_JBMMMZ010000005.1, from coordinate 10,853 downwards.
CAGTTCCCACACGGCCACCGGGACGAGGGCCGGGTCGCCGGCCAGCCGGGCGGCGAGGCCGGGGGAGGAGAGCACGCCGAAGAGGTGGCGGGCCAGGAGGTCCCGGATGGTGACGAAACCGGAGATGATCAGGCCGTGGAGGAGCAGCCTGCGGTCCTCGTCGGTCAGGCCCGCGGCGGCGTCCTGCGGGCCCGCGCCCAGGAGCGCGTGGGCGACGCTGTCGCCGGGCGCGGCCCGGCAGGCGGCGAGCAGGTCGCCCAGGGCCTTCCCGAGCCGGTCCCGGGCGGCCGCCAGGTCCTCCTCGGCGGCTCCCCGGGGCAGCAGCAGGAGCTCCACGTCGGAGGTGACGGCCCGCCAGCGGTCGCCGGGCAGGCCGAGCAGCTCGCAGGTGACGCGGCCGGCGAAGGGCGCGGTGTACGCCGTGACCAGGTCCACGACGGCGGTCCCGGCGGGCAGCCCGCCGAGGACGTCCCCGGCGATCTCCTCGATGCGCGGCACGAAGCGTGCGGCCCGCTGAGCGCCGAACGCGGCGGCCACCGGTCCCCGCAGCCGGGCGTGGTCCGGCGGGTCGAGGTCGACGATGCCGGACCCCTGCGAGCGGCCGAACCCCCGCCCGGGCAGCAGGGCCGCCCGGTGCCGGCTGAAGCGGTCGTCGGCCAGCACGGTCCGGACGTCCTCGTGGCGCAAGGCCAGGCGGATCCGTGCCCCGTCGGCGAGCCGGACCTCGGGCAGGGGGTCCTCGGCCAGGAGCCGTCCGAACGCGGGCGGGACCGTGCCCAGGGGGCCGGGCGGGAAGGGGAAGAGGGGAATGCGCGGGGTCATGCGGCCCGGCCCCCGTCGCCCCGCGCACCGGTTGCGTCCGGGCCCGGCCAGGAGAAGTCCCTTGCCAGGACGAGGTTGTCCAGCTGGTGCTCCACGACGATGTTGCCGCAGCCGTAGTCGTCGGCGATCAGCTCCACGTCCTCGGCGGAGACCAGGTGGGCCGGGTCGGACAGCAGGGCGGCGATGCCCCGGGCCGGGGCGAGGACCTCCAGGGCGAAGCCGCGGGCCACGTGCTGGCGGTGGGTGTGGGCGGCGGCGATGAGGAAGGTGTCGTCGGTGTCGCAGATCAGGTGCCACAGGGCACGGGCCTGCAGGAAGCGGCGGGGGCGGTCGGTGAAGCGGCGGGAGGACACCAGGGCGGGCCCCTCCGCGCCGCGGCTCGTGCCGAGGGCGACCAGCCCGCGGTCGAGGTAGGGGACCTGCTCGGTGCGGTAGCTCATGAAGGGGGCCGGGTCGAAGGGCTGGGTGTCCTCCAGGCCGGCCCACGCGCGGACCCGGTGCGCCACCTCGTACCCGAGGTGCCAGGGGTTGTCGAGGCGGCCCGGGGCGAAGAACCGGGCGCTCACGTCGGCGCAGGCCTCCCGCAGCTCCGCCAGGGCCCGGGTCGGCGCGGCGCCGTCGGGGGCCGTGCCCATCAGCGTGCGGGCCCGCGCCACCCACTGCAGCTGGTCGGCGATCCGCTCCGGCCGCACGCCGTTGAAGAAGTCGCCGGCCAGCGGCTCCGGCAGCTGCTCGGCGGCCTTGACGATGTCGGCCTCGTACGGTTCGGCCTCGCTGTAGGGGTCGAGGCCCAGGCGCGCGGCGATGCGGCAGAAGGCGGCCTCCTCCTCACCGGTGGAGCGGACCGCTGCCCATTCCTCCTGCAGCGGGGTGTCCGTGATCCCCTGCCCGGCCAGGCGGTCCGTGACGGCGTCCACGAACGCGGCCAGGGTGGCGGTGAACGCGGCGCTCTCCACGCAGCTGTTGCCGCGGCTCGCGAAGTGGTCGCCCGGTCGGACGTCGGGCCCCATGTCGGGCATCCACACGATCCGGGTCTCCCGGCCCTCGGGCACGAAGAGCATGTCCGGCCAGCGGAAGCCGTCGCAGGCCGCGCGTAAGACGTGGCGGCGCGAGCGGACCCACCACGCGCCGCGGTCGTCGCCGACGCCGTACTTGTAGGCGAAGCGGAGCTGGGATATCTGGGTGCCCGGGCGCGCGTCGGCCACGAGCGACCACCAGTTGAAGGCGATCCATTCGGCCATGGGGTAGAGGGAGACGGTGACGTGCTCGCGGTACGTCCCGGTGCCGGGCTCGCGGACCAGGGTGACGGTCTCGGCGCCCACCGCGATGCGCAGGTCGGCCCGGGTCGCCTGCAGCTCGTCCCGGCCGCCGGCGGGGGCCTCGCGCCAATTCCACTGCAATTGGAACTCAGGAAGCATGGTCCGCCAGCCCTTCCGGCCATTCACTCGGGTGGAGTTCGTATCCGGTGTATTCGCCGGGGCGCCGGCCGGTCAGCCGGAATTCCACGACGGTGTCGCCGGACCGGTGCCAGACATAGCGCGGGAAGCCGCCCTGCCACGGGCCGCCGAGGCGTCCGGTGAGAATGCCGGAACGGAGCGTGCCCAGCGGGGCGGAGGCCAGGGAACCGGGCAGGACCGGCAGTCCCGCCGGGCCCGGGCCGAAATCCCGGGGCGCGAATGCGGCCCCTGCGGAGAGTTCTTCGCGGGTGACACGTGCGGGGAGCGGGGACAGGGCGCGGCGCGGTTCCCGCCGCCGCCCGGGCGCTCGTAGGACCATGGTGCCCACCTTCCGGAGAACGGGGGATGTTCCGGAGAACGGAGGTTGCGTGGAACGCGATGGCGGCGGAGCCCGGGCGCGTCGCCGGAACCGGGCTCCGCGAGAGGGCTACCGGGGCAGCGGGGCGAAGAGGTCGATCACGGTGCCGTCGGGGTCCTTGACGATGGCATAGCGCTGGCCCCACACGGCGTCCCACGGCTTGAGGTGGCCCTCGTAGCCGGCGTCGACGAGCTCGGCGTACTTGGCGTCCACCGCCGCGGTGTCGGGGAACTCGAAGGCGATGGCGACGCGGTGGCCGCCGCTCGGGGCCTCCCACTGCGGGTCGTACGAACGGATCGTGGCCGCCGTGTCCCAGGCGAGCCGGACGCCGCCGTCGAGCACCACCTCGACGTGCGGCGCGGCGTCGGCCTCGGCGGGAATCTCCACGCCCAGCAGGCGGTAGAACTCCAGCGACCGGGCCATGTCCTCGACGACCACCGCGAAGAGGGAAATCCTTGCTGACATGCGTTTCCTTTCCTGCACTTTCTTGCACTTTAAAATGGGTCTCCGGGGGGCGGCCGTCTTCCGTCCGGGCCGGCCGGGCCGCGAAGTCCGAATGTGCTGGACCCGTGCAGGCTAGTGACCCATCGGCGGACTTGGCCAATCGCCGTATCGCTTCCGCGTGTCAACACTGCGTATTGAGGGGCGATTTCAGGACAGCGGAACGCCGTCCCAATCCGACGGCACGTCACGCCCGAGCAGTTCGCACACGGTTGCGGGTATGTCGACGGGGGCCGCGACGCGGGAACGCAGGGCGCCGCCGGAGAAGCCCGGGCCCAGCGCCGCCCAGTAGGAGTCGCGGCGGTGCCAGCCGCTCTGCCAGTCGCGGTGCACGTGGGACGCCCACGCGGGGTCCCCCAGGGGGAGGTAGCGCCAGTCCGCCGGTTCCAGGACGAGGTCCGGGGCCAGGTGGACGGCCTCGCCCGCGTAGACCTCCTCCCGCCGGTGCACGGCCGCCAGGAACGGCCTGCCCGTACGGGGGTTGAGCCGCTCCAGCAGCGCCGCCGCGACCTCGGAGCGCACCGCCTCGTAGTCCCGCTCGGCGACCGTGCCGTGCTTGTACCGCCCGCGCAGGTTGACGTTCACCCCGTGCGTGCCCTGCACCGCCTCGAAGGCCCGGCTGCGCGCCCACTCGGCCCGGCCGTCCGCGGCGTGGGAGAGGAACCCGCAGGACTCCAGTTCGGCGTTGACGGAGTGGTAGTTGCGCAGCGGGCCGAAACCGATCTCCGAGAAGGCCAGCACGGTCGTGCCGTCGTCCGCCCGCTCCAGGACGTCCTGGATGACGCGGTCGCAGGTGCGGTAGGCGGCGAGGACGGCGCTCGACTCCTCGTGCTCCGGCCCCCGTTCCAGCTCCTGCCAGTAGATGTGCGACGTCCGGTCGATGGAGGTGAGGTTGACGAGCACGACGTCGTGGTCCTCCAGCAGCGCGAGCGCCGCGCGCCCGCGCTGGACGTCCGCCTCCAGCAGGGAGGGCAGCAGCTCGTCACGGTCCTGGCCGGTCCAGAACACCGAGACGTCGTGGACCGGCCGGACGCCCTTCGCCGCCAGGGTGCGCTGCAGGCTCCGCGGGTGGCAGGCGTGGAGGGTGGCGTACATCGGATAGGTGATCAGCGAGCCGTCGAACGGCTCGGGCGGATGGGTGCCGAACACGCCGATCGAGGCGAACTTGGTGCCGGCGAACACCTCCTGCTGCCACAGCACCGGGAACCGGCGGTCCTTCGAGGTCAGGACCTGCGGGGCGTACTCGGGATCGTGGCAGGTCCAGTACGAGTAGAAGCCGTGCCGCCCGGCCCGCCGCCCGGTCAGGACGCTCAGCAGGCCCGGCGGCTCGTACGGGGTGCCCTCCGCGCGCAGCGGCCCGTGGACACCCTGCGCGCGCAGCCGGGCGAAGCCGGGCAGCAGACCCTTCGCGCACCACCGTTCGAGCAGCTCGGGCGCGGCTCCCTCGGTGATGATGACGACGACACGCTGGCGAAACGTCACGTACGACTCCCTCGGTCTGCTGGGCAGTTGGCATACCGGTCATCGGAGAACGTGGGGGAGCGAGCGGCGGAGGGGAGGGGCGGGGGGACGAGGGATCAGGCCGCGCGCAGCAGGCGCAGGCGATCGCGGGCCGCCTTCGGCAGACCCGACACCACACGGTCGTATGAGTGTTCCACCATCTCCCGCACCTCCTCCACGGGAACGGTCCCGTTCAGGACAACCGTGTTCCAGTGGCGCTTGTTGACGTGATAGCCGGGCTCCACGGCCGCGTACTGCTCCCGCAGGTGCAGGGCCAGATCCGGCTCGCACTTCAGCGTGACCTGGGCAGGCCGCTCCCCGGACGGGTCCTGGAGGATCGCGAACACCTTGCCCTCCACCTTGAACACCGTGGCCCCGGGGCCGAACGCCTCGTCGTCGAAGGCCTCCGGCAGCTCCAGCGCGAAGTCCGACAGTTCCTGCGGGGTCATGGGCGGTCCTTCTTCCGGTGGCGGGCGGCTGTTCCGCCCGCACGGGGCGGGTGGGGTGTCCTGCCAGCGTAGGGCCGGGCGTGGCCCGTGATGCGCCCGGGCACGGCCGCTGATCCACGATGGCCGAAACCCGGCGGGGGGTTCCGGCCCGTAGCGGACCACCGGCGGAGGCATTCTTGACGCGCCGCCGCGGGCATTGCGAGAGTTTCACCCGTCCCGCACTCCTGTCCGGGGCCTGTTCGTCCTCCCGGTGCTGCCCGGTCGCAGCCCCGGTGTCCGCGCGCCCGAAGCGCGTCACTCCCTCACCCGAGCGGGCCGCGCCCGGCCCCGGCCGCCCCGTCGCCGGCCACCCGGTGCCCCGGGAACCCGCTGGTCACCCGTGCCCCCGGTACGGCGGGCCCCCACGGCCGCCCGGCCCCCGTTCGCCGCCCCGGCCCCGCCGGGACCACCGCCGCCTGCCCGAACGCCCTGTGGAGGAACCCCCGTATGACTGCGGAGCGGACGCACGACGACCAGGCCCGCGCCACCGCCGAGGAGACCGTCAACGACATCCTGCAAGGGGCCTGGAAGGCCCGCGCCATCCACGTCGCCGTCGAGCTCGGCCTGCCCGGGCTCCTCCAGGACGGCCCCCGCACCGCCGCCGACCTGGCCGCCGCGGCCGGCGCGCACGAGCCCACGCTGCGCAGACTGCTGCGCCTGCTCGCGGCCTCGGGCATCTTCGAGGACCTCGGGCACGACGACCTGTACGGGCACAACGCCCTCTCCGAGGTGCTGCTGCCCGACCCCACCAGCCCCGTGGCCACCGACGCCCGCTTCCAGGCCGCCCCCTGGCACTGGCGGGCCTGGGAACGGCTCGCCCACAGCGTCCGCACCGGCGAAGCCTCCTTCGACGTCGCCAACGGCGTCTCGTTCTGGCAGCTCACCCAGCAGGACCCGCAGGCCCGGGAGCTGTTCAACCACGCCATGGGATCGGTGTCCCTCGCCGAGAGCCACCAGGTCGCCGGGGCCTACGACTTCTCCGGCGCGGGCACCGTCGTCGACATCGGCGGCGGCCGCGGCAGCCTCATGGCCGCCATCCTCGACAGCGCCCCCGCCGCCCGCGGCGTCCTCCTCGAACGCCCCGCGGTCGCCGGCGAGGCCCGCGCCCTGCTGGAGAGCCGGGGCCTCGGCGAGCGCTGCGAGGTCCTCCCCGGCGACTTCTTCGAGACCATCCCCGCAGGCGCCGACGTCTACCTCATCAAGCACGTCCTGCACGACTGGGACGACGAGGACGTCCTGCGCATCCTGCGCCGGATCGCCGTGGCCATGGCGCCCGCGTCCCGGCTCCTCGTGATCGACAATCTGATCGACGAACGGCCCGCGGCCTCGACCCTCTTCGTCGACCTGCTCCTCCTCGTCCTCGTGGGCGGGGCCGAGCGCTCGGAGAGCGAGTTCGCCACGCTCCTGGAGAAGGCCGGCCTGACCGTGGAGCGCTCGCTGCCCTGCGGCTCCGGCCCGCTGCGCATCGTGGAGATCCGCCGCGCCTGACCCGCACGGCGCGCCCGCCCGCATCCGGCCACGGCCGTTCATCCGGGCCACGCAGTTCATCCGGCCACGGCAGTTAAGGAGTATCGACACTATGACGGTGCTGGGTCTGGGGGGCTCCGGACACGACTGGTCCTCCTGCGCCTCCGACGGCCGGGAACTGGTCGCGGTCGACGAGGAGCGCCTGGTCGGCAGCAAGTACGGGCTCGGCGCGGACCTCCTGGCGGGCCTCAGCCGCCGCGCCTGTCTCGACGCCCTGGCCACCACGGCCGGGGACGTGGACCACGTGGTCTGCTGCGAGCTCGTGCCCCGCCCCTTCTACCACTCGTTCCGCAAGCGCGTGACCGTCGTCAACCACCATCTCGCCCACGCCTACAGCGCGTTCGGCGCCTCCGGCATGACCCGGGCCGCCGTGCTCGTCTGCGACAACTCCGGCAGCCTGGTCACCGGCCGGAAGGACGGGCCGGGCCCGCGCGAGGCGGAGACGATCAGCGGCTTCACCGCCGACGAGTCCGGGATCCGCCTCGTGACCCGGGTCAGCGGGGCCCACCTCGTCGACGCGGCGTCCGAGAGCGCCTACTACCAGCCGGGGGAGACCGACAACTCCCTGGGCCACTTCTACCGCGCCGCCAGCCTGGCCCTGGGCCTGTCCTACACGGGACCGAAGACCCGCTACCCCGTCAGCGAGGACGGCAAGACGATGGGCCTCGCCCCCTACGGCGACGACCGCTTCACCGACCAGGTCGCCGAGCTCGTCACCCTGCTGCCCGGCGGCGGCGTGAGCATCTCCGCGAGCAAGGTCAACCACGTCTTCGAACGCCTCGTGGCATCAGGGGACTTCGAGGACCGCGCCGCACTCGCCCACGCCGCCCAGGAAGTCCTGGAACGTGCCCTCGTGCACTGCGCGAACGACCTTCACCGCCGCACCGGCCTGACGGACCTGTGCATCGCCGGCGGCGTCGGCCTCAACAGCGTGGCCAACGGCCGCGTCCTGCGCGAGACCCCCTTCGAACGCGTCTTCGTCGTACCGGCCGCCGGGGACAACGGCATCAGCCTGGGCTGCGCCTACTACGGCCTCCACCAGCTGGAGGGCAGGCCCCTGACCGGCCTCCCGGCGCTCCGGACGGCCTACCTCGGGCCCGCCTACCCCACCGCCAGGGCCGACGCCGCCCTCGCCGCCTCGGGCTTCACCGTGGAGACCCCCGACGACCTGCCCGGCCGGGTGGCCGCCCTGCTCGCCGAAGGAAAGATCATCGGCTGGTTCGACGGCCGCTCCGAGTTCGGCCCCCGGGCCCTGGGACACCGCAGCATCCTCGCCGCCCCCTACCCCGCCTCGGTCCGCGACCACCTCAACGACCACGTCAAACACCGCGAGTGGTTCCGCCCCTACGCCCCCGTCGTCCGCCAGGAGCGCGCCGGGGACTACTTCGACCTCGACCAGCCCTCGCCCTTCATGCTGATCGTCGCCCGCGTCACCCGGCCGGAGGCCGTACCGGCCGCGGCGCACGTCGACGGCACCGCCCGGCTGCAGACCCTCGACGCCGGGCAGAACCCGAAGGTGCACGCCCTGCTCGGCCGGTTCGAAGAGCTCACCGGCTGCGGCGTGCTGCTCAACACCTCCTTCAACGTCGCCGGCCGTCCCATCGTCGAGACCCCCGAGGACGCCGTCGAGGCCTTCGCGAGCATGCGACTCGACCACCTGGTGGTCGGCGACCGGCTGGCGACCAAGGCCTGAAGGCCCCGCGACGGACCACCTGAAGGACCACCTGAGAGATCCGATGGACCTGAAGGACCGTACCCAGGCAGGCAGGGAGGAGACCCCGACGGTGGACGTCCCGGTGCTCGTCGTCGGAGGAGGGCCGGCGGGCCTGGCGACCGCCCTCTTCCTCGCCCGCCACGGCGTGCGCTGCCTGCTCGTCGAGCGGCACACGACCACCTCCGCGGTGCCGCGCGCCACCCACGTCAGCCGGCGCTCCATGGAGCTCTTCCGCGAAGCCGGCCTGGAGGAGGAGATCCGACGGGCCGGCTTCGAAGTGGTCCGCGAGGACGACCCCCGGGCCCGGGACCGGCCCGGCAGCTTCATGCCCCGCGTCGTCCTCGGCGCCACCTCGCTCGCCGGCCTGCACCACGCCGAGGTGCTGGAGACCGGCGAGGAGGAACTGGCCGTCCCCGGCCCCTGCGCCCCCTTCTGGTGCGGCCAGGACCGCATGGAACCCCTGCTCGCCGAGGCCGCCGCCCGCAACGGCGCCGACGTACGCTTCGGGCACGAGCTCACCGGCCTGCGCACCGGCCCCGACGGCGCCCGCGCCCGGATCCGCGCCGCCGCCACGGGGCACACCTACACCGTCGACGCCCGGTACGTCGTCGCCGCCGACGGCGCCCACGGACGCATCGCCGAACGCGTCGGCATCACCCGCGAGGGACACGGCACGCTCGCCCACCGCGTGAGCGTGCTCTTCCGCGCCGCCCCCGGCGCGTGGGACCGGACCCGCAGGTTCTTCATGTGCATGATCCGCAACCCGGGGTTCGACGGCGCGGTGATGGAACTCAACACCCCCGGCCACTGGTGCGCCGCGGTGGACCACGACCCGGCGCTCGCCGAGCCGGACGGCACCTACACGGAACGGACCTGCCGCGCCCTGGTCCTGGCCGCGATCGGTGACGAACAGGCCGACGCGGAGATACATATCGTCTTCCACTGGAGGGCCCGGCACCGCATCGCGGCACGCTACAGCAGCGGACCGGTCTTCCTCGTCGGCGACGCGGCACACCTGCACCCCCCGTCGGGCGGCTACGGATCCAACGTCGGCTTCCAGGACGCCCACAACCTGGCCTGGAAACTCGCCGCGGTCACCGGCTCCTGGGCCGGACCCGGACTCCTCGCCACCTACGACCAGGAACGCCGGCCCGTGGGAAGCGCCACGGCACAGCAGTCCATGCTCCTCGACGGCGTACCCACGCAGGACTTGGGCGGCGCGGTCCTCTGCGACCCCCGGACCCTGATCATGGGATACCGCTACCGCTCCACGGCCGTCCTCGGCGCCCCGCCCGGTCCGGCGTTTCCCGAGGTCTTCGCCCTGACGGCGGATCCCGGCACCCGGCTGCCCCACCTGTGGCTGCGCACCGCCGCGGGCACCGAGGTCTCCACACTTGACCTCTGCCACGGCCGCCTCACCCTCCTCTCGGCCCACCCCGCCTGGGCGCGGGCGGCCGACCGGCTCGCCGACGCGACCGGGCTCCCCGTACGCGGCCTGCACGTGGCCGCCGGCGGAGGCGACCTCCACGACCCCTCCGCAACCTTCGCCACGGTCTGCGGGACCGGGCCCGGGGGAGCCGTACTCGTACGGCCGGACGGCATGGTGGCCTGGCGCACGACGGACGAGGACCCGCCCGGCCCCGAACGGGCCCACGCACTCCTCGCCTCCGTCGTGGGACGCGTCCTGTGCCGGCCGGTGCCGGACCGGGCACACATCGCTTACACCACGACTCGGCGAACCGGGAGCGACGGATGACCACCTCTCATTCCTTCTCCTCTCCTTCCTTCCACCCCTTCTGCACGTGCTGGCCGGGGGCCACCGTGTGGCTGACGGGTCTGCCGAGCGCGGGCAAGACGACCATCGCCCGGGCGCTGGCCGCGCGGCTGCGCGGCGACGGCCGCCGGGTGGAGGTGCTCGACGGCGACGAGAACCGCGCGGTCCTCACCGCGGACCTGGGCTTCTCGCGCGAGGACCGGTACACCAACGTCCAGCGTGTCGGCCTGCTCGCCGAGGTGCTGGCCCGCAACGGCATCGTCGCCCTGGTACCGGTCATCGCCCCCTATGCAGACAGCAGGGAAGCCGTGCGCAAACGCCACGAAAGCTCTGGCACCGCATACCTGGAGGTGCACGTCGCCACTCCGCTGGAGGTGTGCGCGGCCCGCGACGTGAAGGGCCTGTACGCGAAGCAGGCCGCGGGCGAGCTGTCCGGGCTGACGGGCGTGGACGATCCGTACGAGGCGCCGGCCGACCCGGACCTGCGGATCGCCGCACACGAACAGGGCGTCGAGGAGTCGGCGCGCGCTGTGCTCCGGCTCCTGCAGGCCGAGGAGCTCGCATGAGCGGAAGCGCTCCCGGCGTTCCGTATGCGTTGTCGCATCTGGATGTGCTGGAGTCGGAGGCGGTGCACGTCTTCAGGGAGGTGGCGGGGGAGTTCGAGCGGCCGGTGCTGTTGTTCTCCGGCGGCAAGGACTCCATCGTCATGCTG